>CAIRXZ010000328.1 GCA_903882645.1 uncultured Acidobacteriia bacterium | reverse complement strand
TCAAGTCGCTCTATCGAAAACGCTCCGGCCCCGAGGATTGCGCGCGCGCCCGAGGGTCATGTCAGCCGGAGCGTTTCCGATACAGCCCTAGGACTTTTCTGGCACGATCCGTTCTCCGCGCGTCCCGGCTCCACGAAACTCGCTCAGTTCAGGCTGGGCCGTTTCCCCGAGCCGTTTCCCCCAGGAAGACGCGCGATTCGATTCGAAGCAGGACGCGGCTTGCGTTGCGTCGCGCGTTGTGATACCCGTCGAAGACGGCGGCAAGAAAAAGGGCAAACACGCCGGGCGTGAAAGGGGAAGAGTGTTTTCCGATGGTTCCTGCTCATCCTACGAGGGCTAGGAAGCGTGCCTATCGACTGGCCCTGATTGGTGCTCCAGTCCTGTGTTGCGCACTATTGCTTGGCAGCTACGCGTGGCACCAGCATCAACTCGTAGAACACCAACGCCAGTTGGTGGCTGAGACGTCTGCCCGCCTACGGGAAATCCTCTTTAACGAGCAAGGTTCAACCGAATCGGTCATGGAGACGCCCGGTAACATGACGTACGACGAGTTCTTTCGGGCGTGCGACAAGTCACTCGACGAACGAAATAAGCTGGTTGTCGCGGTCAGGCTGCTTCCGCCAAACGTGTTGGGTCCCCTCCGCGAGCGAATCACCTCACATTTCAAGGCCATGAATGAGCTTATGCGCGCAAAGGCAAACCTGATGCACGTCATTGTTCGCTGGCGGTCCTATAGTCCTTCGGAAAGTTCCGCACGATTCCAAGGCGAGTTCTTCCGAACGCACGACGGCGGATTGCGGGAGGCCGCCGAGTGGGCATACGAGAAGGGTATCGCCGAGATTAACGCCCTGGCCCAAGAAATGAAGCAGTCCGCCGGTGAATTCGATGTGCTCTACGACAAATGCATGGAGGAAGAGCAAGGCATCTCGGTCGAAGCCCGTCAAGTGGGTATGACATTCGAACCGTGTCTTAAGAGATTCGCGGCCGAAAACAAAGCTTTGAGCGCAACCGCGCGAAAGAGGAGCGGGTAGTTTCGTCGACTCGGGTGATCGCCTGGAAAAACAGGGTTTCCCGGTTTGGATTTTTCTGGCAGGGCGACAACGCCCCCCTGCGGGGGCGAAGACGGTTCCTAGAGGAAAGAACGACTCGCGAGAATACGACTCGCAGGACGAGAACACGGAGGCTAATGTCTGAACGATCAGCCGGCCTTAGATGGTTCCGCGGTACCCACGGGGCAACTGATGGAAAGGTCCGGGTTTCGCGCTACTATCCGACGGAAAAGTCATGGGGAGGGCAGCCAGCGTGGGCTTTTGAATTTCCGTTGGAAGACCTCGAATCTCCGACCATCTCAGTGACGTATTGCGTCTGTCAGAGCAGGGACGGGAGAAGTTTCTGCTGCTTGCGGGTCCCACACGAATATCTGCTGAGTCACCGGACCGCACTGTACGAGCGGACGAAGAAAGGCACGATCAGCGTATTTCTGGCTGCCGACACCGCTACCATGTTCAGGGACGTGCGGGGTACAGGCGGCGTCGGGTTTGGACAATTCCTTCTTCCGAGTCCGTGAAAAGGGGGCCTCAGGCAATTGCTTCACTTCGCGACTGTGCTAGCTTTGGCCGCGGTACTTTCACTGTCGGCCTGCGGAACCGGTTCGAATCGCGGCAGCGCGACGCTATCCTCGCAGCTGCGCACCGGTGCAATCGCCATCAATCCACAGTTCGACGAGGCCCGTTCTTTTTCCGACGGCCTGGCGGCCGTCCGAATCGGCGACGAACACACCGGCAAATGGGGCTACATCGATGCGCAGGGGCATTTTGTCATCAATCCACAATTCAACAAGGTTGATTCCTTTTCAGAGGGCTTAGCGGCGGTCGAAATTACCCCCGACACGGACGCGGAGTCATTTGCCGGAACCTTCCTTGGACAGACCTGGGGCTACATTGACAAGCAGGGGCGCTTCGTTGTTAAGCCGCAGTTCGGTCTTGCCCGTTCCTTTTCAGGCGGCTTGGCGGCGGTCCAAATTGGCAACGTTGTAACTGCCAAATGGGGCTACATAGACGAACAAGGACAGCTTGTGATCAAGGCGCAGTTCGGCAATGCGATGACTTTTTCGGACGGACTTGCGCCAGTTGAGATGGGCCGCTTTCCAACTGGTAAATGGGGCTTCATAGACAGGCAAGGGCAGTTCGTGATTAGTCCGCAGTTTGCCTTCGCCGACCCCTTCGCAGAAGGCTTAGCGTTAGTTGAGATCGGTCAGTTTAATAAGGGCAAATCGGGCTACATAGACAAGCAGGGACAGTTTGCGATTAATCCAGAGTTTGACGATGGCCGTGGTTTTTCAGACGGCTTGGCAGCAGTCCGGGTCGGACAGTCTCCAACCGGCAAATGGGGTTACATAGACAAGCAAGGGCACTTTGTGATCGAGCCGCAGTTTGCCTTCGCCGGGTCTTTTGTGCATGGCTTAGCACCGGTGGAAACTGGCGACCTTGCCGCAGGCAAATGGGGATACATCGCACGGTAACGCGAAGAGCTTATTCTTCGAACTGCTGGACTTCGGCTAGTATTTCGGGTGAAAAGGCGCCAGCCTGAACTGCGTTATGTCCTGGCCGCCCCCGCCAGCGCCGAATACCGGGCGGTTCAGGCTGACCCGCTCCGCGTACGCTCCGCGTATCTTCGCGCCGCGCTGGCGCTTCGCTTCGCAAATTACAATGTGTGCAGGGTTCACGGATCGCTGCGGACTACGGCAGCGATGGCCGCCGGGATAATGGATCACATATGGGATCTAATGGGATTTTTGAACTAGCCCCCTTGAGGAAGATGAAAGAGCAAGACGCAATCGATATGGTGATCGATGCCGACGGCAGTCAGGGCATGAAGCAACTTTCGGCGTTGACGAACAACTTTCTTCCATGTTGCCGACTTCCAAAGCGCCCACGCCCCTTTTTGTTATGGGACGGATGTGTGCGTCAGCGGAAGGACCATTATGCCTGGCCGTCGGGGTTCAGAGCGAAATGGGATGCGTCTGGTTGTCGCGGATTGTGCAACGCTCGGAGCAATGGTCCTCCGAGAACGGCGTTCAAAGTAGCGGGCGGCGATTATCGGGGCGGCAACGAATACGAGCTCGCCCATCTCTACGAGGAATCGGCCCTTCTGTGTCCAGAGCGTCATTTTACGCAAGGGTTCAATTTAATTTGCATGCCTAAGCGACTTCATCGAGAATGCGAACGGAACGTCGCCTTGCTATGGATTCTCCGTGGCCTGCCGTTCTTGTCTCACCGCTATGACCCTTTGGAACGGTTCAGCAGCGCGGAGCATGATCGATGGGGATTCGTCGTCGGCGGTCAAACATGCGAAGTCTTCTGGCCATAACGCTTTCATCTCCCCGCTAGGGGAAGACCCGCCAGCCTGAACTGAGCGACTTGCGCGGAAAAAGGATGTTGTGGCGAAAAAACGGGCTTCCTTTCCTTTGACCCTGCCGCGCGGGAAAATGGGGTCGGCAAATGGGGCAGACGCATTTACTCGCAGTCGGCCCTCGCGTAGAGATGTTCGTCTGGCAGGGGACCCCACGACCTTCCGAGACTCCACCGGAAAAGGCTCCGTCTAGAGGTCGCGGCGCAACGCCGGGCGGCGGGAGCGCTGTTTCAGGATAATTCCGGCAAGGGCGCGCAATGCCTCATTGGCCTCTCCCGAACTTGGGAACACGGCGGCTACATCGGGTTCCAGTACCACTACGGCGCTTCCGGCGGCATATCGGGAGGCGTACTTGTTGGGCGCGGCGCGGCTGAAATCATACTCCGGAAGTATCTCGTCGGCATCGGCCCGGCGAGTGGCCTTGCGTTTAATGGGCGCGCCCTTCATAGTCTCTTCTTTCACGCGGTGTGGATCCCACTCGAACTCCAGCGCAAACCCCGATTATAGTTTGCGGGTCTGGCACGGGTAAAGGATCGCGGCGGAGCAATCTTCCGCCCCATCCGGGGCTTTTCCGCGCGGTCCTAGTCCCACGGCTCACGCCGTGGACTACTCTCTTTCGCCCCGCGGGCTGTGCATGTCGCGCGCCCCGGCCGTACCGGCACGATGGCGAATCCCCCCGCCGGACGCGCTACAATCGGACTTCGCCGTATGATTCCTGACGCATTCCTCACCGGCCGCGCTTGCGCGGCGGGGGCCCCGCGGTGAGCTGGGACCCGCCGGGCGGCGCCTTCCATCCGGCCAGCACGCCCGATTATCTGCCGGCGGCGCGCATGCGGGAGTTGCAGCTCGCGCGATTGCAGAACGTGGTCGGCCGCGCCTACGCCCGGGTCCCGCTCTTCCGCGAGCGGCTGGACGCGCGCGGCTTCCAGCCCGCGGACTTTCGCGGCCTCGGCGACCTCGAACGGCTTCCCTTCACCACCAAGGCCGACTTGCGCGACACCTACCCGTTCGGACTGTTCGCCAGCCCGATTGAGGACGTGGTGCGGCTGCACGCCTCCAGCGGAACCACCGGCAAGCCCATCGTGGTGGCCTACACCAGGGCGGACCTGGACGTCTGGACCAGCGTGATGGTGCGCGCCTTCGCCGCCTGCGGCCTGAACCACGGCGACATCATCCAGAACGCCTATGGGTACGGCCTGTTCACGGGAGGGCTGGGCGCGCACTATGGGGCCGAGTCTCTGGGCGCCACCGTGATCCCCGTCTCGGGCGGCAACACCGACCGCCAAATCATGGTGATGAAGGATTTCGGCGTCACCGCCATCTGCTGCACCCCGAGCTACTTCATCCATCTGATGGAACGCGCGGCCGAGCTTGGCGTGAACATCCGCGAGCTGCCGCTGCGCGCGGGCATCTTCGGCGCGGAGCCCTGGACCGAATCCATGCGCCGCCACATAGAGACCGATAGCGGCATCCAGGCGTTCGATATCTACGGGCTTTCCGAAATCATCGGCCCCGGAGTGGCGATCGAGTGCCCGTGCCACAACGGACTGCACATCTTCGAGGACCACTTCTACCCCGAGATCGTCGACCCGGAGAGCGGGCGCGCGCTGCCGGAGGGCGAGGAAGGCGAGTTGGTCCTCACCACGCTGAGCAAACAGGCCATGCCGATGATCCGCTACCGCACGCGCGACATCACCTCGCTCGCTCCGGGGCCATGTCCGTGCGGCCGGACGGTGCGGCGCATTGGACGGATCGGGCGGCGCAGCGACGATATGATCATCGTGCGCGGCGTCAATGTGTTCCCGTCGCAGATCGAGGCCGCGCTGCTGGCCGTGGAGGGCGCCCTGCCGCATTACCAGATCGTCCTCACGCGCCAGAAGGGCCTGGACAACATCGAAGCGCAGGTGGAAGTCACGGCGGAGGTTTTCAGCGACAAGGTCCGCGCCCTGGAAGGGCTGCACGGCCGGCTTTGCGACGCGCTGGAACAGGCGCTCGGACTGCGCGTCGAGGTCACGCTCGCGGCGCCGCGCAGCATCCAGCGGAGCGAGGGCAAGGCCAAGCGCGTGATCGACCGCAGGCAATGAATAGCTTTCAGCCATCAGCCGTCAGCCATCAGCTTTGGCGGCGCCGCTTCGCGGCTTGCCGCTGGGGTTGGCTGAAGCCTGGTGGCTATAGAAGGAACTTGGACGAGGTACGGCAATGAAGATACGCCAACTGTCGCTCTTCCTCGAAAATAGGCCGGGCCAAATGGCCGAGCCATGCAAGTTGCTGGCGGAGGCCGGCATCGACATCCGCACCCTGACGCTGGCGGACACCGAGCGTTTTGGGATTCTGCGGCTGATCGTCTCGGACTGGCAGCGCAGCCGCGCGCTCCTGGAGCAGGCCGGCTACCTGGTCAACATCACGGAAGTCGTGGCCGTGGAGATCGCCGACCGCCCCGGCAGCCTCGGCGAGTTGCTCGCCTTGTTCGAGGACACCCGCATCGACATCGAGTACATGTACGGCTTCACCTTGGGCCGGGAGGGCCGGGCGGCCCTCGTGTTCCGCTTCAACCAGCCGGACGCCGCCATCGAACTCCTCCATTCGGCCGGCCTGAACGTCCTGGAAGAAGTGGAAGTCTACCACCGGATAGAGAAATAGCTTTCAGCATTCAGCTTTCAGCGTTCAGCTTTGGCGGCGCCGCTTCGCGGCGTGCCGCTGGGGCGCCCAGGGGACACAATTAGAGGCATATGCGCAACGAGTTCACGGCGATCGTGGAGCGGGATGGCCCCTGGCACATTGCATACTGCGCCGAGGCGCCTGGCGCGAACGGCCAAGGCAGGACCCGCGAGGAATGTTTGGCAAGTCTGAGCGCAGCCATCGCTCTGATTCTCGAACACAGACGGGAAGATTCCTTGCGCTCCCTGCCGCCGGATGCGCAGCAGGAACAAGTAGTGGTTGGATGAAGCGCGAGCGACTGCTGCCTCCGGCTTCTGTCTCCTGTCTTCTGCACTCCTGTCTTCTGCATTCCCGCCGGCGCTACAATCCAGGTAGATGCCGAAGAATCTCCGTCAGCCATCAGCCTTGGCGGCGCCGCTCCGCGGCGCGCCGCTGGGTTTGGCTGAAGGCTGATGGCTGACGGCTGAAAGCTGCCTTTCCATGCCATTTCCGACTCATCGTCTCCGCCGCCTGCGCGCCACCGAGGCCCTGCGCAGCCTGGTGCGCGAAACGCGCCTCGATCCGGCGCGGTTCATCCTTCCGCTGTTCGTGTGCCCGGGCGAGGGAGTCAAGCGCGAAATCGGCTCCATGCCGGACAATTACCAAATGTCCATCGACCAACTCGTGAAGGAGTGCGCCGAGGTTCAGGCGCTGGGCATCGGCGGCATAATCCTCTTCGGGCTGCCGGAATCGAAGGACGAAATGGCGTCCGGCGCCTACGACGAGAACGGCATCGTGCAGCGCGCCATCCGCGCCATCCGCCGCGAGACGCCCGGGCTGCTGGTAATGACCGACGTCTGCAACTGCGAATACACCAGCCACGGCCATTGCGGCTATATCAAGGATGGCGCGGTGGATAACGACATCACGCTGGAATGGCTGGCGAAGGCCGCGTTGTCGCACGTCCGCGCGGGCGCGGACATCGTGGCGCCCTCCGACATGATGGACGGCCGCGTGGGCGCCATTCGCCGGGCGCTGGACGCCGGCGGCTTCGAGAAGACTCCAATCCTCGCCTACGCCGCCAAGTTCGCGTCGGTATTCTACGGCCCCTTCCGCGAGGCCGCCGAATCGGCGCCCCAGTTCGGCGACCGCCGCGGCTACCAGATGGACCCGGCCAACGGGCGCGAGGCCATGCGCGAAATCGAGCTCGACATCGAGGAGGGCGCGGACATGGTCATGGTCAAGCCCGCGATGCCGTACCTCGACCTGATCTGGCAGGCCCGCCAGCGCTTCGACGTTCCCATCGCCGCCTACCAGGTGAGCGGCGAATACGCGATGATCATGGCCGCCGCCCGCAACGGCTGGCTGGACCAGGAGCGCGCCATGATGGAGAGCCTGACCTCCATCGCGCGCGCCGGCGCCGGCGTCATCCTGACCTATTTCGCCAAGCCCGCCGCAAGATCGCTCGCGTGATTCAGTGGGGCGGACCTCCCGGTCTGCCTGGTTGTCTCGCCGTCAGTCAGTCGTACATCGCCGGGTGAGCCTCGCGCATCTCTCGCGCCACTGCCCGGGCCGCCTGGATTCCGATCGGCGGCCCCTTGCCCACTCCTGGGCAATACCGGGCCGTCTTGCGCCATTCGCGGCGGCTCTCGAGCAGCTCCGGCCAGAAGGGAAACGCGCGGCACTGGGTGGGCTTGGCCGGATGGATGGAGCATCCCCCATCCTCCAGAAAGTGGCAGTGGGAGTCGCGTGGGACCTTCAAGCGCCGCCGGTTCCGCGTGCGGTAGACGTACTTCCGTTCGAAGGCGGCGGCCGTCATCCCGAGGAACTCCGCCGCGCGCTTCAGGTCCCCTTCCGTCAGGTAGACGAACCCTTGCCGGCGGCAACACTCCGTACACCTGGATTGACATTCGAACCGCAGCCTATTAGCCATCGGATGGGAGACCCGCCCCGGCTTCATTCTATCCCGCATCGGAGCGCCGGCTTCCGTTCGCCCGACTTCCCCGGGTTTGTGATATAGTGCAACCCAGAACCAAACCGGAGGGAAATGATGTCTCGAGTCCGCGATATCGTGGGCGACCGCCAGCTATTCTGGGTGGAAGAGGACGACACCGTGGCCGGCGCCGCGCGGCGCATGGCGGAGCTTAATTGCGGGGCCATCCTGGTTCTCAGCGGGGGAGAACTGCGGGGGGTGTTCAGCGAACGCGACCTGATGCGCCGCGTGGTGCTGGAACGGCGCGACGCCGAAACCACGCCGGTCGGAAGCGTGATGAGCGCTCAACTTGCCACCATCGACGAATCCGCTTCCATCGAGGAGGCCATGGCAGCCATGCAAGCCCACAACTGCCGGCACCTGCCGGTGATGCGGGAAGGGCGCGTGGCCGCCTTCCTTTCCATGCGCGACGTCATGAAGCACGAGCTGGCGCTCAAGACCGAGGAACTGCATCACATGCGGGCCTACATCCACGGCAGTCCATAAGCGCCGGGATCGTGGTTCTCGCCCACGGCTCCCGCGTCGAGCCGGCCAAAGAAGGGGTCCGGGCCGTCGCCAGGGACTTGGCCGGCGCGCGCGGCGCTGCGCGCCGTATGACATAATGTGGGTCTTCCGGCCGCCGCGCCGGCGCAAACCGAAGGAGGAACCACGATGAAGGACACGACGTTCACCAGGCGCGCCGCAATCCTGGGAGCGGCCGCGCTCCCGGCCATCCGCAACGCCGCGGCGCAGGCGCGCCCCAGGGCAGTCGTCATTTCCAGCGCCAACCGCAACAATGGGGGCGTGAACTGCTGCGCCAAGGCCATGGAAATCCTCAAGGCCGGCGGCGATACGCTCGACGCCGTCATCGCCGGCGTCAACATCGTCGAATTGGACCCCCGGGACAGCAGCGTCGGATACGGCGGCCTGCCGAACGAGGAAGGCGTTGTGGAACTGGATTCCAGTTGCATGCACGGCCCCTCGCGGCGCGGCGGCGCCGTCGGCGCGCTGCGTAATATCAAGACGCCGTCCAAGGTCGCCCGCATGGTGATGGAGCAGACCGACCACATGATGCTCGTTGGCGAAGGGGCGCTTCGCTTCGCCCGGGCCATGGGGTTCAAGGAAGAGGATCTGCTCACCGAGGAATCCCGCCTCCAGTGGCTCACCTGGAAGAAATCGCTGCGCGACGGCAGCGGGCACAACAACTGGGGACCGGGGATCGACGCGCCGCCCAGCGAACAGCGCAAGGCCGCCGTGCTCCGGGAGATCAAGGAGATGTTTCCCAACGCCAGCGAGGAACTGCTGGCCGAAGCCTGGGAGAACGCCATCCATCCGCCGCACGGCACCATCAACTGCATCGCCTTGAACGAGAAGGGCGAGATGTCCGCGGTGACCACTACCAGCGGTCTCGCGTGGAAGATTCCCGGGCGCGTGGGCGATTCCCCGATCGTCGGGGGCGGTCTCTGGCTCGACCAGGACGTCGGCGGGGCGGGGTCCACGGGCCGCGGCGAGGAGAACCTTCGGGTTTGCGGGGCGCATACCGTCGTCGAGAACATGCGGCATGGCATGGCGCCGAAGGATGCCTGCCTCGACGCGCTCAAGCGCGTGTCGAGAAACTTCAACGACGACCTCAAGCGCCTGGAACCCATCGACCTGAACTTCTACGCCTTGCGCAAGGACGGCGAATGCGCCGGCGCGGCGCTGTGGAACAAGGCTTCCGTCAATGCGACCCGCGGCGCGCAGTTCGCCGTTTGCCGCGACGGCGGCGAGAGCCGCCAGGAGAATTCCGTGTTCCTGTACGAAAGAAAATGACAAGAAGGCAGACCCGGAGGTCCGCCCCATTGGGCTAACATGAGTTCTGCAATGGGCGAATCCACCGTGCTTGCGTTCGACCTGGGGGCCACCAGCGGACGCGCCATTCTCGGCCGCTTGAGCGGCGGGAAATTGGAGCTCTCCGAAATTCATCGATTTCCCAACGACCCCGTCCGCTACAACGGCGAGCTCCATTGGGACATGCCCCGGCTGTGGCATGAAATGCAAGCCGGCCTGCGCCTGGCGGCGCAAAGCGGCCAGCCGCTCGCGGGCGTCGGGGTGGACACCTGGGGCGTGGACTACGCGCTGCTCGGCGAATCGGGAATCCTGCTGGAGAACCCGTACCACTACCGCGACCAGCGCACGCAAGGCATGGTCGAGAAGGCTTGCGGCGTGGTGGGCGCCGACCGCATCTACGACGTCACCGGCGTCCAGTTCATGGCGCTGAACACCCTGTTTCAGCTCTACGCCGCGTCGCAAAGAACGCCGCGCCTGCTGGCATTGGCGGAGTCCCTGCTCACCATCCCCGATTTGCTGAATTACTGGCTCACGGGCGTCCAGGTCTGCGAGTACACCTTCGCCACCACCACGCAGTTTCTGGACCGGCGGACCGGCTCATGGGCTTGCGGACTGCTGCGCGACCTCGGCATCCCGTCGCATTTTCTGAAGCCCATCGTCCAGCCCGGCTCGGCCTTGGGCGGATTGCGTCCGGAGCTGGCGCAGGCGGCGCTGAAGGGCGCGGTGGTGACCGCCCCGGCCTGCCACGACACAGGTTCCGCGGTGGCAGCCGTGAGAACCGGCGGCGCGACCGCGTTCCTCAGTTCCGGAACGTGGTCCTTGCTGGGAACCGAAATCCCCGAAGCGATCGTGAGCGAGGCGAGCCGCCGCCTCAACTTCACCAACGAAGGCGGCGTGGGCGGAACGTTCCGGCTGCTCAAGAACATCACCGGCATGTGGCTGCTGGAGGAATGCAGGAAGGCGTGGGAATCGTCCGGCGGGCGGCATTCTTACGGCGAGCTTTGCGATCTGGCGTCCGCGGAAGAACCGTTCCGCGCGCTCATCGATCCCGACGACGCCCTGTTCGCCGCTCCGGAGGACATGCCGCGCGCCATCGATGCGTACTGCGCCCGGACCGGCCAGCCCGCGCCGCGGACGCCGGGGGCCTACACCAGGACCATCTTGGAAAGCCTGGCGCTGAAGTACCGATGGGTGCTGGAACAACTGGGAACTATCGCCGGCGCGCGGTTCGAACAGATCCGCGTGATCGGCGGCGGATGCCGGAACGCCGTGCTGAACCAGTTCACAGCCGATGCCACCGGCTGCCGCGTACTCGCCGGGCCGGTGGAGGCCACCGCGCTCGGCAACATCGCCATGCAGTTGGTGGGCATCGGCGCCATCGCTTCGATCGACGATGCCAGGGCGCTGATTGAGCGCTCCTTCCCCGCCGGCGTATTCGAGCCGGCCAGCGGCGCTTCCTGGGACCGGGCCTACGCCAACTTCCGGTCGCTCGCGCCGCCGCCTTGTTAACCGGTTCATAAAGGAGAATGTCATGAAAGAAGAGAACCTCACCCAGGCGTACGCCCTCGCCAAGGAACGCTATGCGGAAGCCGGGGTGGACGCCGATGCCGCCATCAAGACGCTCGAATCCATCCCGATTTCCCTGCACTGCTGGCAGGGCGACGATGTCGGCGGCTTTGAGACCGCCGGCGCGCAGCTCTCGGGCGGCGGCATTCAAGCCACCGGCAATTACCCGGGCAAGGCCCGGACGGTGGCCGAATTGCGCCGCGACGCCGAGAAAGCGTTCAGCCTGATTCCCGGCAAGCATCGTCTGAATCTGCATGCCTGTTACCTGGAAAACGGCGGCAAGTACGTGGATCGCGACGAAATCGAGCCGCGCCATTTCCAGGGCTGGATCGATTGGGCCAAATCGAACGGCCTGGGCCTGGACTTTAACCCCACCTATTTCTCTCACCCCAAGGCGGCCGATGGATTCACGCTGACGCACGCCGACAAGGCCATTCGCGATTTCTGGATCCAGCACGGCATCCGGTGCCGGAAGATCGGCGCCGAGATGGGCCGGCAGCTTGGCACGCCCACGGTGACCAACGTCTGGATTCCGGATGGATACAAGGACATCCCGGTCGATCGCACGGGGCCGCGCGAGCGTCTGGTGGATTCGCTGGACAAGACTTTCGCGGAGGACATCGATCCGAAGATTCATCTCGACGCCGTGGAAGCCAAGCTCTTCGGGATCGGCGCGGAAAGCTACACCCCCGGCTCGTCGGAATTCTACCTGGGCTACGCGGGATCGCGCCGGAAACTGCTGACCCTGGACTCCGGGCACTACCATCCGACGGAGGTGATTTCAGAGAAGATTTCCTCCGTGTTGTTGTTCTGTCCCGGGATTTTGCTGCACGTGAGCCGCCCGGTCCGCTGGGACAGCGATCACGTCGTCATATTGGACGACGAGCTGCAAGCGATCGCCAAGGAGTTGGTGCGCAGCGGCCACCTCCACGACAGGATTCACATCGGGCTGGACTACTTCGACGCCAGCATCAACCGCGTGGCGGCCTGGGTGATTGGCGCGCGCAACATGCTCAAGGCGCTGCTGATCGCGCTGTTGGAACCCACTGGCGCGATGAAGGAAGCCGAACTGAAGATGGACTACACGGCGCGCCTGGCGATGCTCGAAGAGCAAAAGAGCCTGCCCTGGGCGGCCGTGTGGGACGCCTACTGCGCGCGGAAAGGCGTTCCCGTGGGAATGGCCTGGTTCGACGAAGTTAGGCAATACGAGAAGGCGGTGTTATCCGCGCGCTGATGGCTGCCCCGTAAGGGTCGGACATGTCCGACCCAGGCCGGGCTGTCGCCCGGCTGACGACGCCGGAAGGCGTCATCGCGGGCCAAAAGGCCCGACCCCACGTGGGAGGCGCAGGCGCGGATCGGGAGTGTACATATCCGGGCGTCGGACATGTCCGACCCCTACGGCCTTGACCCGGCGAGGAACTCCGCCAACGCTTCCTGCCACGGGCGCAGGGGCGGCAGCTTCGTATTGAGCAGGACGGCCCTGGCGGGACGCGGCGCCTTGCGCGGAAACTGGGTAGCCGGAACCGGAACCGCGGTCGCGTCCCTCCCGGCGATGCGGAAGACCTCCTTCGCGCAATCGAACCAGCTCGCGCAGCCGCTATTGGTAACGTGGTAGATCCCTGCGGGAGGCAGGCCTTCGAGCAGGCGGCGCGTCGCCTCGGCGAGGTCCGGGCCGTAGGTCAAGTTGCCGATTTCGTCCGCGACCACCTGGATGGTATCCCGCTTCCGGGAGAGATCGAGCATGATATCGACGAAACTCTTCTTGGAAAGAACGCTCTCGCCTTTGGGTCCGAAGATCACGGCCGTGCGCAACACGTACCACTGTCCGCCGCACTCCGCGATCCGGCGCTCGCCGAGGAGCTTCGAGCGTCCATAGGCCGAGAGCGGCGCGGGCGCGTCCGCTTCGGCGTATTCGCCCTGGACGCCGTCGAAAACATAGTTCGTGCTGTAGTGAACCAGCGGGACGCCCAGTTCGCGGGCGATCCGCGCCAGCTCGCCGGGAACTTCGGCGTTCAGGAGGAATGCCTGTTCCGGGCAGTCCTCGGCGCCATCCACGTCATTGAAGGCAACGCAGTTGATAATGGCCTCCGGGACGCGTTCAAGACCCGCGATTTTGTCGCGCAGGGTGGGGAAATCGGTGACGTCGGCATCTTCCCGATCCCAGCCTGTCGCGCCGGGATAGAGCTTCAGCAGTTGTCCGCCAAGGGCGCCCTTCGATCCGAGGATGACGACGTTTTTCATGGGCGTGATCCTCGATTATAGCGACCACTGGTCTCACCACGGCTGCTGGCTTTGCTTGCGGGCGGGGCTTACGGCCCACCAGAATCCACAAGAACCCGGCCCTGGTTCGGCGGGCACGCCTACGCCGGCCGGGCTTCGCCCTGGCTGACGACGCCGGAAGGCGTCATCGCGGGCCAAAAGGCCCGACCCCACACGCGGTCTAAGCCGTTTCCTGGCTGGCGATGGCTTCCAGGTTGCGCTCTTTGATCTCCTGCTCGCGCATCAGGAATTTCTGCACCTTCTTGGTGATCGTCATCGGGAAGCCATCCACGAAACGGATGAATTGCGGGACCTTAAAGTAGGCGATCGTGCCGCGGCAGAAGTCGCGGATCTCCTCTGCCGTGGCTTCTTCCCCGCCCTTCAACTGAACCCAGGCCACCACCGTTTCGCCCAGCTTGGCATCGGGGATTCCCACCACGTAGACGTCCGCTATCTTCGGGTGGGCGTGCAGGAAGTCCTCCACCTCGCGGGGGTAGATGTTTTCGCCGCCGCGAATGATGGTGTCCTTGGCGCGGCCCTTGAAACTGATGTAGCCGTCGGGCCGCATGACGGCAAGGTCGCCGGTGTGCAGCCAGCCTTCGGAATCGATAGCGGCGGCGGTGGATTCGGGGTCGGCGTCGTAGCCCGTCATCACCAGGAACCCGCGAGTGCACAACTCGCCCTGCTCGCCGATGGGCAGGCGTTCCTTCGTTTCCGGGTTGATGATTTGCACCTCGACGTTGGCCAGCGCCGCTCCCACGGTCATCACGCGGCGTTCGAACGGGTCGTCCACGCTGGACATGGTGATCACGGGCGAGGATTCCGTCTGGCCGTAGGGGATGGTCATGCGCTCCATGTGCATGCGGCGGCCCACGTGCTTCATCAGCTCGATGGGGCACGGCGCGCCGGACATGACGCCCTTACGCAGCGAAGTCAGGTCGAAGCGGTCGAATTCGGGGTGCTCCAGCTCCGCCACGTACATGGTGGGAACGCCGTAGAGCATGGTGGCGCGCTCGCGCTCGACGGCTTCGAGCGTGGCCCGCGCGTCGAACTGCGCCGAGGGCAGAATCAGGGCGGCGCCGTACACCGTGGCGACCATCGAGGCGATGACCGAGCCGAAGCAGTGGTAGAGCGGCACGGGCGAGCAGATGCGGTCGTCTTCGCCGCACTTCAAACACAGGCCGATGGCCATGCCGTCGTTCACCAGGTTGCGGTGCGTGAGCATGACGCCCTTGGGCGATCCGGTGGTGCCGGATGTGTACTGGATGTTGGCCACATCGCCGGGAGCGGCGGCGTCGGGCGGAAAATCCGCGCCGGCGGAGATCATTTCATCCCACGACCCGTCGCCCAGCCAGACCGTGTGATCCAGCGGCAGGCCGTCTCCGTTGCGCGAGTCGGCCAGGATCTCGCGGTAGTTCGCGCGCGCGTCCTTTTCCCGCAGGAACAGCGCCCGGATGCGGGACTTCTTCAGGACGTAGCGCAGCTCGTGCGAGCGGTACGCCGGGTTTACGTTGACCAGGATGACCCCGGCGCGCGCCGCTCCGTGCTGGAGCAGGATCCACTCCAGGCAGTTGCTGGCCCAGACGCCCGCGCGGTCGCCGGGGCGAAGGCCCAGGCCCGCCAGGCCGCGCGCGGTACGCGTAGCCTCGCGGTCCAGACCGGCCCACGTCAGGCGCCTGTTCTGGTGGTACGCGACCAGCGCTTCGCGGTCCGGGAACCGGGCGGCGGTATCGGCCAGAACTTGAGAGATGGTTTTTTCGATGAGGGGCACGTCCGCCCCACGCGTGTAGCTGAGCGCCTTCGCGCCGGCTCCCGGCAAGGAGATAGTTTGCACGAAGCCCCAGTGTAGCCAGTGGCTCCCGCTATTGGCGCCCGGATTCGATTATGCAGCTATTTGCAGGTTATATATGTATTTACAGAGTTGAGAGGCTCCCGCGCGCGCACGCCTCGGTCCCGACGATGCGGAAAAGATAGGAGACTTCAAAGTGGAATCCATACCAGCCGGTCGATCCATTCCGCGGCCTCGCTGGCGTTCCAAATCAGCGCAAGCTCCTCTATCGCCGTCGAGATGGGAATCGCCTCCCGAAGGAGGATGACGCCTGGACTCTGCGCACGGGCCACATGGCGACTGAAATACAACGGCATGGTGCGCCGGTCCTGGCTCACGAGGACTCGTCCAGCGTCGGCGGCGATCTGCAAGACCTCGGAATCCTTCAACCCAGAGAGTCCGGCGTCGCTGGCCGTCCGGATGTCGACTCCTGGCGCGGCCCGCCGCAGCCCGCGGAGTACGCGTCCGTCAAGATCGGCGTCAGCCTGGAATCTGACTCGCATGACGCGCCCGCTGAAGCCTCGCAATCAACTCCGAATTCGTCCGCCTCGACTGCTCGTGTTGCGATTCAGCGGTGCGCTGTCCTTCCGCAAGGTAGGCGTCGATCTCGTTCTGGTTCCCCAGGTAAAACGCGAGCGCGCCGTGCACTTGTTCCAGCGTCAATGCCGGGTAAGAATCAACCATGCTCTCGGCCGATATTCCCTCGCGAAACAGATACACGAGCGAATCAAGGGATACCCGAGTGCCCCCAACCAGATATTGACCTTCGATGAACCTCACGTATTCCCTCAGCATCAGGTCGCCCCGAAAACCATGGTCACACGGCGAAGCCACTTGGCACAAGCGGAGGCAGAACTGGGAATCGCGGCTCACAGCCGTCGTTGCGCTGAGAGTCCAAACGGTTCCGGGAGGAAGGCGCGCGTTTCACTCTCCACGCCGCGCGCGGTCCGCGCTTTCGCATCTCCGCCTCGCGTCTGGCAAAATGGCAGTGTCGCCATGACTGAACGCCTTTACTATACGGATTCCTACCTGCGCGAGTTCCAAGCGCGCGTCGTCGAGCGCTCGCCCGGCGGGCTTACCGTTTACCTCGACCGCACCGCGTTTTACCCCGCGTCCGGCGGACAGCCATGCGACCTGGGCGCCATCGGCGGCGTTCCCGTGCTCGATGTCGCCGACGAGGACGAACGCATTGCGCACCGCGTCGCCGCGCCGCTCCCCGAGGGGCCGGCCGATTGCGCCATCGATTGGGGCCGCCGCTTCGACCACATGCAGCAGCACAGCGGGCAACACCTGCTCTCCGCCGTCTTCGAGGAGATGTCCGGCCTTCATACCGTGAGCTTTCACCTGGGCGCGGAGAGCGCCACCATCGATCTGGAAGGCGGGCCCGTGGAATCCGCCGCGATGCGCGAGGCCGAGCGGCGCGCCAACCGGATCGTCTGCGAGAACCGGCCGGTGGCCGTGCGGTTCGAGGACGCGAACGAAGCGCGCGACTTGCGGAAACCCTCGGAGCGCGAAGGAATGCTGCGCATCGTTTCGATCGAGGGGCTCGACCGCAGCGCCTGCGGAGGGACGCACGTGCGCTCGACCGGCGAGATCGGCCCCATCCTCCTGCGCAAGATCGATAAGGTGCGCCAAACCACGCGCGTCGAGTTCCTCTGCGGCGCGCGGGCGGTGGCGCGGGCTCGCGCCGATTACGAGGCGCTGTGGAACGCCGCGCAACTGTTCTCCGCCCCGCTCGACGAGGTTCCCAGCCTGGTGGCGGCGCAACTGGAGGCCTCCCGCGCGGCAGGAAAGGCGCGTCACAAGCTGGAATTGGAGCTGGCGGCGTACCAGGGAAGGGAGCTATATCAAGCCGAAGCGCCCGGTCCGGACGGCGTGCGGCGCGCTTCGCGGCGCGCCGAGCGCGGCAGTCTGGAGGATCTGCGCGCCATCGCCCAAAGCTTCACCGCGCAGCCCAAAGCGGTCTTTCTGGCCGCGCTGGACGACCCGCCTTCGGTGCTGCTGGCCGCATCGGCGGATGCCGGAATGGATTGCGGCAAGGCCCTCAAGGCCGCGCTGGCCGAGGTTGGCGGACGCGGCGGCGGGACCGCGCGCATCGCCCAGGGGAGCGTCGCGGACCAGGCGGCGCTGGAACGGGTGTTGGGGAAACTATAGCTGTGCTACAACGGGCTCCCCAAGCCCATGCGGCTGGCTGGGCCCGTGTGGGGCAGGTTGGAAACCTGCGAGCCGATTGGCAATCGGCTCGCGCGGCGGTTGGCAACCGCCGCGCAGCTTAACAAGCTGCCCCACTGGCCTACAGTTCCCGCGCGGCTTCGCCCAGTTTCACCTGGATCTTTTGCGTCGAGCCGTTCCGGTAGATAATGAGAGCGAGCGTGTCTCCGCCGCGCTTGCGATCCAGCGCGTGTTGCAGCGAGGCGTTGCCTGTCACCGGCTCGCCATCCACGGCGGTGATCAGGTCGCCTCCAATGCCCAACTCGCGGAATCCGCCCACGATGACCACTTGCCGGGGGCCGTGCAAGCCCGCCACGTCGGCCGCCGAACCCCTCTCCACTTCCTGGATCAGCAGCCCGCCGGACGCCGGCAGGCGCAGCATCTCGGCCAAATCGTCGCTGACGTACTGAACGCTGATCCCCAGGGCCGGCCGCGAGACGTGTCCGGTTTGCTCGATTTCCTCGAGCATCATCTTGGCCCTGTTGATGGGCATGGCGAAGCCGATGCCGACGTTGGTCTGCGAGAAAATCGCCGTGTTGATCCCGATGACGGCGCCGTGCGAATCGAGCAGCGGCCCGCCGCTGTTGCCCGGATTGATGGCCGCGTCGGTCTGAATCATGCCTTCCAGTTGCCGTTCCTCCTCGGTCTGGATTTTCCGGTTGAGCGAGCTGACCACCCCGGTGGTGAGCGTGCCGTCGAATCCGAACGGATTCCCGATGGCCAGTACCTTCTGTCCCACCACCAGCGAATCGGAATTACCCAGCGTCAGCGCCGGCAGCTTCTTGTCGGCATCGATCTTGATGAGCGCCAGGTCCGCGCTGGCATCGGTGGCCAGCACCTTCGCCTTGTATATCTTCTTGTCCGCCAGCGTGACGGTCAACTCACGGGCGCCGTTCACCACGTGATTATTCGTCAGGATCTCGCCCGAAGGTCTGATCACAAAGCCCGATCCGGTGCCCTTTTCCGGATAGACTTGAAAAAAGAAGGTCTGGCGGTACACCACCGACGTGATATTCACGGTGGCTTCCCGGCCGGTCTTGTAGATGTCGATGTTGTTCTGTTCGTCCGCCGTGTAGCTGCCGGCGGCCGAGGCGGGCTCGGACCAGAGCCGCCCCGAGGAGACCAATGGCCGAATCCAGCGGCCGGCGTCCCAGCGCGTTCCGGACGTGAGATAGACAAAACCGGCCGCCAGCACGACGGCCCAGAGAAATGCTCTTGGGACTTTCATGATTCGATTCTCCGTAACGCCTCGAAGACGGCCCGGGTTTGCCGCAGCGTATCCTCTTTTTCCCCGGATGTATCTATGACGAAATCGGCGTACTTTCGTTTCTCTTCGAGCGGCATCTGGCGGCTCAGGCGCGCGCGGGCGTCGGCCTCCCGAACGCCCTGCCGCCGCAGCGCCCGCTCCACCTGCTGCTCTTCGGCGCAGGTCGCCAGCAGCACGCGGTCGAAGCGCTTGTAGCTGCCGGTTTCGATCAAAATGGCCGCCTCCACCACCGCGATCCCGTGCGGATGGCCGGCGGCGTAATCGGCGATCAGTTCCTCTTCGCGGCGCACCACCGCCGGGTGTACGAGGGCGTTGAGCCGCGCCAGGCGTTCGGAATCTCCGAATACCACGGCGGCCAGAGCCAAACGGTCGACGCTGCCGTCCGCGGCCAGAATCCCGGGGCCGAATTCGCGCACCACGCCATCGTAGGCTTCGCCGCCCGGCTCGAGCGCCTCGTGCCCCAACTCATCGGCCTGGATCAGGAGACAGCCGAGTCTCGCCAACTCCTCGCCCACGAAGCTCTTCCCACAAGCCAGACCGCCGGTAAGCCCGACCCTCAACATGGACCGGCCCGCCCTTCGGCCGCCGCCACGGTGTTGGCCATGAGCATCGCGATGGTGAGCGGCCCGACCCCGCCCGGCACGGGAGTGTACGCGCCGGCCTTCTCGGCGACATCGAAGGGATCGGCGTCGCCCACAAGGAGGCTGCCCTTCTTGTCGAACGCCGCCAGCTTGTCCGCCGAATCGCGGAAAATGCGGGCCGCCTCGCCGCGCGAATCGATGCGGTTCATGCCCACGTCGATGACCGTGGCGCCCGGCTTGATGTAGTCGCCCGTGATCATGGCGGCTCGCCCGATGGCGGCCACCAGGATATCCGCTTCGCGGCAGACCGCCGGCAGATCGGCCGTTTTGGAATGGCAAATCGTCACGGTGGCGTGCTCGTGGAGCAGCAGCAGGGCCACCGGCTTGCCGACGATGTCGCTGCGGCCCACCACCACGGCGCGCTTTCCGGCGATGGGAATGCCGTAGCGCTTCAACAACTCCAGAATGCCCGCCGGAGTGCAGGCGCGCGGCCCCGGCAGCGCGGCTACCAGCCGGCCTACGTTGCACGGGTGGATGCCGTCGGCGTCCTTGTCCGGAGCCACCGCCAGTAGGACGCGCTTGGAATCCACCTGCCGGGGCAGCGGAAGCTGCACCAGAATGCCATCGATGTCGCGGCGGCCGTTCCATTCCTGGACGATCTCGATCAGCTCCCCGGTGGCGACGTCCTCGGGCGGCGTGCGCGTTTCCGAACGAATGCCGAGCTGCTGGCAGGCCTTGATCTTGTTGCGGACATAGATTTGGGATCCGGGATCATGCCCCGCCAGGATCACGCCCAGCCCGGGCGTCCGCCCCGCGGCGGCCATCGCCGCCACGCGCGGCTGCAGCTCGCTCATGATCGCGTCGCGCACGCGAATTCCGTCCAGAATCTGGGGCATCTTCTTCAATCATAACGTGTTGCTCTTCCATCACAAACTGCCGCCCGCAAGGCAGTACACTGGATACGAATGCACTGCCGCTTCGCGCTGGGGAGTGGCCGCGTCCGCGCTTTCGGTCTGGCGGCCTCAATCGGACTGGCGTGCAGTCTTGCGCAGCCGCCTCAACCGCCCGCGAGTCCACCCACCGCCGAGGTCACTACCCGCGATGCGCCGGTGACCTTCAAGACCAAAGTGAACCTGGTATCGGTCCCGGTGGTTGCGCGCGACGCGCAGGGCCATACGGTGGGCAATCTCGAAAGAGAGGATTTCCAACTCAGCGACAGCGGCAAGCCACAGATCGTCTCGAGGTTTTCCGTCGAGAAGCTCGGCGCGCCGGCGCCCGCCCCGCCGCTTGGAACGGGGGCCCCGCCGGCGCTGCCTGTCACCGCGGTCGCGCCCGCGCCGCCGCCCGCCATGCCGGACCGCTTCGTGGCCTACTTTTTCGACGACGTGAACATGCAGTTCACCGATTTCGCGCCGGTGCGCGATGCGGTCAACCGCCACCTGGCCTCACTGCGCCCCAACGAACGCGCCGGAGTCTACACCAGCTCAGGCCAGATCTCGCTCGATTTCACGGATGATCGCGACCGCCTGCGCCAGACCTTGCTCGCCATCCGCCCGCAGAACAAGATCGTGCAATCCGCCATCGACTGTCCTATTCTGTCCGTTTACCTGGCGAACATGATCCTGAACAAGAACGATCCCGCCGCGGTGGTGGACGCCAAAGCGGAGGTCGTGACTTGCACGGGCGAGCAACTCTCCGACGACGAAGCCGACCGCCGGGTCAGGGCCGCCGCCAGGAGGGTGATCTACCTGGCGGACAGGAACATTCAATATGCGTTGACCGCGTTCGACGCCTTGGTTCGCAAGCTGTCCATGATGGCGGGCCAGCGCACCATCGTCCTGATCTCCTCCGGCTTTCAGGTGCTGGACGAGCGGCGCGAGGACGAGACGAACGTCTTCGAGCGCGCCGTTCGCGCCAACGTGGTTGTGAACGCGCTGGATGCCCGCGCCCTCTACGCCGTTAACCCGGTAGGGGAGGCTAGTGAACGGGTCATCAACGGACATGGCACTTTCCTCGACCCAATGGGCACCGCGGTAACCGTGCTAAGTACCCTCACCGACAAGCCCCGGTTCGCGCAGGAAGCGGCCCTGACCGACCGGGAGGTGATGGCGGAGGCCGCCGCCGCGACCGGAGGCCGGTTCTTCGAAAGCCGCAACGACCTGGACGAAGGCATCGCCCGCCTGTCCGCGGCGCCCGAGTATATCTATGTGCTCGGTTTCGTTCCCGAGAACCTCAAGCTCGATGGCAAGTATCACACTCTGAAGGTCGCGCTGCGGAACGGCAAGGGAATCACGCTCGAAGCCCGCCGCGGCTACTACGCGCCGCGCTACAGCGCGGACCCCGCCGAGCGCGCCAAGGAGGAGATTGAGGAAGCCGTCTTTTCGCGCGGGGAGACGCACGACATCCCAGTGGTCATGCAGACCCAGTTCTTCAAGACCGGCGATTATGACGCCACGCTTTCCGTGTCGGCGAAGGTGGACGTCAGACAGCTTTCGTTCCGGAAAGAGGATGGACGCAACCGGAACGACCTGACCGTGGTAGCCGGCCTGTTCGACCGGAACGGGAACTATGTGACCGGAACCCAGAAGGTGGTCGAGTTGCGCCTCCGCGACGAGACCCTGCAAAACCGGCTAGGCTCGGGCATCGTCGTCAGGACCACCTTCAACGTCGCGCCGGGCGAGTACCTGATCCGGCTGGTGGTGCGCGATGCCGAAGGGCAGCTCATGGCTGCCCAAAGCGGCTTGGTGGAGATTCCGTAGAATCATGGCGCGGCCGCACTCCTTGGCGTTCGGCATCGGGTTCTTCGCCCTTCTCGCGCCCGCGCAGACCGGCAATCCCGAGTCTTCTTCCCGGCTCGTGATCCGCTCGGAAACCCGGCTGGTGCTGGTGGACGCGGTGGTCAGGGACAAGAGGGGCAAACCCGTCCGGGACCTCGGCGCCCAGGATTTTCGCCTTTGGGAAGACGGCAAGCCGCGGACCATCGCCAGCTTCTCACAGGAGGCCACGGCCGCTTCGCCGGAGGAGTCGCAGAAGCACTTCCTGGTTTTCTTCTTCGACAACTCCACGGCCTTGGTGTCCGACCAGTTCGCGTACCGGAAGGACGCCGCCAGGTTCGCCACCGCCTGGGCCGGCCCCGACCGGTACATGGCGGTCGCCAACTTCTTCGGAACCGTCGTGGTCGCGCAGGACTTCACGACGGCGGCCGGCCCGCTGGCGCGAGCCATTAGCGCCATCCAGCCTGGTCCTCCCTCTCCCGAAGTGGCGGTCTCGCTTACCACCGAGTCGGCCCAGATTCGCGGGCGAGGCGGGGCGCCCGCCTCAGGGGGTCGTGGCGGCTCCCCGACTCTTCCGGGTTCTCAGCCCCAGCGTTCTCAGTCCCAGGACGCCGCCCCTGCTTACGCGCAACAGGCTGTTCTGGACGGTCTAAGAATGGTAGCGGATTCCCTGGCTTCCGTGCGCGGCCGCAAGGCCCTGGTGCTTTTCGGCGGCGGGTTCACCGAGCCGGCTTCCAGCGCTCCGATGGCCGCCGTTATCGGGGCCTTCAACAAGGCCAACGTGGCGGCCTACGTGATGAATCAGCCGGGCCTCAGGCCCCTGGCCGACGAGACCGGCGGCCGCGTGATCGCCAACGCCAACGACCTGGTTGGTGAATTGGGCAAGATCGCCGACGAGCAGGAAGAGCACTACGTGCTGGGTTTCACGCCCGGCGAAATGCCCGAGGGAAGCTGCCACTCGCTGCGCGTCGATGTGAACCGGCCGGGGCTCGACGTGCAGGCGCGCAAGGGATATTGCAGCTCCAAGCCGGTGGACCCATTGGCCGGAAACGCCGCCGGGAAGACCCTAGAGAGCCGCGCCGCCGGGACTTCCGCGGGGAACCTGACCGCCTCGCTCCAGCTTCCGTACTTCTACGGAGGCCCCAACGCGGCCCGCGTCAACGTGGCCATGGAGATCGGAACGGCCGGCATCAGGCTCCAGAAGGTGAAAGGCAAACCCCACGCGGAGTTGAAAGTGGCCGGATTGGCCTACAGGCAGGATGGCGACGTCGCCGGGCGTTTCAGCGACGTGGTGAACCTCGATTTCGAGAGCGACAAAGAGGCCGCCGCCTTCGCGAAACAACCCTACCACTACGAGTACCAGTTCGATTTGGGACCGGGCCAGTACAACCTGCGCGTCGCCTTCAGTTCGAGCGAGGACAGCTTCGGAAAGGCGGAGATGCCGCTCTCGATCGAGCCTTGGGACGGACGGCGGCTGGCGCTGAGCGGCATCGCCTTCGCCAAGGAGAGCCGCCCGGTTCCGGATCTAGCCTCCGCGTTGGACGACTCCCTGATCGAGGGCCGCAGGCCACTGATCGCCGGCTCGCATCAGATTGTCCCCTCGGGCAGCAACCATTTCCACGGCGCAGACCAGGCTCTGGTATACGCGGAAATCTACGAGCCGCTGCTGGCCGGGCCGAACCCGCCTTCGCTCGGCCTTCAAGTCCGCGTCGTCGCTCGCGAGACCGGTGAGCAAAGGGCCAATCCCGAGTCGTTCAACGTGACCAATTTCATTCGCCCGGGAAACCCCGTGGTCCCGGTCGCCTTCAGTCTTCCGCTCGCGACTCTAACCCCCGGCTCGTACCGGCTGGAGCTAAAGGTTGTGCATTCCTCCGGCCCGGAGACGGCGGTAAGCACGGTGGATTTCGAAGTGGAGTAGCGGGGAGGCCGACAACAGGCCGGCGTTCGAACACCGTCTGCTCCGAAATCCCGGTCCGCGGCCCGACTGAGCAGCGGTCAATTGCCTTGTGTTGGACGGTTGATGTATGGTCTAATCACGAGTTCCTGTCCGGAAAGGTCCGTCGGCAGCTTCACTGGTGCGTGCCGGTCTTGAGCTCGAAATACTCTCTTCCGGCTTCAGCCGGGACCGGGTCGCCAGCGGCGATACAGTCTTCGATGTAGAGATCCGCCGCCTCGCGAATGTTGCTCATGACCTCATCGCGGGTGTCGCCTTGGGACACGCAGCCGGGCAATGCCGGCACAGTAGCTACGTATCCGCCGTCCGCTTCCTGCTCAAGAATGACTGTATAGCGCATGGAGGATAGCCCTTGATGCTGATGATAGCAGCGAATGCGACGGGCGGGCTTGGCGGCCTTGAAGTTGGGTGTGCGACATGAATGTTGGAGCTTTTCGCGGAGGCTGGATTGTTTCGGCAATTCTAGAAGTATATAATACTTCTAGAAAGGAGGCCCATGCCTCAGTCCCTTCCCAATTTGGAAACGCGCAGGAC
>CAIRXZ010000327.1 GCA_903882645.1 uncultured Acidobacteriia bacterium | reverse complement strand
TAAGAACAGGATGCCATACTGGGGCCGGTCTGTCAATAGAACTCAATATAGACAGACTCACTTTGGGGACCGCGGATCTCCGCTGGGGGCAATCGAATCAAAACAAACCGCGGGGAAAATGTAGAAACTCCAGGGGTCGGGCACGCCCGACCCGAAGCGTCGCGGACCGAATCAAGCGGCCGTGGCGCCGGCGGCCCGGTGTGGGCCGGCTCATCCCAGAGGACGCCCAACCCCACGCCTGGGTATTCTTGGGACATCTTCGCTTGTCGCATCGTGCTCGACCACGATGACCTCCAACACCCCCTGCCGGCATGGGAAGGATCTCCAGATCGCGAAGTACGGCTCCAGTTGCTCGATGTTCCCGATCCGTCCCGCGAGATACGGGCACATGGCGCGCGAGGGAACCACGAGGATGCCCGCAGCGATGGATTCGCTCGCGAGAAGCATGGCGAGCTTGTTCATCCAATGGTGGCTGGACGCGATATCGCTCGTCTCCCACTCCACAGCCACGGGCCCTTTCGGTCCCGGGAGAACCGCATCGAAGCGCCCAAGCCTGTTCTGTGACGGGCCTTCAATCACCCAACCACGCCGCCTAAGGTCCGCGACGAAACGGTCCCGGATGGGCTTCACCCCATTGCCCTCGCCCCTTTTCTTGCCGCTTTGGGGGTAGATCGTGAAGGAGCCGCTGCCCGGCGGCCACTCGCAGGAGCGCACTGCGTCATGTATCTCGCGCCGTATCTGCCGCCAGTGCCGCGAAGTCGCATAGGGGCCGCAACCGATGAGAGTATGAACGGCGGCGATCTTCACTCGGCCTCCCGATACAGGCGGCGGAGAATCCGGAGAGGATCGAGGCCGAGCGCTTCGGCCACGGCTTTGAACTCGATCACGTCCAATCGCCGTTCGCCGCGTTCGAACTTCGAGACAAACGACTGGGGCCGCGATAGCTTCGCTGCAAGCTGCGCCTGGCTAAGGCCGGCCTTCCTCCTGGATTCGACAAGAATCGAGCGGAAGCGGCGGTAGTCCGGAGAATGCAGGGAACTCGGCAAGCACTACTTTTGTAAACCCAAATTGGGTTTTAGCCCAAAACGGGTTGGCTCTCGGGTTCCCCGCCTACTCTTCGCAATTCCTTCGTCCGGTCCTCGCGATCCAGTCGCGGAACATGGCGGTATAGCCTAGCGCTTCGGGATCCTGGCGCAATTGCTCCAGGCTGAAGCGCATTTTTCTGCCCCAGTTCGGGTATTGCCAGGTGGTTCCCGGCAGGTTCTGCTGCGCGGTCTCCTTGGTCACGTCTTCCTGGTTGATCGCCAGAAGCTGCGACGGCGTGCGCGCCAGGAATCCCACCACCGCGCTGTGCAGTTCGCCGGTCAGCTCCGGGTATGCGGCGGGGTCGCGCGGCCGGTCCGGAGGCATGAGGCCCAGATCGAACAGCGCGTCCAGCATCTTGCGCTTTTCGAGCGCGCGGGCCTCGGTTTGCCGGCGCCAGCCGTCCTCATCCAGCATTCCGGCGGCGCGCCGCGCTGCCAAGTCGGCGCCGGTCCAAAAGCCGGCCAGCGTCGGAAGATCGTGGGTGGTGGAGGACACCAGCGCCTGGCGCGGGTATTCGTCGGGGCGCTTGAACTCGCCGTCCGGCCTCTTTTCGAAGTAGAACAGGCGGTAGCTGAGCATGCCGAAGCGGGCCAGGGTTTCGCGGATTTGAGGCTCCACGGTTCCCAGGTCTTCCCCCACAATCACCACCCGGTTGCGCACGCTTTCGAGGGCCAGCACGCGCACCAGGTCCTCATTGCGTTCCCGCACGTAGGCGCCGTGAGCGGCGTCGCCGCCTTCGGGAATCCAGTAAAGCCGGAATAGCCGCATGACGTGATCGATGCGCAGGGCGCCGCCGTGCCGGCAATTCTTGCGGATGAACTCGGAGAACAGGCGGTACCCATCCTCGCGGTGACGGCCGGCGTTGGGCGGCGGAAAAGCCCAATCCTGGCCTCCCGGCGAGAAATCGTCGGGCGGCGAGCCCACCCTGGCGCCGGAAATGAAGAACTCGCGGTGTCCCCAGAGGTCGGCGCCGAAACGGTCGGTGGCCAGGGCGAGGTCGTGATAGAGACCGATGGAGCGGCGGCGGTCGCGGGCATTCTGTTGCGCGCGGCGCAACTGGATATCGATTTGCCACTGGATGTACTGGCGCAGCATCACGGCGCGCCAGCGGCGCTTCCGGAACGCGCGGGTTTCGGGCGAGGCCGGGTCCTGGTACGCCGCCGGCCACTGCGTCCAGAGCCACATGTCCGGGTCGCTCCGGCGCAAGGACTCGTCCAGCGCTTCGTAGGTTGCGTAGGTTTCGAGCAGCTCGCCTTCGCGCGCGACGAAAGCCTCGAACTCGCGCGCCCACGCCGATCCCCGCCGCCACTCCCGCAGGAACCCGGCGAAGAGCAGCTTCAGGAACCGCATCTTCAACGCGGCGACGCGCTCATATTCCACGAACGGCGCGCGGCGCAGGTCTTCGATCTCCGCCGCCACCGCGGGCGAACGCCGCAGCGCCTGGGCGCGCCGGGCACCGGCGAAATCCTCCATGCCCTCGACATCGAGGTAGATGAAGTTCTGGTAGAAGACGCTGTTGGGAAGATACGGGCTGGTGTTGAAGGGGCGCCGGTTATGAATCGCGTGCAGGGGGTTGAGGCCGATGAAGCTGGCGTCCATTTCGCCGGCGGCCCAATCCAGCAGATCGAGGAGGTCGCGGAAGTCGCCGCAGCCCCAGTTCCGCTCCGAGCGCACTCCGTACAAGCTGATGGCGATGCCGGCCGCGCGTCCGCCGCGTCCGAG
The DNA here is from genome assembly GCA_903882645.1 of uncultured Acidobacteriia bacterium. Taxonomy (GTDB): domain Bacteria; phylum Acidobacteriota; class Terriglobia; order Bryobacterales; family Bryobacteraceae; genus BOG-224. The sequence goes on along the minus strand of CAIRXZ010000327.1, from coordinate 20,522 downwards.
GCGCCCGTCCGTCCAGGCGCGGCTGGGGGTCACGATATAACGGGCGGTGGCGCTGGCCGATCCCACGCGGGCCGTGATTTCGTGATAGCCCAGCGGAAGGCGGACCGGCAGGCTGGCCTTTTTCCGCACCCACGTCCGGCCGTCCATTTCCGCGGAGGCATCCTGGGGAAGATCCCAAAGCTGCAACTCGAAATCCTCCGAGCCGCCGTCTTCGCGCCGTACCGCAACGTAAGCGCGTTCTCCCAGCGCTTCGGCAGGCACGTTGAGGGCGAATTCGGCGCAAGCGGACTCCTCCGCCACGATGGCGGGGGGCAACATCCGTCCCCACTCGCGGCTCTTCAAAGCGGCCAGCGAGCGTTCGAGGTCCTCAGGCGTGTCCGCCGCCAGACCCATGGCGCGCAGAATGGCCTGCTTGGTTTCGGGAGCCGTGGGGTGGTAGACGCCCCAAATGTCCCAAAAGCCGGGGTCGATTCCACGATCGGTAGCCGCATGATCGAGGAGCTGCTCGAAAGTGGAGGGCGCCATGAAGAGAGTAACTTCGATTCTACCGTAGGCCCGCCGCCCGGCGGGGCGGGGCCAACGGGTTTGGGTGCGTAACCGTCCTGGGGACGCTGCCGCGAAAGGATGTTGGCAGGCGGAAGCGCCTGCCCCACCTTCAAGCACGCAATGCGATTCTCAAGGCAGTGTTACAATCGCGGTTCGTGTTTGCCCCCGGTCACATGGTGTCCCCTGAGCACGCCGGGCTGCTGCTGATGGGCTTCGGCGTCGGCTTCATCGTGGGTCTCACCGGCATGGGCGGCGCCACGTTGATGACGCCGTTTCTGATCCTTGTCTTGGGCGTGCGGTCGAGCTTTGCCATCGGCACGGACCTGGTCTACGCCTCCGTGACCAAGATCCTGGGGGCCGTCATTCACTGGAAGCAGGGCACCGTGGATCCGCGGATCGTGCGGACGCTGGCGATGGGCAGCCTTCCCGCCGGGATTGCCGGTTCGCTGGCCGTGTACGCGATGGGCCGGGTGTCGCCCTCCGCGGACCGCTACCTGCGCGACGCCATCGGCCTCACGTTGCTGGCAGTGACCGCCGCACTGGCCCTGGGTGGGCGGTGGCGCCGAGGCAAACCGCCGCAATGGCGCAGCGCGCGCCGCCGCGACCTGGCTACGGCCGGCTGGGGGGCCCTGATCGGCGCCGTGGTGGGCTTCACCAGCATTGGCAGCGGCACTCTCATCCTGCCCTTTCTGGTATGGGCCTACGACGTCCCCGCCGCGCGCCTGGTGGGCACGGACATTGTACACGCCGCCATCCTGCTGGCCGTGACCGGAGCTTTTTTCAGCGGTTTCGGCACGGTGCAGTGGGGCGTCCTCCCATGGCTGCTGGCCGGCTCGCTGCCGGGCGTGGCATTGGGCAGCCGGCTGGCGCCGCGGCTGCCCGAGAAAGCCTTGCGCGTGATCCTGATGGCCGTGCTGCTGGTCAGCGCCTGGAAGCTGATCAAATAGGAAGAAGCCCGGGACAAACCCCGGCTCAGCGGGTTTGGCCGGCCGCGGCGCCTTGCCGGCGCAGGGAGGGTTCGATGGCGGCGGCCGCCGCCCGGGCGTCGAAAGGCTCGCCGAGGAAGCGCGCCAGCCGCGCCGCGGTGGCCGCCGGGTTCTCCAGCGCCTCGGCGTAGTTCACCGCCAGCACCGGGACTTCCGCGCGCCGCCGCAGCCAGGTCTGCACCCGTACAAGCTGCTGCGTGTACGCGCGCATCAGCCGCGCATCGGACAGTCCGCCGCCCTTCCGGCCCAGCCGCTCGAGCATGGCTTCTTGCGAGGCGACCACCTCCTGTATGTTGCGGTGCATGAAAATCAGCCGGTACTGTTCGCCCTCCGGGAGGAAGGGAAGCAAATGCGCGACGATCTTCACGGCCTTGCCGCGGGCCTGTGGAATCCAGGAGGCGTCCTGGTGCAGCCGCGTCGCCTGTTCGTGCTCGAAATAGCCGCGCGGGTTGTCTTCGTCCGGCGGGCGGCGATCGTCCGTGTATGCCGGTACGCCGGCGGCGGCCAGCATTCGCATCGCCATGGATGTGCCCGTGCGCGGCAGTCCCGCCACCACCGTCACCACTTGCGAGCGGTCCGCGGGCGCGGCGACGCCGCTGCGGTCGAACTGGGGCAGGCCCGTTGGCAATTGGGGCAGGCCTCCCGGCTTGCCTGAATCGGCGGGCTGAGACGCGGCTCGCTCCGCCTGCCGCCGCTCCTTCGCCCGGCGGCGGGACTGGGCCGCGCGGGCCATGTACAGACTGCCTTCACCGATGCGCGCGCGGTCCCGCGAGATCAGCCGGCCCAGCGCCTCCAGCGCCGCCGGGAATTCCGGCGCCTGCGCCAGCGCCGAGCGGTAGGCCTGCTCCGCCTTCCCGTTCTCGCCCAGACGTTGCAGCGAGAGCCCCAGAAGCTGGTGCAGCGCGGGTTGGAAATAGATCAGCGAGAGGGATTCCACCGCCCGGTCCACGGCTTGCTCGTAGCGGCGCGCCTGGAAGTGGATGCGCGCCTCCAGCCCGAGCGCCTCCCAGTTGTCGGGGTCCGCCCGCCGCACGCGCTCGAGCTGTTCCATGGCGCGGTCGAATTCCTTGAGAGCGGCAAAGCCCTGGGCCAGAAACAGGCGCAACCCGGGGGGCTGGCGGCGAGCCTTGGCGAGATCCTCCAGCAGCGCGCGGGCCTGCTCCTTCCGGCGGGTCGAGCGCGGCTGGCTCAACGCCATACGGCAGCGCAGGAACAGGCGCTCCATGACGAACCCGCCGGCTTTTTCGGCAAGCTGCCGCCGCTCGAACATCTCGCGCCGGCCGCCGGGTTCCTCGCGCCCCCCCACTTCCCGGTCGGGCTTCTGCTCGCGGCGGCGCTTCAGCTCTTCGGCGGCGCGCGGCCCGAACTCCGCGCAGGCCTTGTCGAAGCCGTCCAGCAGTTGCCGGCAGCCCTCGCGATCCCCGGCTTGCATCAGGCAGGCCGCCAGCGTGAAGTAGTACCGGCCCTGCTCCGGATCGCGCGCAATCAGCTCGCGCAGCAGCGGCGCCGCCAGGTCGGGACGGCCCGCATCGGCGTGCGCCCGCGCCAGGTTGTAGCGCTGCTCAGTCAGGCAATCCTCCACCGCGTCGCGCCCGTCCTTCCCCGGCGGCGCCACGTAGCCCAGGTCCACCAATTGCTTGAGCGACTCGGCCGCGGCAGCGCTGTCGTACTGTTCGTCCGCGGAGTGCCGCCCGTCTTCGCCTTCCACCGCGTCCCAGCTCTCGATCTTCTCCACCGCGCGGCCGTCCTCGAAGGCGTTCAGCAGCACCTTGCCGTCCATGTCCAGCCCGGCCGGCAGCCCGAGCACGTGCAACGCGGTGGGGGTCGCGTCCAGCACGCTGGCGCCGTATACGTGGCCGCCCGCGCGCACGCCCGGAGCGCGCAGGCAGAAGATGCCGAACGAGCGGTGCTCCACGGCCGGCCCGGCGGCGTCGGCCGGGATGTAGTCCGGCAGCAGGCGGTCGGAGTGGAAACCGTGGTCGCTCATCAGCATTACCGCGCACTCCGGGCCGGCCAGCGCGAGCAGACGGCCCAGCATGACGTCGTGGTAGCGGTAGCCGTTCTCCACCACGCCGGCGAACAGCGCGGGGTCGGTTCCTTCGGCCCTCATGCGCTTGCCGGCGTGGTAGCGCATGAAGCGGTGGCAGAAATGGTCGATGCCGGCGTAGTAGATGGCGGCCAGGTCCCACGGCTCGGTCTCCATCAGGTCGGTGGCGGCCGCGTGTACGCTCATGGTTTCGGCGATGATGCCGGCCAGGTCGTGCAGGCTCTTGTCCCTCTCCTGGTCGATCTTCTTCCAATCGGGCACGAACAGGCTCAGGATTTCGCCGCCGATCTCGGTCGGATGCACGCGCAACTCGGCCATGCGGCTGGCCAGGGATGCCGGGGCCACGGTTCCGAGCGGCATGGGCGCGCCGGGTTTGTGTTCGCACTTCAGCGGGAAGAGGTCGGACACCATGGCGCCGCGGATAGGCTCGGCGGGATGCGAGGGCCACCATCCCACCACGATGCTGCTCTTCCCGTTCTGGTGGAGGATGTTCCACAGCGCCTTGGTCTTGCGGCCCAGGTTGCTGATGGGGCGAACGCTCAAGCCGTCGGGAGTAGGTTCGGTGAAGCCCCAGATGCCGTGCTTGGGAGGCCGCTTGCCGGTGGCGATCGAGGTCCACACCATGGGACTCAGCGGAGGATGGATGGTGGCGAGATTGCCCCGGACGCCCTGCTGGAGGAGGCGGGCGAGATGGGGCATCTCGCCCTTAGCCAGCAACGGATCGATTACCTTCCAATCGGCCGCGTCCCAACCGATCAGAAGGAGGCGGCTCATGCCGCGAGCTTACGCGCGGCGCGCCAGCGGCGGAGGCCGGCGGCGCCCAAAGCCAGGGCGGCGAGGCCGGTCAGGGCCATGGTCGAGGGTTCGGGGACGCTGCCGCCGCCCGCGCCCGTATCTCCGGCCGCGATCTTGGCGCCGGTGTCGTCGTAGGCCCAACCGTACAACGTGACGTCCGGTCCAGTGGTGTTCGATATGGATTGGCTCAGTTGCAGCCAGCCGTAGTCCGTATGGCTCGACGTGGTGTCATAGAATTTGAACAGGGCGTACTTGTGGTCAAGGGGGCCATTGCCGTAATACCCCACCGATCCCTGCGATGTCCACCGCGTGGCTATGTTGGTGAAACCCCAACTGCCCTTACCCGTGTTGAGCCAGGTCTTGCCGGCATTGAAAACGCCCAGATGGGTGCCGGTGTTGCTCAACTTGAAATTCACGGACCCCGACCAATCGTAGAACCTCACCCGCCAGAAAGGTCCCCAGGAGAAGGTGCCCTGCTGCCTCTTGACCGCGATCAACGCCGTGCCAGGCAGGTGGACGTAGGCCGAGGAGCCGTATCCGCCGCTAAAGCCTACCTTATCGCTCAGCGGCGTGTAGATTATGTCGCTCGCCTGGGCTGTGCCTGCGGCCACGCCCAGCGCTCCCGCGCCGAGGGCCGAAAGCGATGCCAACCGCGCGACGCTCTTCTTCTTGATCCGCATAGGCCTCCTTAACAGGAATGCGCGGGAGTTAATCTTTCATCCAGGATCGCCCTACTTAAGCCTCCCGCGTTTTCAGTCAGGGCGATCAGCCGAAACCCTCCGTGTAGATTTTGTACCATGTCAGGGCCTAAATCAAGCTATTTCAAGAGATAAGGGCCTGGAAAGTACCGTACTGCCCTGTACTACTCCCTGTCCGCTTCGTCGCGCGGCGCGGCGGGGGCGCTGAACCGTCTTGGGGGATGCCGCGACAAAAAGGTATTGCGAGGCGAGAGCGCCTGCCAACCGACTGCCCAACGATGATGAATCCCCACCTCGGGTAAGTACCCGCCGCGGCGATCCGTGGAGTGGGCCTCCAGGCCTGCCATGCCGGCGTCCGTGCCGGCATTTGTTCGTACCAGGACAGCTTCAGGACGCCCGTTACAGGAGGCGGCTCATGCCGCCGGCTTACGCGCGACGCGCCAGCGGCGCAGTCCGGCGGCGCCCAAAGCCAGGGCGGCGAAGCCGGTCAGCGCCATGGTCGAGGGCTCAGGGACCCCGGCGCCGCCGCCGCCGCCGACGGTATCTCCGGCCGCGATCTGGTGGCCGCTGGTGTCGTAGGCCATCCCGAGAAGCTCCACATCGGGCCCCACAGTGTCGCTCAAGATCTGGTCAAAAGACAGCCAGCCGTATTCAGTGTGGCCGTCGGTGTAGGAGAAGAACTGGAAGAGCTTGTAGAAGTCGCCGTTGGTTCCGGAATGGCTCCTTGTCACAGACACCCCCGAACTAGTACGGCCGCTTACCCCGCCGTAGGTGGTGACCGTGGTGGTGACGAACCGGGTCCAGGAACGGGAGGTCTTGAGGCGCAGCCCCAACCTTACCGACGACATCGCGACGCCGGGAAGAGCGGCCCATTTCTGTCCGGGGAGCGCATTGCCCGGCTTGAATCGGAGCGAGTAGGATCCCGAGCCCCCAAGGTTGACGGAGTAGGTGAAGCGGGTACCCCCGGGGACGGAGGCCCAGGTCTTATACCGCCACATGTTAAAAGTGGGACCGCTCGAAATTCTCCACGCAGCCGAGTTGTTGTATCCGCTGCTAAAGCCGACTTTCTTGCTCAGCGGCACGTAAACGATGTCGGCCGCTTCCGCGGTGCTTGCGGCTACGCCCAGCGCTCCCGCGCCGAGGGCCGAAAGCGATGCCAATCGCGCGACGTTCCTTTTCTTGATCCGCATGGTTCTCCTTGAGTAGGCAAATAGCGCTATTTCATGCTTTGGTCTGTCTTGTTATAGGCCCTCTCATCCATAATGTCAATCGGAAATGGCCAATTCCCCCGGCCGTATGTAGGGGTAGGCAACGACCGCTACCGCTCCAGCGCGCGGTCGATGGCGGCCAGCACTTTCGCGATGCATTCTTCCAGGCTCTCTTTGTCCGTGCGGCACTCCACTTCGGGCCGCGGCGGCGGCTCATACGGATCGTCGATTCCGGTGAATGCGGGGAGTTGGCCGGCCCTTGCCTTGCGGTACAGGCCCTTGGGATCGCGCGCCTCGCAAACCTCCAGCGGGGCGTTGACGTATACCTCGACGAAATCGCCGATGGAGGCGCGCACCTCGTCGCGCGCGGCGCGGTAGGGCGAGATGGCCGCCGCCAGCGCGATCACGCCATTGCGCGTGAGCAGGCCCGCCACAAAGCCGATGCGCCGGATGTTCTCGTCGCGGTCCTCGCGCGAGAAGCCAAGGCCCTTGCTGAGGTGCTTGCGCACGGTGTCGCCGTCCAGCAGCTCCAGCCGGCATCCGCGGGCGGCCAGGCGCTCGTACACGGCGCGGCAGAGCGTGGTCTTTCCAGATGCGCTGAGACCCGTGAACCAGACGGTGAGACCACGATGGGGCTGGCTGAGGGTCGGTTCCGAGGCGACCGCGCCGGCCGCTCTCTGACGTTCGCGGCTCCGATGCGTGTTGACTTGATCGAGAATCATGCCCGCGGCCACGGTGCGGTTGGAGATCATGTCGATGAGGATGAAGCTGCCGGTGGCGCGATTCCGGCGGTAGGGATCGAAACAGATGGGCTGATGGGTTTCGATTTCCACCTCGGCGATATCGTTCAGCCGGAGCTCCGCGGCAGGCCCGGGCTCCAGCGTCCCGATATCCACCACATGGCGGACGCTCCGCACATAGGCGCAGACCTGCCGGGTAGTGTGCTTCAGCAGGTAGGCGGTGTCCGGGCGCAGCGGCTCGGCGGCCATCCAGATGAGGGTGGCGGCGAACTCGCGGGCCACGGCGGGCGGCGCGGCCGGGTCCGCCAGCATGTCGCCGCGCCCGATGTCGATCTGCTCGGCCAGGCAGACCGTGGGGCAGGCCTCCTGGCCGGTGAGCGATGCGACGCGCGTTTCGAGGCCCGAGGGCAGCGCCAGCACGCGATCCCCCACGCGCAGGCGGCCGGAGACGGCCTGCCCGGCGTAGCCGCGGAAATCCTGGTTCGGCCGGATCGCCAACTGCACCGGGAAACGCAGCGGGCCGGCGTCCGCCGCGGGCGCCACGTCTACCGTTTCCAGGTACTCAAGCAAACTGGGGCCGTCGTACCAGGGAGTGCGCGCGCCGCGGGTCGCCACGTTATCGCCGTCGCGCGCGCTCACCGGGACGAAAAACGGCTCCTCGACGTCCAGCTTCGCCAGCACGGCGCCGAACTCCTTGCGGATACTTTCGAAAACCTCCCGGCGGAAATCCACCAGGTCCATCTTGTTCACCGCCACCGCCAGCTTGCGGATGCCGAGCAGCGCGGCGATATAGGCGTGGCGGCGCGATTGCGGCAGCACGCCATGGCGGGCATCCAGCAGAATCACCGCCAGACTGGCCGTGGATGCCCCGGTGGCCATGTTGCGCGTGTACTGTTCGTGCCCGGGCGTGTCGGCGATGATGAACTTGCGGCGCGGCGTCTGGAAATAGCGATAGGCCACGTCGATGGTGATGGCCTGTTCCCGCTCGGCGCGCAGGCCGTCGGTGATCAGCGCCAGGTCGAGCCCCTCGGCGTTGCCGTCCCGGCTGGCCTTGCGCACCGATTCGAGCTGGTCCTCGTAGACTCCGCGGGTATCGTGCAGCAACCGCCCGATGAGGGTGGATTTGCCGTCGTCCACGCTCCCGGCGGTGGTGAAGCGGAGCAGGTCTTTCATCAGAAGTACCCCTCGCGCTTTTTCAGTTCCATGGAACCTTCCCGGTCGTGGTCGATCACGCGGTTCTCGCGCTCCGAGCGCCGGAAGCCGCGCAGCTCTTCTATGATCTTGGGGAGCGTATCGGCGGTCGAGCGGATGGCCCCGGTGCAGTACGCGCAGCCGAGCGAGCGCATGCGGCACAGCACCGTCTCAATGCGGTCGCCAGGCTCCGGCGGCACGTCGTAGTCCAGCGCGATGAGCATCTCCGCGCGCAGCAACATGCGCCGCGGCTTGGCGAAATACAGGGGCACGACGGGGATGCGCTCCAGCGCGATGTACTCCCAAACGTCCATCTCGGTCCAGTTGGAAAGGGGGAAGGCGCGAATGCTCTCGCCCTTGTCGATGCGGCCGTTATACAGGTTCCATAGTTCCGGGCGCTGGTTCTTGGGGTCCCACTGGCCGTGAGCGTCGCGGAAGGAATAGACTCGTTCCTTGGCGCGCGACTTTTCCTCTTCGCGGCGCGCGCCGCCGATGGCCGCGTCGATTCCGTGCCGCGCGATGGCGTCCAGCAGGGCGCGCGTCTTCAGCAGGCGGCAGCACTTCTCGGTCCCCAGACGGAAAGGGTTGGCGCCTTCGGCGGCGGCGGGGTGGGTGTGGACGATCAATTCGAGACCGGCCTCGCGCGCTGCGCGGTCGCGGAATTCGATCATCTCGCGGAATTTGAAAGTGGTATCCACGTGCAGCAGCGGGAATCGAGGCCGGGCGGGAGAAAACGCCTTCTGCGCCAGCCGCAGCAGCACGGAGGAGTCCTTGCCGATGGAATACAGCAGGACCGGCCGCGCAAACTCGGCGGCCACTTCGCGGAGAATGTAGATACTCTCGGCTTCCAGGGCCTCGAGGTGGGAATTCTCCGAAGGCATGAACAGCCATGGTAACGTGCGGGTACGTTGGCTGGCGAAATGCCAACGAGAAACACGAGAAAGCCGGCTTGGCGGGCCGGCCATGCTTCGTGGAGTGGGCTTCCAGCCTGCCATGCCGGCATTCGTGCCGGCATTTGTTGCGCCGGAGCCTCCTACACTTCCAGAATCACCGGCATGATCAGCGGCCGCCGCGCGGTTGCCTTGACGATATACCGCTTCAGATCGGCGCGAACCTTCTCTTTCATTACGCCCCAGTCGGTCTTTTCCTCGCGGTTCGAGCTTTCCAGGGTCTTGATTACAATCTGGCGGGCCGCCTCGGCGAAGTTGGCGTCGCCTTCCGCCACGGCGAAGCCGCGGCTGACGATCTCGGGCGGATTTTCGATCCGGCCGGTTTGGCGATTGATGGCGATAATGGGCAGCACGATGCCGTCCTCGGAGAGGTGCCGGCGGTCGCGGATCACCATCTCCTCCACCACCTCGTCCACCGAACCGGAATCGATGCAGACCCGTCCCACGGTGACTTTGCCGGCTTTGCGCGCGCCGTGGTGATCGATTTCCAGAACGTCTCCCGACTCCATGATGAAGCTGTCCTCGAGACCCGCGAAGCGCAAGTGCTCGGCCAGGCGCGCGTGTTTGGCAAGCTGGCGGTACTCGCCGTGAATGGGCATGAAGAAGCGCGGACGCACCAGGTTGAGGACCAGTTTCATCTCCTCGGCGCTGGCGTGGCCGGAGACGTGCAACGGCGGACTCATGGATCCGTAGAGCACGTCGGCGCCGCGCCGGGACAGGTGGTCGATCATGCGGAAGATGGCCTTCTCGTTGCCGGGAATGATGCGCGAGCTGAGCACCACCGTGTCGCCTTGTTCCACCGAGACGTGCTTATGGTTGTCCACGGCCACGCGGGCCAGCGCCGACATCGGCTCTCCCTGGGTGCCGGAGATCAGCACCGTTACCTTGTCCGGCGGCAGGTCCATGGCGTCCTGCGGGCGCAGCAGGATGCCGTCGGGAATCTCGATCAGGCCGAGCGAATGGGCGATCTCGGTGACCGCCACCATGCTCCGGCCCACCACGGCCACGCGCCGGTTGAACTCCTGCGAGAGATCCAGAATGAGCTGGATGCGGTGGATGGACGAGCTGAAGCAGGATACCAGCACCCGCCGGTCGGCACGGTTGAAAATCTCTTCCATGCGCGGGCGGACGGCGCGCTCGGACTGGGTGTAGCCGGGACGGTCGGAATTCGTGGAATCGGAAAGCAGCAGCAGCACGCCCCGCTTGCCGTAGTCGGCCAGCGTGTGCAGGTCGAACAACTCGTTGTCGGTGGGCGTGGGGTCCACCTTGTAATCCCCGGTGTGGATGACCACCCCGAGCGGCGTGGTGATGGCCAGGGCGAGGGCGCTCACGATGGAGTGCGTCACGTGAATGAACTCAACCTTGAATGGACCGATATCGACGATCTGTTTGGGCTTGATCGGGACGAACCGGGGTTCCGCGGCGAGCTCATACTCCTCGAGGCGGCGATCCACCAGCGCCAGGGTGAAATCCGTGCCGTAAACCGGGACGTCGATCTCGGAGAGGAACAGCGGCGTCGCCCCGATGTGGTCTTCGTGGCCGTGGGTCAGGATCAGCGCCCGGACGCACTCCTGGTTCTCCTTGAGATAGGTCAGGTCCGGCATGACCAGATCGACCCCCAGCAGCTCGGCGTCGGGGAACATCATCCCCGAGTCGATCACGATGATGTCGTCCCCGAAGCGGATGGCCGTCATGTTCATGCCGAACTCGCCCAATCCGCCCAGGGGGATTATCTGTAACTTCTTATCAGTCATCTAATTATGCTTTCAACGATAACCCGCTGCTTGAAGTTCGAACAGCTCCGCGTAGCGGCCGCCCAGGGCCACGAGCTGCTCGTGCGTTCCCTGTTCCCGGATTTCGCCGCCAGCCAAAACCAGGATGCGATCCGCCATGCGAACTGTGGAAAACCTGTGCGAAATCAGCACGGCCATGCGGCCGCGCGTGAGGTCGGAGAAGCGCTGAAAGACTTCGTACTCGGCGCGGGCATCGAACGTGGCGGTCGGCTCGTCCAGGATCAGCACCTGGGCGTCTCGCATGTAGGCGCGGGCCAGGGCGAGTTTCTGCCACTCGCCGCCGGAAAGATCCACGCCGCCTTCGAATCGCCGTCCCACCATTTGATCGTAGCCGTTCGGCAGGCGATCCACCAATCTCTTTGCGAGGCTTTTTTCGGCGGCCGATACAATCCGGGCCTGGTCGTCCCGCGACTCGATCCGGCCAAAGCCGATATTCTCGCGGACCAACATGTCGTACCGCATGTAGTCCTGGAAGATGACGCCGATCTCCCTGCGGAGATCCTCGACATCGTATTCCCGCAGGTCTACGCCGTCCAGCAGAATCTCCCCGGCGGTGGGGTCGTAAAGCCGCGCAAGGAGCTTGACCAAAGTGGTTTTTCCGGCTCCGTTCTCACCGATAAGAGCCAGTTTTTCAGAGAAATGCAGGTGGAAATTGATGTTTTTAACGACTAATTCATCCGACCCCGGATAGGCGAACGACACGTTGCGGAACTCGAAGCCGTCGCGAATCGGACGGGGCGCCGGGATGGCTTTCGGCCCGGAGCGGACCGACGGCGCCATGGCAAGAAACTCAAACAGGTCCTTGAGGAAAACAGCCTGGTCGGAGATGTCGGTGAACCCCGAGAGGATCTTCTCAATGTAGCCGCGCGAACGCGAGAAAGCGCCAGTCAGGAACTGCAGCGTGCCGATCGAGATTGCGCCGGTAAGCGCCTGGAGCAGTACCACCACGTAAGCGCCGTAGTAGCCGCCCGTGGAGATGATGTTCAGGCCCGAACCGGCCACCGCTCGTCGAATCGCAAGTACCTTATTTTCGTTATAAATATCTTCGGAAACATCATGATAATGTTTAGATAAGTGCGGCCCCAGGCCGAAGATCTTGACCTCCTTGGCGCTCTGTGCGCTGGCGCCCAGAAGGCGGAGATAGTCCAGAAGGCGGCGCTGCGGCGTCCTGCGGTACAGCGCCGAGTAGGCCAGCGTGGTGAAGTGCGTTTCGCCCAGGAAGGCCGGGATGACGGCAGCCACCAGAAGCGCCATCAGCCAGGGCGAGAAGACCACTAAACCCACTGAAAGCGAGATCAGGCTGAGGGTATCCTGGCCCATGCCGAGCAGCGAGGCCAGCAGGCCCATGCGCCCGGTGGTCTGCTTGCGGGCGCGTTCCAGCTTGTCATAGAACACCGGATCTTCGAAGGACGCCAGATCCAGCGCGGTGGCGTGTTCCATCAGACGGACGCTCACGCGGTTGGTGAAGCGGTCGCCCAGGAGGCTGTCGCAGAGGGTGTTAGCCCTTCCCAAAACATCGCTGGCCAAGGCCAGAGCCAGCTCCAGCGCCACCAGTTTCCAAATATGCTCCAGGCTGCCCGTTTTCCCCTTTACCAGGTTCACCACGCCGTCCAGAATGAGTTTTGAGACCCATAGCGTGGCAACGGGCAGGAGCGCCCTGCAAAGCCGCAGAACGACGCTGGCAACGACCAGCGGGGGACTGGTCTCCCATACCAGGCGAAGCAGCGGCCGGACGTTTCGCAGGGACGCCCAGCGGTCGCGCCAGGAGAGTTCCTCAGCGGCCTTCTTGGGCGGGCGCGGGTGCATGATTCAGTATAAGCCGCTTGTTTCGTTTGAAATACGTGTAACGTGGAGACACGCGAGCGGCCATCAGTGCGTCATGGTATAGACCACATAGTTGATTCCCAGGCGGATGCCCAGGTAGGAGTACTCTTGCGGGTACTGCGGGTTGTCGGCCAACTGCCAGGAATCACCCAAATCGAGGTTGAAATCGATCATGACGATGATGCGGCCCTTGTCGTCCCGAATGCAGCGCCAGTGAGGAACGCTGCCGTCGGCCCGGTAGGCGTGGCCGTTGCGCATGAGCGACCGGAAGTTGCCAACCGGGCCTTTCTCCTTCAAGTCGTACGCCGTGTAAAAGATGGGGTCGTCATCGGGGATCTCTTCGATCTCGCGGTCGGGAAAGATCTGCTTGATGCCGTGCAGGAAGCCTTCCCACTCGGCCGTGCCAAAGAAACTGTCGCACACCATGAAGCCGCCGCGCAGCAAGTGCTCGCGAATCTTGGCGGCCATCGAGTCGGTGAAATTCCAGGTGGTGGGCATCCCCACGTGCAGATAGGGCCAGTAGAAAATCTCGTCGCCATCGTCCGGGTTCACGGACTGCTCCACGGATCGGACGTCGATGCGGGTCAGGCGGCGAATCGCGACCGCGAAGGTGCGGTCGCCCCTGGGATAGTCCACGGTCCACATGCCGCCCTGCGTCCAATCGCCGCCACGCCCGAATCCACCGCCGCGCCCGAATCCGCCGCGCCCCGCGGTCGGGTACATCAGCCGGCCGAGCACCAGTTCCGCCGGGTTCTGGTAGTCGGGCGGTACGGCAGCCGTGCTGTCCGGCCCTTCCATCGGGTAGTACTCGCGCCAGGGCCGCTGAGCTCGCAGAACAGCCAGGAAACCAAGAGCGCAGACCGCCAGGGAGATCCACCGGCTGTGTCGTCCGCGTGCGATTCTACCCATGGACCACAAGGCGTTGCGCATCACATCCGCGTTACATCGGGGATTGCCGCTCTAGCGCGGCAGGTTCTTGATATCGGGGTAGTTCAGCAGATAGGCCCGCCGCTTGTCCGCGAAGTTCTTGAGGCTGAACGACGGTGGAGCGGTGGGCCCGAACCCAGGCTCGAAGTCGTCTTGCGTCAGGCTCTTGGTGAACGCCGCCGTGGAGAACAGCTTGCGGGTATCGGTCTTGACGTCCGCCGCAATGACGGACTGGAACTGGCTCACCAGCGGGCCCAGCTTGTCCCAAGCCAGCCAGTTCTCCGCCATGTCCCGCAGGTAGCCCAGGTAACGCTTGTGCAGCGACGGCGCGGCCAACAGGCGGTGCAGAAGGGCCTTTGCAGGATCGTCGGCGCCGTCGTACGGGTCCAGGGTCACCACGCCGCCGCCCCCGCCGCCTCCCCCGAATCCCATCGATTCGGTTTCGCGAAACGTCTCGTTGGCGTCCCACGGAATCACGTGGAAACGGCCGCCTGGATCTTCGTAGATGTCGTAATCGCTGGCGCGGGTCCAGTAGCCGTCGTTGTTGATCATGGCCTTGTCCAGCGCCAGCCAGCGCAACGCGGCATCCACGTCGAGCAGCGGATCGAGGGCTTTTTCCAATTCGCCTGAAGGAGTTTGGTTCAGCACCTTGCAGAGGTGGATGAGGTCCGCCCAAGCCTTCGGATCGTCCTTGGTCTTGATTGTGTAGAGGCGCTTGTATTGTTCGGGATCGTCGCCGAAGTAGCCCAGCCCGGCGGAGGAACGCGGGTTGCCCTCGACCTTCCAGCGCGCGCCTTTCTCGGACCCGAACAGTTCCCTGGTCTCGTCGCTGTTGAAATGCTGCACGTTGGCGTAGACGCCCCAGCTTTCCCCGTCGATCGCCACGCGCATCCAATTGCCCTTGGGCGCTGGAAAGTACTGGCGCGCGACGTACATGTAGAGCACCGAGCGCAGGAAGGTGGGGTCTGCCGCGGAGTTCAGCAGCGTGAGGGACCGGTAGCCGCCCAGGCGCCGGCTCTTGTCGAGGAAGTCGATGGAGACGTCCATGGAGCGTTTGCGGCCCTCCGGTACGGTGCTGTAGGAGGTGTTGCCCCGGAATTTCACGCCCACGTCCGGGTAGACCTTGCCATCCACGGTGAGCTTCGCGGGAACCAGGACGTCCGTGTGGTAGAAATCCGCCAGTTCTTTCTCCCAGTCGGCATCCTCGAATTCGAGGAAGAGCGTGCGGAGGATCTGCATGTCGTAGAGCGGCTCGCTCCCGTAGGTCTTCACATCGGCGGGAGAAAGCTTCGGGCCAGGCAGCGCGGGTTCCATGCCGGCGCCGCCAAAGCGGCCTCCACGCCCGCCGCGGCCGCCCCGGCGGGGCGTGGCCGCCAGGTAGGCGCGCGCGGCTTTACGCTCGGCGGCGTTGAGGTATCCTTTGCCATCCTTGTCGAATTGGGCCAGGATCTTGAGTTCCCGGGGCTGCCCGCCGAAACCGGGACCGCCGAACCCCGGAGGTCCGCCCAAACCGCCCCGGCCGAACTGGCAGAGGGCCGGAATGCAGAACGCGGCCACAAGAACGATAGACTTGGGAAACGGGGAAAACAGCATGACGCCTCCTTCGTGCGAACCCTTATCCGCAGTATCGCACGAACCCAGCGCTCCGCCTCCGGAGCTTTCAGCCTGAATTCCGAAGTCAACCCCGGAGAAGCTGAATTTCCACAGCGTAAGATTCTGAGAATAAGGCCTTGTATCATGGCGCGGCTCAAGCCATGCCCCGATACAAAGCTCATGCCCCTGCGTCGGGGTCCGCCCCACCACGCCAGAGCCGCGCCGTGGTATGAGGTCAGGCTGGTTTTTCGTACGCGTCCGGTGAGGTTTCTCGACCCTGCGTTCCGGACATTCCGCTGGCCGAGCCTTACGCGGTCAGCTTCAGAACGAATTGCTCCATGACGATGCGGTCGTCCGGCCGCGCGTCGCGGAGTCCCCGGTCAGCTTCGAAAATCAGCTTGACGGCGCGCTCCATTTGCGAACTGTCGAATTTCGCCGCGGTCTGGCTGACCTGTTCGGCGCGCGACGGCCACATGGGCACGCCGATGCGCGCGAAGTGCGCCTGGACCTGCTGTGGGCTCTTCAGCCCGGCCTCGCGGGCCGCCAGCGCCATGCGGAACTGGGTCGAAAGAAACGTCAGGGCCAGCGGCAGGTACTCGCCTTCGCGCGTCAGCGTGTCGAGGATCTCGAGCGCGCGGGGGCGGTCGCGGCGGCCGAGAGCGTTCACCAGGGCGAAGATGGTGGAGGCGCGCGCCTCGGGGGCCAGGGCGGCGATGTCCTCGGGGCCGAGCGGACGATTCTGAGCGTAGAGCGCCAGTTTCTCGATCTCCACGGAAATGCGGGCGATATCGGCGCCGAGAGCCTCCACCAGCAGGTCGAGCGCGCCCGGGCCGAGGCGGAGACCGGCGCGCCGGGCGAGCGCGTCGGCTTCCGAGCGCGCCTCCTGGCTGGAATACCGGCGCAACTCGACGACTTCCCGCACGGCGGCGTAGAACTTGCGTACGCGCTCCTGTTTCCGCTTGTCGTCGCCTTCGAAATCGAAGCGCGCAGCCTCGAAGACCAGAGTCACGCCGGGCGTCGGGTCGCGCAGATAGGCGGCCAGCAAGGAAGGATCGCCCGCCGCGGCCTCGCCGTCCTCCTCTTCGGAACGGCCGCGGGGCAGGGCGGCTTCGGCGTTGACCACCCACGCCAGCCGCTCGGCGGCGAACAGCGAGAGCGAGCGGGCGTCGTCGATCACTTCCGCCAGGCGGGTCTCCGCCAGATCGTGCCGCGCGATGGCGTCCCCGGGAAAGGCCGCCAACATCTCTTCCTTGACGCGGAGGCGGCCATAGGCCTCGGGGCCAAGCAGCAGGACAGCCGGGGGCCTGGCGTTCTGCCGAATGCGCGCGAGGAATTGGGCGGGGCTCATGGATGCCGCGTCCCGCAAGAAGGCCCGGCGTCCGGCCTGGGCTTCATTAGAAAGCCTCCAGGATCCCGCTCACCACGCTGTGGGCCACATTGCGGCTGATGCGCTCCATGGCCGTGCCGCTCTCGTCGAAGTACTGCGAGGGGTCGAGAGCGATCTCGTAGCGGTCGATGAACTCGGCGCCGTTGCGCGAATACAGCACCTTCCCGGTGCTCCGCTCCGTCAGCTTGAGGTTCAACGTGACAGTCACCTTGGTCGCCGTAGCCCGGCCGGAGACCGGGTCGGTGGTGGTTCCGTAAGCCACGAAATTCGCCAACGAGCCGGTCAATACGGCGTCCGCCTGGCTCGCGTCGGCGATCACCGCGTAGTGCGTGCGCGAGAGAAACTCGCGGGTAATGTCCTCCGGCAACAAGCGCGCCAGCTTGTAGCGTATGGTTGCATTGGTGAACGCGGGAATCGCGATGGTTTTCACGGTCTTCGGCATCAGGTCCGCGTGTCCGCCGATGTGATACCCACAGCCCGCCCCGCAGGCGGCGAAAAAAACTACGATCGCGGCAAGCCTGTTCATAGGAGTTGACGCGCCACCGCCACGGCATTCGCGGCGGGCAGTCTCAGGTTGTCGGCCACCAGCCAGAACCACCAGGCGCCGGACTGGTTCCGGTCTTCCGCGATGGCCCCCACCGCGATGCCGTCCCGGCCGGCATGACCGGCGTTATTGGGCGGGTCGAACCCGGTTCCCCGCACCTCAATCCACTCGCAGGCCAAACCGCTTTCCAGGGCTTCCAGGCCGGGATCGTCATGGAATTGCACCCACGCCGAAAAGCTGTAGCCGTGAAACACCGGGGCCTGAATCAGACGCAACGACGGCATGGGCGCGCCCGCGCCCGCGCCGGGCAGGCCCAGCAGAGTGGCTAGATGCCGCTCGATGCGCAGTTCGGTCCGCTCGAGCGGCGCGGCGGCCTCTTCGCCATGGCGCGCGAGGAGGTTGAAGCCGAGTTGCGCATCGAACACGGCCTTCGGGAGTTTTTGGAACGAAAGCAGGGCGGCAACCTGCCGCTGCAACTCCTCCATGCCTTCCACGCCGTATTCGCTGGCGGGCGCGAAGATCTGGACCAACGACCGGCGGATGGGATCGCGCACTTGCAGCCGGCGGAAGAACAGCGCCAGCGCGATGGCGGCTGGATGCGCGATAACATGCACGGCGCCCTCGCCGGCGGCCTCGGACTCGACCAGGGGCGCGCGAAGGCGCGCATCCGGACGGTCCTCGGCCGCGCCGGTGAGATCGATGACGACGGGGCCGGGGTCGCGGTCCACGAGATCGAGCGCCTTGCGGCTGGATTCATTCGAACCGGCCAGAAGCACCGCGCCCATATCCGCGAGACTGCCGGCGTCGAGGCCGCCAATCAGAGCCGGCTCATCGCCCAGGCTGGTGATGACGCCGGCGTGCTCTTCGTCCCCGGCGATCGGACGAAGGCCGAGGGCGGGGGCCGACGCCGCGGCCACATCGCGGATCTCCCGGCCCAGGAGCGATTCGCCTCCCACCAGCGCCACTGGCAGCCGCTTAGCCAAGCTGGCGCTCCGGGGCCGGCGGCCGCTTGTGGCGGCGCAGCAGCCGCCGCACGATGCCGCCGGCGCGAATCGCGATGCCGCTGCCAACGTAGCCGGCCGCCATGGCGAGGAGCGTCGCCTGGGGGTACATCCAGATGGCGTAGATGCAAGCTCCCAACGCGACAATGAGCAGGGGCGTGTAGGGCTTGTTGAAGTTGATGCCTTTGAAGCTGTAGTACCGCCAGGTGCTCACCATCAGGAAGCCGAGCAGCGCCAGCAGCGCCAGCCAGGCCACCGAAAGCGGCCACCATCCGATCGGCTCGGCGCCGGAGGCGAACACCGTCGCCGCCACCATTCCGGCGGCCGCGGGAATAGGCAGGCCGACGAAATACTTGCGGTCCGGCCGGCCGGGGTTCTTGGGAACGGGGTTCTTTTGAATGTTGAAACGCGCCAGGCGCGCGGCGCCGCACAGCAGAAACAGAAACGCGACGAAGTATCCGGTGTTGAAGAGCTGGCCGCGGACGGCCGGCGCGAGCGAGGTATCGACGAACTGCACGCCCCAGGCGAAGGCCAGCACGGCCGGCGCGATGCCGAAGCTGATGACGTCGGCCAGGGAGTCCATCTCGCGGCCGAACTCGCTCGTGGTGTTGGTCATGCGCGCAATGCGCCCATCCAGGCCGTCGAGCACCACCGCCGCGCCGATGGCCTCGGCGGCGAAGGAGAAGTGGTCCGCCGCGGAGCGGTTTCCGCCGGCGGCCAGCATCGCGCCGCGGAAGGACCACAGGATGGAGATGTAGCCGAGAAAGATATTGCCGGCGGTGAACAGCGTGGGAAGCGCGTAGGCCGCGCGCCTGGGCCGGCGGTCCGGAGAGCGCGGATCCACCAGCCTGTCTCTAAAACCCATGATTCCCATCCTTGCGCGAACGGCGCGCGATGACGCTGGAACCCCCGGCTACGTGCATGCCCGGCCGCACTACGATGTCCCACTCCGGGCCGAACAGCACGTCCATCCGCGAGCCGAACTTGATGAGCCCAACGCGCTCGCCGGCCGCCACGCGGTCGCCCGGCTTCTTCGTAAAGACGATGCGGCGCGCGAGGATCCCCGCGATCTGCTTGAAGACGACGATCGTGCCATCGCCGGCCACCGTAACCACGTTCTGCTCATTTTGAGTGGAGCACTCCTCGCGGCTGGCTACGTGAAAACTTCCCTTCCGGTACTGCACGCCGGCGATGCTGCCGGCGATGGGCGCGCGGTTTACGTGGACGTCGAAGATGCTCAGAAAAATGCTGACGCGGTTCAGGGCGGGGCTTTCCGCCTTGACGGCTACCACCTTGCCATCGGCCGGCGAGACCGCCACCGGCCCGTCCGGGACGGCGCGCTCGGGGTCCCGGAAGAAATACAGGCAGAAGGCCGCTAGAATCCAGAGCGGCGCCGAGAACCAAGGCCCGGCGAGCCAGGCGACAATTCCCCCGCCCGCGGCCAGCCCCGCCGCATAGTAGATGCCGTCGATTACGATCACGTAACTTCATTTTCCCACAGGTGAGCCGCATTACACTGAACTCGTGAAGATTCGCGACGTGCTGAAAGCGCTGAACGAGGATGGGTGGGTGCTGAAGAACCAGGAAGGCAGTCATCGGCAGTACATTCATCCCTCGAAGCCTGGCAAGGTGACGATCGCGGGGCATCCATCCGCTGAGTTGGACCCCAAGACGAAGAAGACTATACTGAAGCAGGCAGGCTTAATATGAGCAGGTACCCCATCCTGATCGCTTCCACCCGTACCGGGTTCAGCGCGCACGTGCCGGACCTCCCAGGCTGCGTCGCCGCCGGCCGCACTCTCGACGAAACCAAACGTCTAATGGCCAAAGCCATTGAAATGCACGTCGCCGCCATGCGCGAAGATGGAGACGAAATCCCCGAGCCCTCGCGTGTCGAATTGGTGGATGTTGCCTAGCAGCCGGGGTTTGGCGTCAACTGAAGTGGCGTCAACTGAAGTTGCGGAATGACGCGCTCTCCTTGTATGCTTATAGTTTCCCCGTAATGTGAATCTCGCTTTGGGTGGGAGCATTGCGGGTGAATGGGCCGGACGGGTGGCCGAGCGGTTAATGGCAACAGGCTGTAAACCTGTCGCTCCTTGGAGCTACGGAGGTTCGAATCCTCCCCCGTCCACCAGAAGTTTCGTAAACTATTGGTAAGCCGTTGTAGCTCAGTTGGTAGAGCGTCCGTGATCGGAAGGTCACCGGTTCGGCTCCCCCGGGCGGCGACGGCTCGGATTTTTGCCGTTGTAGCTCAGTCGGTAGAGCGTCCGTGATCGGAAGGTCACCGGTACG
>CAIRXZ010000326.1 GCA_903882645.1 uncultured Acidobacteriia bacterium | reverse complement strand
TGCCTGGATCTGGTCACTCTGTTACGCAAGGAGATGGCGGAACACCCCGAACTTCTGACGGAGTTCGAGGTCAAAATCACGGAAAAGCAACTCGTCCGCAGTGCCGCTGCCTGAGAAAATGTAGAAACTCCAGGGGTCGGCCATGGCCGACCCAGGGCCGGGCGTGCCCGGCCCCTACTGGGCCAGTTGGTTGGGGCATGGCCACGAGGATGTTAGATTGAAGATTACCCATGAAACTCAACAGCTATACCATCACCCAGGGGCGCGACCGCGCTCCGGCGCGCGCCATGCTGAAAGGCATCGGCTTCACCGACGAGGACCTCAGGAAGCCCATCATCGGCGTGGCCAACACCTGGATCGAGACCATGCCCTGCAATTACAACCTGCGGGAGCTGGCGGTCCACGTGAAGGAGGGCATCCGGGCGGCCGGCGGCACTCCCATGGAGTTCAACACCATCGCCATCAGCGACGGCGTCACCATGGGCACCGAGGGCATGAAGACGTCGCTCGTGAGCCGCGAAGTGATCGCCGATTCGATCGAACTGCTGGTGCGGGGGCACATGTTCGATGGCGTGGTGGCGCTGGTCGCCTGCGACAAGACCATTCCCGGCGCGGCCATGGCCATGCTGCGTCTCAACATCCCCGGCGTGATCCTATACGGCGGGTCGATCCTGCCCGGCAAGCACAGGGGCCGCGACATCAGCATCGGCGACGTGTTCGAGGCGGTGGGCGCGAACGCGGCGGGCCGCATCACGGACGCGGAGTTGCTCGAAATCGAGGACCACGCGTGCCCCGGCGCCGGCGCGTGCGGCGGCCAGTTCACGGCCAATACCATGGCGACCGTGATGGAACTGATCGGCCTGGCGCCCATGGGCACCGCCGCCGTCCCGCAGGTGGACAAACGCAAGGACGATGTCTGCGTGCGCTGCGGGCAGGTTGTCATGGAGGCCGTGCGCCGCAATATCCGGGCGCGGGACGTCTGCACGCGCGCGGCTTTCGACAACGCCATCGCCGGCGTGGCCGCCACGGGCGGGTCCACCAACGCGGTGCTGCACCTGCTGGCCATGGCGCGCGAAGCCGGCGTGCCGCTTTCGATCGACGATTTCGACGCCGTCTGCGCCCGCACGCCGATTTTTGTCGACCTCAAACCCGCCGGGCGTTTCATGGCCGCGGACGTCGATAAGGCGGGCGGGATCGGAGTGATTGCGAAGCGCCTGGTGGAGGGCAAGCTCGCGGACGGCTCCACTCTTACGGTGACCGGCCGCACGTTCGCCGAAGAGGCCGCCGACGCGCGCGAAACACCCGGCCAGGAAGTGATTCTGCCCTTGAACAAAGCGCTCAAACCGCGCGGCGGGATCGCCATTCTGCGCGGCAGCCTGGCGCCGGAAGGCTGCGTCATCAAGTTGGCCGGCCACGAGAAGAAGAAGCACCAGGGACCGGCGCGCGTTTTCGAATGCGAGGAAGACGCCATGACGGCCGTCACGGAAGGCAAGATCAAAACCGGCGACGTGGTGGTGATCCGCTACGAAGGTCCGCGCGGCGGGCCGGGCATGCGCGAAATGCTGGGCGTGACGGGCGCGATCGTGGGCGCCGGCCTTTCCGACAGCGTGGCCCTGATGACCGATGGCCGCTTCAGCGGCGCCACGCACGGCTTCATGATCGCCCACGTGGCCCCCGAGGCCTACAACGGCGGCCCTATCGCGGTCATTCGCGAAGGCGATTCGATTACCGTGGATGCCGACGCCGGCGTGATCAATCTCGACATCGCGCCCGAGGAGCTGAAGCGCCGCCTGGCCGAATGGAAGCCCCCGGCGCCGCGTTATCCGTGGGGCGTTTTTGCGAAGTACTGCGCGCTGGTGTCGTCCGCCTCCGAAGGCGCGGTGACGTCGAACGTGAAGGCGGAGCTGCTGGGGCCGAGGTAGTAGCTGTTGGGTAAGCCAGTCCGGGGTTGCCGTTGGAGGCCTTCAGCCCAGCGCGCCGAAGAGAATGCTACGCTTGTCATATGCTCCTTCGGCCGGACATTGTGGTGACGAGACCAGACTCGCCAGAGGTCTTGCTCGTCGTGGAGGTGAAGGGTAACGTTGCCGACCTGAAGAGTACCGAAATCGCATTGAAATCGTACATGGTTCACATGAGCTGTCCTGTCGGAATGCTCGTCACTCCGGAAAAAGTAGGTTTCTACCGCAACCGCTACACTGACTACGCGCCTCAAACCGTCGAGGTGATCGGCGAGTGCCCCACCAGTGAACTGCTAGGAACGCTTCCTCAGGGGGCGGCGGCCGAATCGGACCTGGAACGCCGCGTTGAAGAGTGGCTTGAAAGCTTGCGAGTCGGCGGCGGCCGAACATGGCCGTCCGCTGTTCGCGAGGCGATCGAATCCAGCGTTCTCCCGGCGGTTAGTGGCGGTATCGCAAGGGCGGGTGGTCCCCGTTGGCGCCGCGCCAGCTAACAGACAATGCGCCACGTTTTTGTGGAAACAAACTGGGTATTTGCATATGCGGCCCCGGCACATCACAAGCGGCTGGACGCGGTTGAACTCCTGAAACGCGCACGAGCACATGAGCTACGAATCCACCTTCCCGCGCCGTGTCTGACCGAGGCGCGGCCACCCATCATCAGGAAATGCCAACCGCGAAACGAAGCGGATGCGATTCGGCAATTCCTCTTGCGAGCGAGGGCGGAGCAAACAGTATTACCTGACCAGGAGCGTGCCGCGAGAGACGTACTGGACCGCTTTGAACAACAGGTCCGCGGAGAACTCCGGCAACTCGATGACGTTCTCAAGTCACTTCGCACGGAGCCCGGACTCGAACTCTTTCCTCTCAACGAACACATGCTCGATCGAGCGATAGACCTCGCACAAACGGATCTTTCGTTAGAGCCATTTGACCAGGCGATTCTGGCAGCAATCCTCGGCCGCGCGGAGGAGCTCCGCAGTCAAGGCGAGACCGAACTGTGCTTCTGCGTCACAGACGCTGACCTCCAGCCTTGGGACAGGCGGGGCAACGCGAAACAGCTCCTGACAAAGCTATATGACGAAGCGACCATCTGGGTGTTTGGCGATTTCGGCATGAACGCTCCCGAACGCCCGGATGACTGGCCCGACCTAGGAGCCAAAGCGTAGCGGCGGCCCTGCTCACTGCCGGTTCCGCGCCATCCTTGCCGCTACCCGCATGGCCTGCTTCATGCCGTGGGGGTTCACCAGATTCTTGCCGGCGATGTCGAAGGCCGTGCCGTGATCCACGGACGTGCGGATGATCGGGATGCCTAACGTGATGTTGACCGTGCCCTCGAAATCCATCAGCTTCATGGGAATGTGGCCCTGGTCGTGGTACATGGCGACGACCAGGTCGTAGGCGCCGCGCCAGGCTTGCAGGAAGACGGTGTCGGGGGCGAGCGGGCCGGCGCAGGGGATTCCTTTCGCGCGGGCAGCTTCGATGGCGGGCGCGATGGCTCGCGCGTCTTCGTTCCCGAACATGCCGTGCTCGCCGGCATGCGGGTTCAGGCCGCAGACGGCGATGCGCGGGTGGGGAAACCCGAGCCGGCGCATGGCTTCGTGACCTAGCTCGATGGTGCGGACGATGCGCGCGGCGTCGAGCTCGCATGCCTGGCGTAGCGGAACGTGGGTGGTCACATGCACCACCGCCAGACGGTCGCTTAACAGCAGCATGCGGGACTCGGCTGCGCCGCACAGCCCCGCGATGTATTCGGTGTGACCGGTGAACGGCTGCCCGGAGAGCGCCACCGCTTCCTTGTTGATGGGAGCGGTGACCATAGCGCCGGCTTCGTCGCTCAGGCAGAGCTCGGCGGCGGCGCGCACGTACTCGACGGCCGCGCGGCCGCAGCGAGCTTCGAGACAGCCGAAGGAGAAGCCCGCCAGATCGCCAAGCGCGGGGACGGAATGAAGCGTGGCGTTGGCGAACCGGACGCCGGTGACGCGCTCCGCCATGTCCAGGACGCGCTTGTCGCCGGCCACGATCCAGTGCGCCAGCGGCGCGATCTCCAAATCGGCCAGCGCGTGCAGGACAATCTCCGGGCCGACCCCGGCGGGGTCTCCCATGGTCAGGACAACAGTGGGCACATCGTTCATTGGAGGCATGCAAAAGTATCCGCGATCTGTATCAGGACGCCGGGTCTGCCGAACGCCCCGGACTTGGTGACGACCGGTACGCCGTCGAAGAGACCTCCGGCGATGAGGCCCTGTGGAATGCCGGGCGCGATTTCGCGATGGAGGTGGATTTCGCGAACGCCGAGCGCGCGGCAGACCAGCGAAGCGGTATCGCCGCCGGTGAGGACCAGGGGCGCGCGAACCCCGCCGACGATCCGGCGCACGCGATCCGCCGCAACGCGTCCATGAGGAATCCGCAGCGCCACGTGCCAGCCCCGGCCGAGCGCGGCTAGGATGGATTCCGGCTCCGCGGTTTCCGCGCTCAATTCGGCGGTGGGGCGGGCCGTCGACAGGCTGCGCTGTTGGTCGAGCGTAACCGGATGATCCGAGCCGATGCAGAACAGAACCGCGCCACGACCGGAAGGCTGGCAGGAAGGTGGGGCAGGCGCTTTCACCTGCCAGCCACGGCGCTCGGCCGGCGCCGCTTCCAGGTGTGGGCCGGCGGGCAGTGCGCGGGCCAGCGCCGACGCCAGCCCCGCCGACCCGGCCCACAGGATGCGCCGCGCGGAAGCGAGTCCCACGGCGGCGATGGCATCCAGGTCGGAATCGCTCGCGGCATCGATCGAGATGTACCGCGTTCCCGCTTCGAGCGCCGCCGGAACCCCGGAAGGCGGCACGTGCGCGCAACCACGCAGCCCCTGTTCGCGCCAGTAGGCAGCCATCCCGACGGGAGCGAAATCGGCCCCGGCCACGCGAAGGAAACCCGATTCGACCGTCCGCCCCATGGCCGGGAAAGCCGGGGTGACGAGAGCGGCGTCGCAGCCGAAGGCTTCCGCGGCCAAGGCCACTTCGGCGCCCACGTTGCCGCGCAAGGTGGAATCGATTTTCTTGAAAAGGATGCGGGCTCGGGCATGTGGGGCAGGTTGGAAACCTGCGGGCCGATTGTCAATCGGCCCACGCGGCGAAGCCGCGCCGCGTCCGAGACCCGCAAATACGTCCCGCAACTCCTCGCGGCCGAGGCCGCGGCTTTCCGTGCTCACCGCGAGCACGTCTGCGCCGCTGGCTTCCGGCTCCCGGTCGAGCGAGACGACGGTCCGATAGCCGCGCATGGCAAAATGGACGGCGGCATCGCAGGCGCCCGTCAGGTCGTCCGCGATCAGCAGGCATGCGGGCATGGCGCGCTGGAGCACTGAATCGAACTATATCATCCGGTTACAATGAGAATCACTATGCAGTTCCCTCGCCTTCTCTTGATCCGCCAGGACTTCCCGAACCGCGCGATTCCCGACATCGCCGCCGAGGTGCGGAAGCAACTTCGGGATGCCGGGTTCGCCGGGCGGCTGAAGCCCAACTCGCGCGTCGCCATCGGCGCGGGGAGCCGCGGCATCCGCAACCTGGCCCCGATTGTCCGAAACGTTGTGGAGTACTGGAAAGACGCGGGGATGCATCCGTTCATCTTCCCCGCCATGGGGAGTCACGGCGCGGCCACCGCGGCGGGCCAGGCGGACGTCCTGGCGCACTACGGCGTGACCGAATCCGTCATGGGATGCCCCGTCGTGAGCCAGTTGGAGGTGGTTTCGCTGGGCACGACGGCGGAGGGCATAGAGGTCTTCATGGACAAGGCCGCCAGCGAAGCCGATGCCGTCATGCCCGTGAACCGCGTCAAGTGGCACACCGATTTCGATGGCGGCATCGAGAGCGGACTGTTCAAGATGATGGCTATTGGGATGGGCAAACTCGCCGGCGCGACGCAGTACCACACGCACGCCTTCCGAATGGGGCTGGAGGCGGTGGTCGCCAGCGTCGGCCGCCAGGTGCTGAAGTCCGGCAAGGTCCTTGGCGGCCTGGCGATCCTCGAAGACGCCTGTCACAATACCGCGAAGATCGACGCTATTCCGGCGCAAGACATGGAGCGGCGCGAGCGGGAGGACCTCGCGCTGGTGAAGTCCTGGATGGCGAAAATCCCCGTGGACCTGGACATCCTGGTGGTGGACGAAATGGGGAAGGACGTCAGCGGGACCGGGATGGACACCAAGGTGGTCAACCGGAGCATGATCGGGGCGTACAACCCGTGGCCTAACACGGCCATCATCCGGCGGATCTTCGTACGGGGCCTCAGCGAATCGAGCTATGGGAATGGCCTCGGCATCGGCATGGCGGACATCACGACCGACCGGCTGGTCGAAAAGGTGAACTGGGACGCGACGGCCGTGAACACGTTTACGTCCAACTCGCTAGGGGCCGCACACATGCCGGTGCACTATCCGACCGACCGAGAGTGCCTCGAACGGATCACCCCGACGGTGGGCAAGTTCGACCCGATGGAAGTGTCGTACGGTTGGATCCTCAACACGTTGGAACTGAGCCGGCTGGCGCTGAGCGAGAACCTGCGCGGGGAGATCGAGCGAAATCCGTCGCTCACGATCAAAGGGGAATTGGAGTTCGGCTTCGACGGCGGCGGGAACCTCATAAGCCCGTTCCAGCGGGTGGAAAAGGCGGCGGGAATCCGGTAGAGTTCCTGGTGGGGCGGACGCCCCCGTCCGCGCCGGACCCCCTGGTCCGGCTCTTCGCCCCCTACTCCTCGAACGCCCGTCGCACCTGCCCGACCGCCCAGGCCAGGTCCTCCTGCGAAATGATCAGCGGGGGCGCCAGGCGGATCACGTAATCGTGGGTCTCCTTGCATAGCAGGCCCAGATCTTTCAGGCGCTCGCAGTAGGAGCGCGCCGGGACCATGAGCTCGATGCCGATCAGCAGGCCGCGGCCGCGAATCTCCTTGATGTGGGGGTGGCGGATCTTGCGCAGCTCGTAAAGCAGCCAGGCGCCCAGCTCGGCCGAGCGGTCCGCCAGGCGTTCCTCTTCGATCACGCGCAGGGCCGCGCGCGCTACGGCGCAGGCCAGCGGGTTTCCGCCGTACGTGCTGCCGTGGCTGCCGGGGCGAAACACGCCCAGGATCTCCTGGCTCGAAACTACGGCGGATACGGGGTACACGCCGCCGGAAAGCGCCTTGCCGAGGATGTAAACGTCCGGCTGTACGCCCTCGTACTGGCAGGCCAGCATGCATCCGGTCCGCCCCAGTCCGGTCTGGATTTCATCCGCCGCCATCAGCACCCGTTCGCGCGAGCAGATCTCGGCCGCCTCGCGCAAGTACCCATCGGGAGGGATGAGGATTCCGGCCTCGCACTGGATCGGTTCGAACAGAAACGCGCAGGTGTTGGGCGTGATGGCCTCCGCCAGCGCCTCGGCATCGCCGAAGGGAACGCTGACGAACCCGGGCGTAAACGGGCCGAACCCGTCGCGGTACAGAGGCTCGGAGGAGAAGCCCGAGATGGTAGTCGTGCGTCCGTGAAAGTTGTTCTCGCAGACGATGATCTGGGCATGGTCATGCGGAATGCCTTTGCGGGCGTATCCCCAACGGCGGACCGCCTTGATGGCCGATTCCACCGCTTCCGCGCCGGTGTTCATCGGCAGGACCATCTCCATGCCGCACAGCCGCGCCAACTCCTCGACGAACCGCGGCAACTGGCCGTTGCGGAAGGCGCGCGAGGTCAGGGTGACGCGCGCGGCCTGCTCCTGGAGCGCCTGAAGGATGCGCGGATGGCAATGGCCCTGGTTCAGCGCCGAGTAGGCGCTCAGACAGTCCAGATAGCGCCGTCCATCGACGCCATACGCCCAAACTCCGGAGGCGTGGTCGATGATTACATCCAGCGGGCGATAGTTGTGCGCTCCCCAGCGATCTTCGACAGCGATAAGTTCTTCCGCGAGATCGCGGGAATCGGGATCGGGCATGAGCGCGGTCCCTTAGTGGCCGGCGCGCTGGCCGGCGGCGGTCTCCGACATCTTCGCGGGCGAAACTCCCAGATGGGCCGAGACCTTCGCGGCTTCCTCCACGGCGCGCGCCAGTACCGAGCGGACCTTGCCATCCTCGAGCATCAACAGCCCGGCGATGGTGCAGCCCGCCGGAGTGGTCACGTCGTCCCGCAGCGCGGCCGGGTGGCGTCCCGTGGCCAGCACCATGCGCGCCGCGCCGAGCGCCGTCTGCGCTACCAGGGTGAGCGCCAGTTGCCGCGGCAGCCCGACGCGCACACCGGCGTCGGCCAGCGCTTCCATGATCAGGAATTGATAAGCCGGGCCGCTGCCGCTCAGCGCGGTAATGGCGTTGAAATGAACTTCGTCGATGGAGAGGCACTTGCCGACCGCTTCGAAGATATGGCTGGCGCGCTCCAGATCGGACTTGGCCGCGTACGTCCCGCGGCAGACCACGGTCATGCCTTCGTTGACGACGGCGGGCGTGTTGGGCATGGCGCGCACCACCGGGTTCTCCGTCCCGAGCAGGGACTCGATGCGGTCGGTCGCGACGCCGGCCAGAATCGAGATCAGCAGCGTCTCCCGCCGCAGTCCGGCGTTGCGAAGCGTGGCCAGAACCATGGGGGCGTCGGCCGGCTTCACGCAAATCAGAATCAGGTCCGCGGTGGGCACGCGGCTCTGGAAATCGCTCTCGACCGGAATCTCCAGTTCCTTGCTCGCGCTCTCGCAGGTGGCCGAGTTCTTGTCCCCCGCCCAGAGCCGTTCGCGCTCCACCACGCGGTTGGAGAGCAAACCTCGAATCAGGGTCTGACCCATGACGCCGACTCCCACGACCCCCAAGGTCATCCCGTCGGCGACGACCGGAACCGGCTGGGACGAATGCTGTTCGTGTTTCTTCGACATTGGATTACTACACCTCGGGCGGGCGCGGCAGGCCCGCGAAATGAGACTAAGCTTGAAGATAACACGCAGCCACGGCCTCGCTCGTAGCAACAGGCGCCCCAGAATTGTCCAATGCAAGATGAGCATGAAACCGGCAAATTGGCTGGGGCGGTTTCCAATGCAAGATGAGCATGAAACGGGGAAGAATGGGGTAGGCATGGCGCGGCCGGGTGCAAGTGCGGATGTGGAAT
>CAIRXZ010000325.1 GCA_903882645.1 uncultured Acidobacteriia bacterium | reverse complement strand
CTGGTCACTCTGTTACGCAAGGAGATGGCGGAACACCCCGAACTTCTGACGGAGTTCGAGGTCAAAATCACGGAAAAGCAACTCGTCCGCAGTGCCGCTGCCTGAGAAAATGTAGAAACTCCAGTGGCAGGCTGAAGCCTGCCCCACCAACCGCTCCCTCACGGTCGCGGCTCCGACCACCAGCCGTGCATCCTCGGGAAGCGGCGTTGCGCAAGGAGTAATGTCGCCGTGTTTAAAGCATGCCCCACCACGGCCGGGCTGGCGCCCGGCTGATGACGCCGGAAGGCGTCATCGCAGCCCAGAAGGGCTGCCCCACGTAAGAGTCGATCTCGCAGGCTGGTGGGGTCTCCCTCCCGGTTTCACCGGCGCATCGCGCGGGGGCTTTCGGCTGAAGCGTGCGCCACGCGCTGCGACGCCGGTCACCCCACGACCTCCAGAAAGGCTTTGGCGGCGTGGCTCAGGGCGCGGCGGGTGGGATAGACCAGGCGGATCTTGCGCTCCACGTGCAGCTCCCGGATGCGGACCTCGTATAGGGTTTTCTGCGCGATCTCCTGCTCCACGCACATGCGCGACGTCCTTTGCCGGGCTGAATTGAGGCTGGGCGTTCTGCTCGGCCGGCTCCCATTCATCAGCGGAAGGCGGCAAGCTGGACGAGGGCAACACCATGACCTTCTCCTTATTGGTGACCGGGTTCCGGACCACGACCTCGGTGAAGCCTAGCCGCGCCTGGTCTTGAAGAGATCGCGCTATCCTCAGCGCGTCCCTGACCGCATCCGACGCGGAGGGGAAACCTCCCACATCGGTGAGTTCTCGCAGGTTCTGGTGACTCCGCGGGTCGAACGTAAACAGAATACGCTTGGACTTTGCCATCGCTGAATCCTCCATCGTGGATTAGGATACTATTGAGATATCGCTTAGACGACTAAAGTATATACTTTATGAATCTGCCTGTCAATACGTATAAGTACTAACAGTACCAACTACTGCGAAGCGAGCCAATATGTAGTCGGAGCGCGTCATATGGCGTTATGATAGATGACAAAATGGCAAATGAACTTCAGGCCGTCATCGCGGAATTGGGGGGCGAGGGCGCTGTGGGGCGCACTCTGCGCACCGACAAGGACCTTCGATCGGCGATCCGCGCGGGCTTTCCCCAAAAAGTCGTCGGAAGCGTGATGAACTCCGCCGGGTTGACTCTAAAGGAACTGTCGGCGACCCTCGATCTTTCGCCGCGCAGCCTGCAGCGGCGCCGGCATCAGGGCCGCCTGGCGCGGTACGAGTCCGACCGCCTGTACCGGCTGGCGCGCATTGTTGCGCTCGCCAAGCAGTACGTCGGGGATGAGGAGACCGCCGCCAGATGGCTCAGGCGGCCGAACAGGGCGCTCGGCGGCAACAACCCGCTCGAACTGATCGACACCGAACTGGGGGCGAGAGCGGTCGAGAACGTTCTGGGCAGAATCGCGTTCGGCGGCGTGAGTTGATTCGGGTCTACAGAATCGTCCGGCAACCTTACTCCAATACGCCGCTCGACGGCGAAGGCTCTTATCGATTTGGAGGCCGCTGGTCGAGTCCGGGCACGCGCGTGGCCTACGCGGCAGGGCACCTTTCCCTGGCCATGATCGAGTACTTTGTCCACATCGAGGTCAGTGACCCGCCGAAGGACCTCGTGGTCGTGGCCGCCGATATCCCGGATGACGTCTCGCGGGTAGTCCTGACCGCGCAGGCGCTGCCTTCCAACTGGCGGCAGGTTCCCGCGCCGCCGGGTCTTGCCCTAATCGGCGACTCCTTTGCCGCCGAACGTAAGAGCGCTATCCTGGTGCTCCCCTCGGCGCTTGTCCCGTCGGAGTCGAACTGGCTCGTCAACCCGCTCCACCCGGAATTCGCAGAAATCCAGGTGCACCCCGCTGAGCCGTTCCACTACGATTCGCGGTTCTTCACCTGATATTCAGTTTGTTACGCTGGGACTCAAGCCTCTGTGGCCTGGGATCATGCATTCGGGGAAGGTCTCCCGCGGGTTCTCCAGATCGCTGTTGCTAACAGCCCTTCCGTCCAGCAACCGGCGATCGATCCCGATAAACGCCCGTCACGGAAATAGGGAACGACAAGTCGGCTTGCGCCCTGCAATCGCCTCGTACTGGTCCGCGCTTAGGTTGGCGCCCGCAGGCTCACGCCCTGGGCTACTATCTGGCGGCCCTCGCGGGGGTTAGGGGCGTGCAGACACGAGAAGGACGCGGCGCGGCGAGCCTCGTCGCCGGGGCGCGGACGCGGATTGAGAGTGAGGAAACACCCGGCGCCGGCTGAAGCCGGCGCCGGCACGCGTTCTGAGACCCCCTTTTCCTGCAACGACATATGGAGCTGTCTATTTTTGGAAGATGGGCAAGCTAAAGCATGCCCCACCACGGCCGGGCTGGCGCCCGGCTGATGACGCCGGAAGGCGTCATCGCAGCCTAAAAGGGCCAATGCCGCATACTTTTTGAGCGTCGCGTAGCATGGTGCTAGTCCCTGCGATGGGGG
>CAIRXZ010000324.1 GCA_903882645.1 uncultured Acidobacteriia bacterium | reverse complement strand
CGCTCCGGGTCGTTCTGGACTGTCGCCGGCGCCAATGCCATCATCGCTTTGCGCTGCTGCCGCCTTAGCCACAGGTTCGAAGACTACTGGGAAACCCGTTCCCGAGCCGCCTGATTACCCACTTTTTTGTCGTGCACCCAAGAAGTAGTTGGTGGGGCACCGAGCGCCGGCGCGGCAGACAGAGTGTCCGCGCCACGGGCTTATCCCCTCTTCTTCTGGTAACTCCGCGCCAGCTCCATATACACTCCCAAATCGCGGTCAAGGTCGGATTGGGTGCCGTCGAAGTAGAAGTTGCGGATAGGGATGCCGCCTAAGTCGCGGCTTACTCTGGGGTAGACGGCTTCGCAGACGATGCCGTTCATGCAGGTGAAGGGGCTGATGTCGATGATGCCGGCGGCGCCTTTCTTCGCCAGGTAGACTACCTTGCCGACGTTAAGCACCATCTCGCCGAAGGCGCCTTCGCGCGGGAGGTATGGGCGCGCGCACTCCAGGATCTCGTAGATGTCCGGCTCTTCGCGGCCCTTGAAATCCTCCTCGAAAGGCTCGGCCAGGACGTGCTCGTCGCGCTTCTGCACGCGCTTGCGCACCCAGGCGCCTAGAGCTTCGAGAGTCCAGACGCGGCCTTCGAGCTTCAGTTTGCGGAAGTGCTCCGAGTTGGTGTACCAGATCCACTCGACGATGTCGGAAAGCCAGGCTTCGGCGCCGTAGCCTTCCAGGCGGCGCACCAGGTTCTCGTTGGAAAACGAATTCAGGCGGCAGAAGATCTCGCCCACGATGCCGATCACCGGGTTCGATCCCAGGACGCCGGGCTTGGGCGCCAGCTTGCGGAACAGGCCGCGGCAGCGGACCATGGAATCGCGCAGGGCGTCCAACTGCGCGCCCGGCTCGGTGGAGGCGCCCTCGAGCGTACGGCACAGGTCGGCCAGCGCGTCTTCGTAAACGGCTTCCGTATCGCCGGCGCGCGTCTCGTAGGGCCGGTAGATCAGCAGCATCTTTTGCAGCAAGTCGGCGCACAGCAGGGCGCGCCAGCCGGTGCGGACGAAGGGCTTCGAAAGGGCGCCAAGCCCGCCGTAAGCGTTGCCGCTGGTGGGCGAGAGGATCTCGACCTGGCGGTAGCCGTTCGCGTCCAGCACGTGGCGCAGGTAGGGAGCGTACTGGCCGAAGCGGCAGGGGCCTTCGGCGGTGGGCATGAACAGGGCCACGCGGGAGAGATCCGTGCCGGGGCGCTGCAACAGCTTCATGAAATCGCCCACGGTCACCTTGGCGGGGTAGCATTCGTCGCCGGAGGTGTAGCGGGCGCCCAACTCGCGGGTACGGTCGTCGGACGGTGGCGTCGGCTCCGCCTCGAGGCCGATGGCGCGGAACGCCGAGGCGAAGGCTTGCGCGCTGCCGTACGCCATGGGCGGAATGTAAATCCGTTTGCCGGCTAGTGGATGGTCGCCTGTGGCGGATTGAGGGTCCGCGGCGGCGGTTCCTTCGGCGATTGGTAGCATCGCAGGATCCCTTTACTATCGAGGTACGCTTCGCAGCGCGTCATGTAGCCGGCGTCGTTGCCGTGCCCGTCGAATTGCAGCGCCAGCAGGGGCGCGCCGGCGGCCTCGCGGGCGAAGTGCTTGATGTAGGAATCGGGGCCGCACTTAAAATTGGTGATGTAGACCAGGTGCAGGTTGGCGCGCTGGGCGGCCACGCGGGCCACTTCGAGAATCTTACGGCCCGAGATCCAGAACATGTTCGGGTGCAGGTCGCCGATAGGCTCGCGGCCGGTCACCAGGAAATCCATGGGGATGACGTTGGCGCCGTAGCGGTGGCGCAGCTTGCGCGGGATGTCGCAGTTCACGCCGCGGTCGTAGATGTTGTAGCTGCGTCCGGCCAGCACCAGGCCCGGCTCGCCGGTTTCTTCCAGGACCGCCAGGGCCTTGCGGCCGGCTTCGAGCAGTTTCTCCTGAAACTCGCGCTGGGCGGCGTAGGCGGCATCCACGGCATGGTCGCTCGCGCGCCGCGTCACGCCGATGCGGCGCATGGTTTCCGCCAGCGCCTTCTTCACCTGGGGAGGCCCGAGGTGGAAATGCAGCGTGGGAACCAGGAACTTATGGCGATGTTTCTCCAACGCCGGCGCCGCGCTAAGCACCCAGGGCAGCGTCTGGTTCCACGGGCAGTAGTGCGACGGGCTGGAATCGCCGCCGTTCTCGGCGTCGGCCAGGTTGGGAACCAGGATGTAGTCGACGCCGGATTCGGCGAGCGCCTGGACGTGGCCGTGGGCCACCTGAATCGGATAGCAGGGCTGCGCGACAGCCATGTCGATTCCGGCGGCCGCGATGCGCGGGTCGGTGACGGGTGAGAGGACGGTCTCGATGCCCAGGTCCGAGAAGTAGGCGCGCCAGAAGGGGAGCTGTTCGAACATGGACATGGCGCGGGGGAGACCGACGCGGAATTGGCTGCCTCTTGCGTGCGTAGGGGTCGGGCATGCCCCACCCCTACCGAGGCGGGCGAGGTCCTCTAACAATTGCTCGCGGTAGGCGAATAAGTCGTCGATTACCGGCTTGCGGCCGGTGGCGGAAGGCTTGCGGAACTTATCGGAGCACTTATCGCCCCAGTAGCTCTTCTGGCCTTCGATGACGAACTCCTTCATGTCGCACAGGTTCGTGCAGGCCTTGCATACGAAGTCGCGCGTGGATAGCTCCAACTGGCGAAGATCGTATCCCCGGAACCGGGTCTGGCCGGACGTGGCCGCGTGCCATTGCCGCGCGATAAGCGCCATCCCGATGGCGCCCATGACGCCGTTGTAGGGCGGCACGGTGATTCTCTTGCCGAGCACGCTGGCGAAGGCGGCGGTGACCGCGTCGTTGTACGCGGTGCCGCCCTGGAAATAGACCACGTTGCCGATTTTGCGGCCGCGCACCACGCGGTTCAGGTAATTCAGCGCGATGGAGTAGGCCAGGCCGGCCACCAGGTCGGGCACGGTTTCGCCCTTGTGGAGCCAGCCGGTGACGTCGCGCTCCATGAAGACGGTGCAACGCTCGCCGAGGCGCGTGGGACTGGCGGAGGAAAGGGCCAGCTTGGCGAACTCGCCCTTGATGGAGATGCCCAGCTTCTCGGCCTGCTCTTCCAGGAAGGAACCGGTGCCGGCGGCGCAGGCTTCGTTCATGGCGAAATCCACCACCACGCCGTTCTCGATGGAGATGAACTTGGAATCCTGTCCGCCGATCTCGAAGATGGTGTCCACCGGCTCGCCGCCCAGGGTGTTGCTGACGTGGATGGCGCCGGTCTTGTGAGCGGTGATCTCATCGTTGACCACGTCGGCGCCGACGAACTCGGCGATCAGCTCGCGCCCCGAGCCGGTGGTGCCCACGCCGCGGATTTCGAGGCGGCTGCCCCAGAGGCGCTCAACTTCGGCAAGGCCCTCCTGGACGGCCTCGATGGGCCGGCCCGCGGTGCGCAGATAGACGTCGTGGATGACGGCGCCGACATCGTCGATCACGGCCACGTTGGTCGAGACCGAGCCGATATCGAGGCCGAGGTAGGCCGGAATCGGCTGGCCGTCCGGCGGCGCGACGTACACGCCCACGCGGTCGCGAAGTTGGACTACGTTTTCGACCGCCAGCGGCTCGGTGTCCTGCACGCGCTCCTCGGCTTCGTGCTGCCGCAGGCGGTGTACTTCCAGGATGGAGCGCTTGCGCGGCTCGGCGGCTTCCAGGATGGCGGCGCCCGCCGCGCCGCACCACGCGTATTCGGGGGGCGCGAACAGGTCGCCCGCGCGCAGATTGAACGCTTCGCGCAACGCCTCGAGGACGCCGGCGTTCTGGGACACCGCGCCGATCAGAGCCACGGGGGCTTCGACCGGGCGGCCTTTCACGATGGAGCTTTTGAAATTGCGCGCCACCGCGTCGCACAATCCGCGCAGGATTTCGGCGGGCGAGTAGCCCTTCTGCTGGGCGTGGATCATGTCGCTCTTGGCGAACACCGAACAGCGCCCGGCGATCCGCGCGGCGCAGGCGGCCGTACACACCACCTCGCCGACTTCCTCGACCGAATAGCGCATGCGCAAAGCCTGCTGATCGAGGAACGAGCCGGTGCCGGCGGCGCATTCGCCGGAGCGGTCGTAATCCACGATGCTGGCGCCCTCCAGGCGGATGTACTTGGAACTTTCGCCGCCGATTTCGAAGACCGTGCGCACGTGCGGGTAGAGCGTGCCGAAGGTGCGCGCGATGGCCTTGAATTCGTTCTCGAAGAACAGCCCGAGCACCTTGGCGATGTTGCGGCTCCCCGAACCGGTGACGCGGATGCCCTCGACGCGGTCCTCGGCCACGGTTTCGTAGAACTCCCTCAGCAGGTCATAAGTGGACTGGATGGGACTGCCGGCGATCCGGCGGTAGCCGGAAAGGACCAGGGGCGCGCCCTCCATCTCCGAAAGCCGGAACTCCGGCCGCGCGGCGCAGAGCGCTTCCAGGATTGGGCGGTCCTTCTGCTTGCCCAAAGCAGCCAGCTTGAGACTGATGGCCCCGATGTCCAGGCCGATATTGATGCCCATACGAATCGCCAAGGTCTTTTTCAACAGTGTCGCGCGGCGGGCGGTCGGATTTCAACCGAAAGGATCTGAGCAGTTCCCAAAGGCCATCTACCGGTTGCGGGACGCGGTTGAGCGGGGCGGGCGCTCCGGCGTGGCGCAGACACCTTGTCTGCCGCGCCGAGACTCATCTCGGCGCTCGCCGTTCCATTGACACAAGGGTCGAGACGAGTCTCGACCCGGCAGGCAAGAGTGCCCGCGCCACGGTGAGGGACCGGCCTAATAGACGCCCAGGGAGACGCGCAACACGATCGGCTCGGAGCGGAAGTTCAGCCCGTTGTCGGTCTCATCGCCGTTCAGGATGCGGATGAACTTGAAGGCGCCGTTTTCGTAGACGCCTTCATCGACGCGCATGAACTGGCGGCGCTTGTCGGCGGCGGCGGGCCGGAAATCGACGCGGGAGGAGAACCCGGCCACCAGAAACTGGTTGTCTCCGAGTTGGGCGACCAGCGCCCGTCCCACCGGCTCCGCATTCCCCGCCGCGCGGCCGCCGCGGCCCGCTCCGTAGGAGACGGCTGCGTTCCACTGCTTGAACGGGAGCGTCTGCGTAGGCTTGCCCGCTTCTTCCGCGGCGGCCTGGAGCTTGCCTTCGAAATTCAGGCGGGCGATGTCGCGCATCATCGGGCCGATCAACTGGTAATTCTGCGCCGCCGGGGCGAATTGGTCCTGCGGCCCGCGTGCGGCGGCGGCTGGAGCGGAGGCCGGCGGGGCGGCCGGGACGGAGGGAGTGTTGCTGTAGTCCAGACCGAACGGCGAGAACCCAATTCCTTGCAGGCCGAGGGTGGAGAAGAAGAACCTGGCATTGGCGGCGCCGCCGCTGGTTTCCGCGACGAACAGGGCATTGTCGTCGCGGCGATACAGCTCCAGCACCTTCAGGTACGCGGTAGCGTCGTTCATGTAAATGTCGGGCGCTTCGATGTCGATGGCCGGCGCCGCGACCTTCCAAATGGAAATCACGTTGTCGGTGGGACCGCCGGCTTCGTAGCTGCCCGGAGCGCCCGGCTTGATCGGATCCCGCAACGCGGCGTTGGCATAGAGCGGCAGCGGATAAACCGCCTTCCCGGCGGCGGCGACCTTCCCCACGTAGGTGGCTACTGCCCAGGCGTGGAAGTTCACTTCGGCTTCCGGCCCGAAGGCGTCCTGCCAGTTCACGGGAGCGCCGCTTTGCTTGCCCATGGCCTTGAGCACGCCGGCCGGGACGGGAGCTTCGAAGAGCTTCTGCGCGGCCGGGGAGTAGTCGCGAACGGATCCCCAAGTGCCGGACTCGTTCTCCACCTGCACGATAATCACGGTGCGTTGCGGATCGGCGGCCTTGAGGTGGCGCATGAATGCGGTGAACGCGCGAATATCCAACTCCTGGGACGCGGTACAGAACGGCGACGGCGAATCCGCCGGGCGTCCGTTCTTGTCGATCAAGTGGAAATAGCGCTCGGGATCCGCCTTCATCCATTGGGGCATGTAGTGCTGGCTGCCGTTCTTCCAGGTGCCGAACCACAGCAGGTCCAGCCGGACATGGTGTTCGCGCGCCTGGGTGAGGATGGTATCGACGACCGTGTAGTCGAACTGTCCCGGCTTTGGTTCGAACTGTTCCCAGTAGATGGGTATCTCCAGCGTATTGGCGTGGAGGTATTCGATCGCCGGCCACACCTTCGGAAGCATGGCGGGCCAGCCGCTAGAGTTGTGGGCCTGGGCGCCCAGCATCAGGTAAGGCGCGCCGTCCACCATAAGCGCGTAGCGGCCGTCCTTTTGTACAAGCTTGGGGAGCGGGCGCTCCTTCACCGGCGCTTGTTGCGCGATGGCGGCGCCACCGGCCGTTAGCAAAGCCACGCAAGTGGCCGTGCGGAAGAGCTTATCAAGTGCGATAGTCATGATGTACTAACCTCGTTTGAGTATAAGCGAACCGTTCCCGCGCCGGCGTGAAGGCAGGGTCGAAAAACCAGCGCAGGCGCCAACACGCCTTCGTGGAGCGAGCCTCCGGCTTGCCATGCCCGCTTTCTTGCGGGCATCCGCCGGCCATCGAGAGGATGCCGCCAGGAATGGCGGCATGGCAAGCCGGAGGCTCGCTCCACGGGAGTGAACCGCGGGCCGGAGGGCGCCCCACCTAACATCACTCCCGGAAGCGCCGCAGGGCGTCCGCGGTTCCGGCTTCATAGGCCTCGATCAGTCTGTCGTAGTCGGCATCGGCCTCGGCGTCGATCTGTCTCCGCGCGGGGTCGGCGTCGAACCAGGCCAGGGTGCGGCGGATTCCTTCGGCGTAAGGCGTGGTGGCGCAATAGCCCGGAACGAAGCTCTTGATCTTGGAGTTATCGAAGACCGCGCTGAGGGCCTTGTCGCCGAGCAGGCCGCCCACGTACTCGGGAAGGCAGGCGGCGATGAATTCCGACGGGATGTGCGCCAGGTTCGGCTCGGCGCCGGCGGCGTCGCACGTGATCCGGTAGAACTGGTTCCAGCACATGACCTCGTCGGAAGTGATGTGGAAGGCGTGGCCAATGGCTTGTTCGTGGCCGAGCAAGCCCACGAGTCCCTTGGCGAAATCGCTGTTGTGAGTCATGACCCACAGCGAGGTTCCGTCGCCCGGCACGATGACCTTCTTGCCCCGGCGCATGCGGTCCACCACGGTGTAGGATTTTGGCCAACTGTCGACCGCGAGAGGAATCTGCGTGTCTCCGTAGGTCAGCGAGGGGCGCACGATGGTAATAGGAAAGCCTTCCTCGCGGTAGGAGGAAAGGAACGGTGACAGTGAACGGCCACGAAGGCGACACGCTGCCTCACTGGCTTGTCGGTAGTATCCTGAAACAAACGAGGCTGACCAAGGAGGACCTGAACAGGTGACCGAATATCTGGTGATTATCGAACGCGCCGAAGATGGCTCCGGTTACGGCGCCTACGTCCCGGACCTGCCCGGATGCGTCGCGACCGGCCGGACTAGCGCAGAGGCGAAGGAGCGAATCGCCTACTCCATCCCGCTTCACATCGAGTCCCTGCGCGCGCACGGGGAGCCTGTCCCGCCGCCCACGGCCAAGGCCGAGCTGGTGACGGTTGCGGCGTGACCCGGCGTTCTCGGCATCGGTAGTTTCCCGCTCACCCGGTTCCGCAAGAAGAGAAATGGCCACCCGCGCCTCAGTGTCCGGGAGGGCATCCATGAGCGATTGAATGCGGTTGTGGCAGCTTTGGGACGCCGCGTGGCCATATGAAACTTGGTTCGCCTACGGCGATCCCCGCAGCGTGATTCCCACCAGCGCCAGGGTCAGGCCGATCATAACTACTACCGTGATCCAGGCGACCATGTTGAACCAGCGCGGGTTGGTCCACACGCCCATGAGGTCCTTTTTGTTGATCAGCAGGACCATGTAGATCAGGACGAAGGGCAGCAACGCGCCGTTAAGAACCTGGGAAAGCAGGATCATGCGCACCAGCGGGAAGTTCGGGATCAGAATCACGCCGGCGCCCACCACGATCAGCAGGGTGTAAAGGAAATAGAAGATGGGGGCTTCCTTCATGCGGCGGTTGACGCCCGATTCGAAACCCAAACCTTCGCAAACGGTGTAGGCGGTGGAAAGGGGCAGAATGCAGGCGGAGAAAATCGAGGCGTTGAACAGCCCGGCGCTGAACAGGAGGAAGGCGTACTGCCCGAACGGTTTCAGCCCCATCGCGGCCTCCGCGGCGGTCTGGATGTCGCGCGGGTGGACCCTCCAGATGGCTCCCGCGCAGGCCACGATAATGAAGAACGCAACCACGTCGGTCATGATGCAACCGACGATCACCTCAAAGCGCGACGCGGCGTACTCCTTGACCGTGATGCCCTTCTCCACCACGGCCGATTGCAGGTAGAA
The DNA here is from genome assembly GCA_903882645.1 of uncultured Acidobacteriia bacterium. GTDB lineage: Bacteria > Acidobacteriota > Terriglobia > Bryobacterales > Bryobacteraceae > BOG-224. The sequence continues at coordinate 2,332 of CAIRXZ010000324.1, read as the reverse complement.
CTGCATCCAAGGCGCGATGGTGGTGCCAACCATCCCGATGAGCATGTAGACGTAGTCCTTATCCAGCATCAACTGGGGCTTCATGCTGTCGATGGCCGCGGCCTTCCAGTCGGGGCTCACCAGGAACGCGGAAATAATATAAGTGACGTAGAGCAGGCACCCGAACAGAAAGATCTTCTCGACGCTCTTATAGTTGCCCTTGACCACCAGGAACCACACCGCGACGGCCGACAGCGGCACCGATATGTAACGGCTGATGTGAAACAGTTCGAGGGAGCTGGCGACGCCGGCGAATTCCGACATCACGTTGGCCATGTTAACCAGAACCAACAGCGTCATCATCACGAAAGTGATGCGCAGGCCGAACTCCTCGCGGATCAGGTCCGACAGGCCTTTGCCGGTCACCGCGCCCATGCGCGAGCACATCTCCTGGGTGACGATGAGGGCCAGGGTGATGGGCAGCAGGGTCCACAGCGTCAGGTAGCCCCAGCGCGCGCCGGCGAGCGAGTAGGTGAAGATGCCGCCGGTATCGTTATCGACGTTGGCGGTAATGATTCCCGGCCCGAGCACCGCCAGGAAAACTATGATGTGATAGCGGAAGCGGCGGAGCAGTTTCAGCATTCGCTAACCGCTCCTCAGCACTGAGATGATATCGTCGGCCGTGATTACTCCGGCCAGTTTGCCGTCCTGATCCACCACGGGCAAGGTCAGCAGGTTGTACTTGTCGAACAATTCCGTGATGCGTTTCTGCTTCTCGTCCACTGGCGCGGTGATGAGGGTCTCGGCGGCAAGTTCCTTCAGCCGCGCCCCCGGCCGGGCCACGAAGAGCCGGGCCAGCGGAATCGAGGCCGTGGGCCGGCCTTCGGCATCCACCAGGAACAGGGTGTTCAAGGTCTCGAGCAGGTCTTCGGCGCCCTGGACGGCGGCCGTCGCATCCACCGCCAGAGCGCCATCGGGAAGCGCCACAAAATCGGTGTTCATCATGCCGCCGGCGGTATCCTCTTCATACTCGAGCAACTCCCGCACATCGGTCTCGGGCTCGGACTCCATTTCGTCCAGAATGTCTTCGGAGGTCTCGTCCTCCAGTTCGGCGAGGACGTCGGCGGCCTCGTCCGGGTCCATCTCTTCCACGATGTCGGCGGCCCGTTCGGGTTCCAGGGCCTCGAGGATGCTGGCCTGCATTTTGGGATCGACTTCGGACAGGGCTTCCGCGGCGGCTTCGCTGTCGATGGACTCGAAGATGGCTTCGCGCTCGTTGTGGCTTAATTCCTCCACGATGTCCGCCAGGTCGGCCGGATGCATCCGCTCCAGTTTCTCGTAGGAAATGTTGAGCCGCAGGCGGCGGAGCGGGTCGGGCTCGACCACGTTGCACAGATCCCATTTGATGGAATTGGGAGGGACGACTTCCTGCAGGCGGCGAATCCACCGGGACGGCGCCACGCCCTGGAGCAGGCGGCGAAGAACGCTGCGAACTCCGATATCGACTTCCGCAACGATCAGCGTATCGCGTTCGCCGTCGTTGCGGATCTCGAAAGTGAGGTCGTTCACCCGCACGACCTTGCGCCCGGTCACATCGATGATCTGCTGGTCCAGCAGGTCGCGGCCGATGCGCAGCATGTACTCGTCGTCGTGGTAGGGGGTGAGTTGCTCGTCGCTAAGCTCGACGCCCGCGGGCGTAATCGAGCGAACCTGGTCGAAGCGGATAGTGAGCCAGGCGTCTCCGCCGCCCATGAGGATTCGGTCGATCCGGGAGGAGTGTACCATCGGAACCAGGGCGGCATCCCGGACGCGGCCCAGCCGCCGGCCCTTCAGGTCGAACACCCGCATGCCCACCAGTTCCGTGTAAAACAGGTAACTTTCCGCCATGGAAACCGCGCCCCGGCACACTTGAGTCCACTCCCAATATGGCGCACCCGCCCGCGCGCCCGCAAGCAAAAAAGCAGGGAGCGGCGGGAACGTATTCTGGACAGCGGGAAGGTGTGGAAAAGACCCGCCCGAGAATGCCCATGTGGCGCACGCTTCAGCGTGCCGCTGCCGGCTTCAGCCGGCAGTCTTGACCCGGGCCTGTCGGCTGAGACGGCGACGGCGAGCTGAAGTTCGCCGCGGCACGCTGAAGCGCAATGCCACTTAGTTCTCGGAGGCTGCCAATCCGGCGGAAATCGTGGGGCAGGCTTTTCAGCCTGCGGACCCGCTTTCCAGCGGGTCCAGCCGCCTGAAAGGCGGCTTGCAGCCAGGATTGGCTGCCCCACATGACAGTGCAATAACTGTCGGGATTTCGGGGGGTGGGCGCAGAGGAAGCGGAGGAAGGCATTAGTGGTGCTCCTTCACGTCG
>CAIRXZ010000323.1 GCA_903882645.1 uncultured Acidobacteriia bacterium | reverse complement strand
GGCTTTCGGCATTCCACATCCGCACTTGCACCCGGCCGCGCCATGCCTACCCCATTCTTCCCCGTTTCATGCTCATCTTGCATTGGAAACCGCCCCAGCCAATTTGCCGGTTTCATGCTCATCTTGCATTGGACAATTCTCGCCCGCGGGTACGAGACGTCGTGCGTTGGGTTCGTGCCATCATGGTGCTGGAGCGTGTGAAGTGGTGACCATTCCGATCAGGACCCGGCTTGAACCGGACGGCACGTTGGATCTGAGGGTTCCAACGGGACTCCCGGAATCCGAGGTCGAAGTGGTAGTCGTAGTTCGGCCGGCCGCCGTGTCGGCAAGTCCGTGGCCGGCCGGTTTCTTTGAGCGGACTTACGGCGCCTTCGCGGAGCATCTTTTGGAACGCCCGTCCCCGGGCGAGTTTGACGTCCGCGAGAGTCTGCGTTGATCTACCTCCTGGACACGAACGTTCGCAAGAGTGGAGATCCCGGAATTTCCGGATCAAAGCTCCGCAGGAGCGTAAGAGAATAGCCCACGGCGTGAGCCGTGGGAGTGATGCGTGCGTGGAACAGCCCTCGGAGAGGGCGGAAGATGGGCCGCTGCGATCTTTCGCCCCGTGCCGGGGCTCGGCAAGTGACGCAGGTTCCCACGGCTCACGCCGTGGGCTATTTTCTTGCGCCCTTACGGGCTGGTGCGGCGTCCGTGCGTACTTGCTACGCACGGATTCAATCCCGCCATTTCCATTCGCGAACCCAAACGCACCCAAACGCCCGGCAAAACCTCCGGCGCATCGTGTAAGATAGTAGATTACAAGGAATTGCCATGCAGAATGCGTTGCTGACGAAGTTCATTCAGAAGAACAAGCGGGCCGAAATCCCCGAGTTCCGGCCCGGCGACACCATCCGGGTCCACGTGAAGATCAAGGAAGCCGACAAGGAACGGCTCCAGGCATTTGAGGGGACCGTGATCGCCCGCAATAATACGGGCTTGGGCGCGAGCGTGACGGTCCGCAAGGTCAGCTTCGGCCAGGGCGTCGAGCGCATCTTTCCGTTACACGCCAAAGTCATCGATCATATCGACGTGGTGCGCACCGGCCGGGTGCGGCGCGCCAAGCTGTATTACCTCCGCGAATTGAAGGGCAAGGCCGCCCGCCTCAGAGAGCGCCAGTAGACAACTGGGATCCCCCATGCGACCCGATTCCGCGGGCGCCAAATTCCGGTGCGAAGGCACGCTCGAACGCGAGTTGCGCGCGCGCGGCTTCCGCGCCGTCGCGGGCGTGGACGAGGTGGGGCGCGGAGCCCTGTTCGGTCCGGTGGTGGCCGCCGCGGTGGTTCTTTCGCCGGACCGGCCGGTGCGCGGGCTGAACGACAGCAAATTGCTTTCGCCGGAGCGCCGCGAGACGCTCGCGCAACGCATCCGGGAACGGGCCGAATCCTGGGCCATCGCGGCCGTGGACGCGGCCACCATCGACTGCATCAACATCTACGAGGCTTCGCGCCGCGCCATGCGCCTGGCGGTCGGCCGTCTCGATCCCGCGCCCGACTTCCTGCTGGTGGACGCCATGTCCATCGATCTTCCGCTGCCCCAGAGGGCGCTGATCAAGGGAGACGCGCGCTGTCACGCGATCGCGGCCGCCTCCATCATCGCCAAGGTCCACCGCGATGCCTGCATGCGCGTATGGGATGAGGTCTTCCCGGGATACGGGCTGGCCAGCCACAAGGGCTATGGCACGCCGGAACATTGCAGAGCGCTCGAGGAGCGGGGTCCCACGCCGCTGCACCGCTTGAGCTTCGAGCCGGTGCGCGCCTGGTCGCGGTTCCGGTTGGAAACCAACCCGCAGTTGGACCTGTTTGAGGCGGCGGGCGCCCGGTGATGTCCACCCCGCCGGAGCCCTTGCCCGCCAACCCGCCGGCGCCGGCGTCCCCGCCCGCCGCCCAGGCGCCATTCCGCTGGTATCACAAGTTGTTCGCGGTGCTGTTCGCCGCCTGCTGCCTGGAGGCCGGGTGCTTTCTGCTGGTCTTTCCCTGGACTTCGCACGCTCGCGATTTCGCGGCCTTCTGGCCGGAGTGGGGCGCGTACCGGGATAACATGTATGTGCGAGGCGCGATCAGCGGCCTGGGACTGGTCAACCTCTATATCTCCGTCATCGAGATCCACCGCCTGCGGCGTTTCGCGAGGCGCTAGCGTCACCCGCGTTCCAAAGAGCGACCGGTGAATCGATTCCTGCTGCTGATCGTCGCGTTGATCCTGTACGGTTCGCTCAACCCATGGCGCTTCGATTTCGGCAGGCCGGGAAGCCCGCTGGACGCCCTGTTGCGGAATTGGCCCGCCTATTTCGACCGGTACGCGTTTCGCGACGCGGTTGTCAATTCCGCGCTTTACTTCCCCTTGGGGGCCATCGGCTGGATGGCCGCGGCGCGGCGGCATGTCCGCGGTTCCGCGGCCGCCCGCGCATTGGCCATGGCGCTGGCGCTATCGGCCTGCGTCGAGTTACTCCAGTATTACGACCGCAGCCGGGTTTGCAGTCTGTTCGATTTGACCACGAACGTTCTGGGGGCGGCGGCGGGCGCGGCGGCCGCAATGACGCTGCGCGCCAGGCTGGCGCAATGGAGGCCCGCGCGATTGCCGCCGCGCGACGCCGCGGCGGGGGGGCTGCTGTTGGCTTCCTGGGTCGTCTACCAGCTTTGCCCCTTGTACCCGATGCCGGCTCAGCTCACCTTGCGGGGCTGGCTGGAGCGGTTCGCGCAACCCGGTTCCGTCTCCGCCACCGAGGTTTGGGCGGCGGCGGCCGAGTGGTTCGCGGCCGCCATGCTGCTGGAGGCGATTACCGGCCGCCCGCGCCTCCGCTGGCTGCTGGCGGCCATGCTGTGCCTGCCCCTCCGCATATTCATGCCGGAGCACACGTTGGCGCCGGCGGAGCCGCTGGGCGCGGCGTTGGCCGTGTTGCTATGCGTGGCGGGGCGCAAGGCGGCCTTTCGCGCGCGCGCCGGAGCCTGGATGCTGTTAAGCGCCATCGCGCTCGGCGAGATCGATCCCATCCACTTCTCGCGCGCGGCCAACGCCATTTCGTGGATCCCCTTTCGGGCTTCGTTCGGGGACGGGTGGCAGGGCAGCGCCTTCGTCCTTTGGCGCAAGGTCTGCGATTACGGCGTGGCGGCGTGCCTGCTGCGGTCGGTTGGCCAGTCCTACCTCACGACCGGCGCGGTCTTGGCGGCGGGGCTGGCTCTCTGCGGAACCGCGCAGATCTGGCTGCCGGGCCGGACCCCGGGAACCACGGATTCGGCCCTGGCGCTGGCGATCGGGTTTGTGCTCTCCTGGCTGGCGGGGCGGGGAACGGAGAAGCCGCCGGTTCCGTGACCCCAGGGCGCCCGGGCAATCCCGCGGCGCCGCGCCTCGATGTGGCGTTCCTTACTTCTGAGGCGTCACGACCTGGCTTGCCGCTCGGGGAACCAGACTGGTAACGGGCGTCCAGGTCAGCCCGGGACCCTGTTTCAACACGCCGAGCTGTCCCACGGCCCACAGCGAGTCCCCGACGTGAAGAAGCTTGCGCAGGAACAGGTTCTTCTGGATCTTCACGGGGTTCCACTTCTCCCCGCCGTCTTCGCTCACCAGGAACTGCTCGTCCGATGTGATCCAGCCCCGGTTGCTGCTGTCGAACTCGATGTCTTTGAGCCAGGACTTCGAAGAGCTGTCCTGCGCTTCCCATGTGGCGCCGCCGTCGCGACTCCGCAGAAGCTGCCCGGAGAACCCGGCGGCCCAGCCGTTCTTCAGGTCGTGAAAATAGACCGAGCTGAGCGACCAAGCCGCGGCGAGGGCCTTGGAGTTGATCGCCTCCCACTTCTTGCCGCCGTCGAGCGTGCGCAGGAGCGTTCCCGACCAGCCTACCGCCCAGCCGTGATCCGCATCCAGGAAGTAGATGTCTTCGAGCGCCATGTGGGTGCCGGTCTTCTGCACTTCCCAGTTCCGCCCGCCATCGACCGAATGCCAGAGCGCGCCGTCGAAACCGGAGGTCCAGAGTTGGTTGCCCACGGCGGAGAGCGCCAACAAGTGCTGCGGGGTGAAGTGCTTGTTCTTGGCGTCGTTGCGCTCCCGCCAGGTCTTGCCGCCGTCGTCGGTGGCGAGAATCAGACCGCCGTCGCCGACCACGATGGCGTGGCCGGCGTCCAGCGCGGCCATGGCGCGCAGCTTCACCTTGGCGCCGGTGTCCACCGCGGACCACGTCGCGCCGCCATCGGCGGTGATATTCATCGTCCCCTGTTCGCAAAGCACGTATACGGTCGAAGCGGTGGGCGCGGCGGCGTCGCGCAGCCAGCAGCCAGTGCCGCCCTGAGCGGACGCAAGCATCGGAAGAATCAGAACCCCAACCGACCCAATCAGTCTTGCCAGAGTCGTACCTCTCGACATCTCTTTCTCCTTGTTTGGAGCGCGAACTCAGCGGGGATACCCGAACAGAGCGGACCCGGCCGCAAGTCCAACGGCCGTGCAAAGCATCCAGGCCCGCCGGTGAACGGGAGTCCGAGCGAATCCCCATACGCACGGAATACCGGCTAAGCGCCTCAGAAACTCGATTGTCTCAACGGAACTACGTTTTTCCGAGAGAAAAGGTTACTCGCGACCCCAAATACAGGGTTTGCCGGATGCGGCGCCAGGCGCTGTCGGCGCTGTCGGCGCCAGGCGCCCAACTGTGACAATGCGATACACTATTCTGGCGCCCCGCGCCGCCGGGGCTTCGAGGAGGTTCGTTATCGTGTTCATCGCAAAGGCCCCGCAAAGACCCGGACTTGACGCCCGGCGGGTGGTTCTCCCGGCGCTTTCCGTCCTGCTGTTTCTGACGGCTTTGTCCGCGTACGGCCAGCAAACGTACGTCACGCGCTTCGATGTTTTCGCAGGTTACGCTTACCTCAACAGCCCGCACGTGAGCCTGGTTGAGAACGGCTTCCAGTTTCAGGCAGGCGTCCGGCCCAAAACCTGGCTGTCGCTCGGCTTCGACTACAGCCGGGCGACGGGCGATTTGATGCTGAACCCGAGCTTGCTGATCACATCGCTCCAGCAGCAATTGAACACGCAGATGGCCGGGGCGAAAGCGTATGGGCTGCTTCCCAGCGGCTACGCCCTGAACATTCCGGCCCATTCCGTGACTCAGACCTTCGCCGCGGGCCCCCAGTTGGCGTTTCGCCACTGGAAGGCGGTGACGCTGTTCGTGCGCCCCGATCTCGGCGCCATGCATGAAAGGGCCACTCCCAGCCCGGCTGCCGGCGACTGGTTTGCCGCCGCAGCAGTGGCCAATTTGGCTCCCGACGGGTACAAGACGGACTGGGTGGCGTTCTATGGATTCGGAGGCGGCGTGGACCTCAACTTCTCGAAGCACGTGGGCCTGCGGGTTCAGGCGGACTTCGTACACGACCACCTGTTCAGCGATCTCCTGCAGGACTCGCGCAACACCGTCCGCATTTCGGTCGGCCCGTGCTTCAATCTCGGCAAGAACATCGCGCACTGAGCGGCCGCCCGGGGTGGCGGCTCGCAAGTTTCGTATAATGAAGGAAGAACAGTGAGAGTGCCCGTGTCCCTGCGTTCCTTCCTTCGCGTACTTGCCCATGTCCAGATGCTGCCCGCTTTGGAGAGCGGCGAGGAAACCCTCGTCGGCGGGCAGGCGGTCATGGAGGGCGTCATGATGCGGGCGCCGCACAGCTACTGCGTGGCGGTCCGCAAGCCGGACGGCGAGATCGTGACCGAAGAGATGCCCTTGGCCAGGATGTCGGAGAAGTACAGGATTTACCGTTATCCGCTCTTCCGGGGCATCGGCGCGCTGTACCAGGCCATGAAACTGGGCGTCAAGGCGTTGCAGTTTTCGGCCAACGTGGCGCTCGAAGAGGAGGCGCGGCCGGCGTCCGGGCAGGCAGCCAAAGAGCCGTCCAAATGGGGGATGGCCCTGAGCCTGCTTTTTCCCCTGGCGTTCTTCATTTTCATGTACAAGTTCGTTCCGCTATACGCGGTGAAAAAACTCTACCCGGCCTTGGTCGGCCATCCGGCATTTGCCTTGGTCGAAGGCGTATTCCGTATCCTGATTTTCCTGGGCTTCCTTTACCTGATGTCGCGCTGGAAGGACATGCGGCGCGTGTGGGAGTACCACGGCGCGGAGCACAAGGTGGTTTTCAACTTCGAATCGGGCCAGCCGGTGACAGTCGAAAACGCGCAGCGCTTCACGACCTTTCATCCCCGCTGCGGGACCAGCTTCCTGCTGGTAGTCATGGTCATTTCGATGGTGGTGTACACCGTGCTCCCGTTCCACACATTCCTCGCCATGTTCCTGTCGCGCATCGCCCTCCTGCCGCTGATCGTGGGCCTCAGCTTCGAACTGATCCGGTACGCGGCCCGCAAGCGGGGATCGGTTCTGGCTTTGCTTACCGCGCCCGGGCTTTGGCTCCAGCGCATCACCACCAAGCCTCCGGCCGACGACCAGACGGCGGTGGCGATCCGCGCCCTGGACGGGGCCATGGCTCTGGAAGCGTCGCAGGGCGGAGAGCTGGTCATCGCGTAACCCCCCATGCAGTTCATTGAGAAGCTCGACAAGCTCGAAGCGCGCTTCGACGAGTTAACCCAACAGATGGCCGATCCGGCCGTTATCGGCGACGCGGAGGGCTACCGCAAGATCGCCAAGGAGCAGAGCGGGCTCGCCGAGGTTGTCGGGAAATACCGCGAGTGGAAGAAACTCGATGGCGAGCTCGCGCAGGCGCGCCCCATGCTGCAGGACCGCGACCCCGAGATGAAGGCGATGGCGGAAGAGGAGATCGCGCGGACCGAGCCGGAGCTGGCGCGCGTCGAGGAGGACATCAAGGTCCTGCTCCTGCCCAAGGACCCCAACGACGAAAAGAACGTGGTGCTCGAAATCCGCGCCGGCACGGGCGGCGACGAGGCGACGCTGTTCGCCGCCGAGATCTTCCGCATGTACAGCCGATTCGCGGAATCGCAGCGCTGGAAGGTGGAGGTGACCTCGAGCAGCGAGTCGCCGGTGGGCGGGGTGAAGGAAATCATTGCGCTGGTCAGCGGCGACAAGGTCTACAGCAGGATGAAGTACGAAAGCGGCGTACACCGGGTGCAGCGCGTGCCGGTCACCGAGCAGCAGGGGCGGGTACACACGTCGGCGATCACGGTGGCGGTGCTGCCGGAGGCGGACGAGGTCGAGGTGAAGATCGACCCCAGGGACATCCGCATCGACACGTTTTGCTCCTCCGGGCCGGGCGGGCAGTCGGTGAACACCACCTATTCCGCCGTGCGCATCACGCACCTGCCCACCGGTCTGGTGGTCTCCTGCCAGGACGAGAAATCGCAGATCAAGAACCGCGGCAAGGCCGAGCGCGTGCTGCGTTCGCGGCTCTACGAGTTGGAGTTGGAAAAGCGGCAGGCGGCTCTTGGGGCCGAGCGGCGCAGCATGGTGGGAACGGGCGACCGCAGCGAAAAGATCCGCACGTACAACTTCCCGCAGAACCGCATCACGGACCACCGCATCGGGTTCACGCTGCACCAACTCGATTTCGTGATGGAAGGCAAGCTCGATCCGGTCATCGAAGCGCTCATCACCTACTACCGGTCGCACCAGAGCGGCGGCGATTCCGAGCCGCGTACGTAAGAGAGCGGTTGCCGACGCTGAGACGCGGAGTTCGACGAATGGCCAAGAGAGAATCTCCCGCTTCCGTGGAGCGGGCCTCCGGCCTGCCATGCCCGCTTTCTTGCGGGCATCCGCCAGCCCTTGACAGGATGCCGTCAGGAATGGCGGCATGGCAAGCCGGAGGCTCGCTCCACAAACGTGCGGACGGATCGCGGCCATGACGGTTCAGACGGCGCTGCTCCAGGGCGCGCGGCTGCTGGAGGAAGCCGGAATCGCCGTTCCGCGGCTCACCGCCGAGGTGCTGCTTTCGCACGTCATGGGTTGCGAGCGCGCGTATCTCTACGCGCACCGCGAACGGGAATTGGAGGATCCGGAGCGGCTCCACTATGGCCGCGGCCTGCACGAGCGGCTGCAAGGCAAGCCGACGCAGTACATCACCGGCCGCCAGGAGTTCTACGGCCGCGAATTCCGCGTGACGCCCGATGCGCTGATCCCGCGTCCGGAGACGGAGCACGTAGTGGCTTGCGCGGCCGGCCTTTTGACCAGCGGCGGGATGGGCGGCCGGCCCCGCGTCCTCGACGTTGGCTGCGGCTCCGGCGCAATTGCCGTAACCCTGCAACTGGAGACGGGCGCCGAGGCGTGGGGCGCCGATATTTCCCCGGCGGCCGCCGCAGTCGCTTGCGGCAACGCCCGCCGCCTTGGCGCGCGCGTCGACATGGTGGTCTGCGACTTGATGGAGGCCATCGGCCCGGCCTCCATGGACTTGATCGTCTCCAATCCGCCCTACGTCCCCCTCGCGCAGCGGGAGGGCCTGCAGCGCGAAGTGCGCGACTGGGAGCCGCACGTAGCGCTGTTCGCGGGAGAGACCGGTTTCGAGATCTACGGCCGCATCGCGGCCGACGCCCCCCGCGTCCTGCGCGCGGACGGCTGGCTGGTCATGGAGCTGGGTTTCGGGAGCTGCGACTACGTAGCGCGCCTGCTGGACGGTTGGAAAGACCTCCGCATCGAGCCCGACCTGGCGGGAATCCCGAGGGTGATCGCGGCGCGGGTCCCAAACTGAGCTTTCGGCGGCCGGCTTTCAGCGGTCAGCTTTCGGCGCGCCGCTGCGCGGCGGCCTTGGTTTAGCTGAACGCCGACAGCTATTCTCAGGAGGCGTAGTAGCCGTCGCGGGTTTGCACGACCAGGCCTTTTTCTTTCGTGGTCAGGCGAATCTTGTGGTAGGCCGAGTTTGCGCCGGTACGGTCGGGGGTGTAGCCCAGGCTGTACATGCTCCGCAGCTCTTCCTGGATCGATTCGAAGACCTGCTCGAGGGTGCGTTTGCGGGACACGCTGAGGAGCCGGCCGCCGGTCTGATGCGAAATGTCGTCCAGCACCCCCCTGCCGTCGACGCCTCCGAAGCCGCCGAAACCGCCGCCGTACGCTTCGGGGTCCTCGAACAGCACCGAGTAGACCAGGGTGTCGGCCCGCTGCGCCGCTTCCACACCTTCTTCCAGGGTCACCATGCTGGCGGTATCCACGCCATCGGTGAGAATCACCAGGGCCTTGCGGCCGTCCTGCTTTTTCATGAGCTCGTCGGAGGCCAGCAAGACGGCGTCGTAAAGGGCGGTGCCGCCGCGCATGCCGACGCGCCCGCGGCCGCCGCCGGGGTACTGGCCGCGCTGCCCCCCATATCCCTGCCGGGGGTCCGGCGAATCGAGCAGGCGCAACGCTCTTTGGAGATCGTCTCGCGAGGACGTGAGATCGTGCAACAACTCGACCTGGCCTTGGAACTGGATCACGAATGCGCGGTCCAGGTCCTCGCGCAGCACCTGGTCGAAGAACTGGAAACTGGCCGACCGCTCATCGGGTATGAGCCGCCGCTGGCTGCCGCTCACATCCACCAGGAGGCCCAGGGTAAGAGGCAAGTCGCTCTCCCGCGAGAAGTACCTGATGATCTGAGGGCGGCGGTCTTCCTGGAGGGCGAAATCGTCCTTGGTGAGATCGCGAATCACCTGACCTTGTTTGTCCCTGACCGTCGCGAACAGGTTGACCACTTTGACGCCGGCCGAGAATGTGGCGTTTTGCCGGCCGCGGAGCACGCGCAGGGCGGGGAAGAGAGAAAGCGCGGACAACAGACTACGCCTCGAGACGCCGACACCACGACCCATTGCGGTAAGAGAGATGCTTCCGGCGCCAGACAAGTTACATGGAGGCGCGGAATATGCCGTCGAGCCGGGCCAGAGCCGGAGCGAAGCGGGGGCGGCTTAATAGGGCCGCTTCCCGACCCAGTTGCCTGGCGGATCGTAGTTGCAAACCCAAACCTGGCGTCCTCCGCCCTGCGCCACCGCGCATCCCACTTCTTTGGTGTCGCCCCAGACGATTTGCGTGTAGTGCCCGCACACGCCGCGACATCTGTTCGACAAGTAGTCGTAGTTCCGGGATTCCTCGGCCCACGCGCCGACCACCCGCGCGGACGATGCGGTCCCGCCCCTGATCTCGAACAAGTTCTCGCCGTAGGCCGGGTTCGGGCGATGGAAGAATTGCCCGCGCGCCAGGAGAGTGCCGGCCCAGTCTTGCGAACTCGCCGCCAGCCGATCGGACCACGCCAGCGGAGCCGTTCCCACTCGCGCCCGCACGGCATTGTGGGCGGCGAGCATGTCGCGCGCCAGAGAAGATGGCGGCATGGCTGGTTGCCCCTCGCCAAAGCGCCGCCATTGCGCGCCGCCTGTTCCCGCAAGCGCGATCAGAAGCCAGAACGTATGCCGCATACTCCGATAGACGCGCGCGGACAGACTTTCGTAGGCGCCGATGAATGAACGGGCACGATCCTTTGCGCCGCACTCCGAGCGATCAGTAACCGTAAATCTGCAAGTGAAGCGCCTTGGGAGCGCCGCCGGCCAGTCGAAAGCCTTGCCCGGACTCGTTCTTGATGGCTTTGTTGGGCGCGTCGTAATTCAACATAATGTCGTCGCCGTTCAGGCGGCGCCCCGGAACCCAGCGTCCGTCCACGTACGTGCCTTCTTCCAGCCTGGCAACCGCGGCCGCCGACCCGCCCGGCCCATTGAACGTGGCCTGCAACCCGCTGCCCAGAATCACGTAGTCGTCGGGTCCGGTCGAAATCACGAGGGCATAAGATGCCTGCGCATTGCCGCCTCCTGCCGCGGGCGCAGCCGTTGCGGGTGGCGGCGGCTGCCGCATTCTCCCCATCGAGAATGCAAACGTGTAGTTGCCCAGTTTCACCATTTCCGAGGGGTGCTGGGCGTTTAACGAAACCGCTTTGATGGCGCCTTTGGCTTGCGCCTCCAGAATCTCCGGGGCCGCCTGGGCCAGCAATCCGTACGCCTGGGCGAAGGGGGTTGAAGCGTCCGCCTGGCGCTCGATGCCGAAGGGCGAAATCCCCATGGCCGCGTGGTTTCCAATCGCGTAGAACGCATTCGCGGCATCCCCGCGGGTTTCCGGAATCCACAGCGGGTTCCCGGAGCGGTCGTAGCGCGCGCACCATTCCGCGAAGTTCGGCAGGTAGATATCGGGCCCGACGATGTCGATGGCCGGCGCGCCCTGCTGCCACACATTCAATTTGATGGGCAGCGCTCCGCCGCTCGAGTACTCGCCGATAGCCTGGCCCAAGTCCACATTGATGAACATGGGCAAAGGGTACTCGGCCTTTCCGGCTTTAGCGACCTTGTCGACATAAAGCGCGTAGTACCAGGCCATGAAGATCTCGTTGGTCATGGGCTGGTTGCCGAACACTTCCGCCCACGTTCCGGAGGTCTTGCCTCCAGCCGCTTCCCAGTACTCGCGGAACTCGGAGACCAGGTTCTCCTTGTTCTTCACCATGTAGTCCATGAGTTGCCCGGGCACGGGGGCGTTGAAGGCGGCCTTGGCCTCCGGAAGCTGGTCGCGCGTGGCTCCCGGGCAACCCACCTCGTTCTCCACCTGCATCATGAGTACGGTATGGGCTTCCCCATCCACTTCGCGGATGTGGCGCATCAGCGCGGCAAAAGCGTTCGCGTCCGCTTTCCAATTGGCTTCCTTGAAAACCGACAGGTAGGTAATGAGCTGCCCGTTTTCCGCCAGAAACAGGGGAAACTGCTTTTGATCCTTCTTCACCCACAGCGGCGTGTACGAGGACTCGCCGTTCTTCCAGCTTCCAAACCACAGGAAGATCAGGCGCAAGTGGTTCCTGCGGGCCTCGCGGATGGCGCCGTCCACCAGCGCAAAGTCGAACTGGCCCGGTTCCGGTTCGACCAGCTCCCAGGTGACCGCCGCCAGGACCGTATTCATGTTGGCCGCCGCCAGCTTGGGCCAATACGGCTCCATGTACTCCATGCTGGATGAAGCCGAGTTGCTCAACTCGCCGGCCAGGATCAGGAACGGGCGGCCGTCCACGATCAACTGGGTGGCCTTGCCTCGCTTCTCGAGGCGCGGAATGGAAGAGGTGGAAACGGATTGGGCATCCGCTATGCCGATCCCGAGCAGCGCAACGGCGCAGGGCAGCAGGTACCGAGGTTTCATTGGCGAACACGATACCGCGCGGCGCTGTTTTGCACAAGCGCGACGCGAATAGCGCGTGCACTTCGATTACAATGTAGAGCTATGGCGCTGTTTCGAATCTATCGCATGAAGGATTCGCCACGGCAGCAATTCCGCTGGGCCCCGCACGTCTCCGGTTGCGCTTCGGCGAAGCCTAGAGACTACGAGCAGCGCGGCCAGGTGGAGGCGCGCAACGAATACGAGGCCTGGGGGCTGCTGAAGGAATCGCGCGAGCCGCTCGCCGTGGGCGATCTGCTCGAGACCGAAGACGGCCAACTGCGACTCTGCAAGTATGTCGGTTTGGAGCCTGCCCAATGGGCGCTGCCGGAACCGAAGGCGCATAACGAACCGGAGCCGGCGAACCAGGCGCCGGTCACTTAGGAGCTTTCATGCCCGAATACCGCTTGGGCGACGACATCGACGATTATTGCGTGCGCTGCAAGCGCCTCATGAACCATCTGGTGGTCTCCGTCATGAACGGCGGACCCGCCAAGGTACGTTGCCGTACGTGCCATAGCGACCACGATTACCGCCATGAGCAGGCGCCGCCGCCCAAAGTAGACCTTCGCAAGCAAGCGCTTTTCAACGAAGTGCTCAAGAAGGTCGACCCGGCGGAGGCCGCCGCGGCCGCGCCCGCCGTGGCCGCGCCCGCTGTGGCCGCGCCCGCCGCGGCCATGCCCGCTGTGGCCGCGCCCGCCGCGGAACCCGCTCCCAAGCCCAAGCCCAAGCCCAAGGCAAAGGCAAAGGCAAAGGCAAAAGCGCGTAAGTAGCTGTCCGGCTGGCGCGCCGCGGTCCTCCGGCGTCGATTCTTCGCCGGTCCGCCGATCCCGCCGGCGGTCCTCTCCCTGCGCGGCCCGCGCAAGCTGGCGGGGTGGATGGGTGCGCCGCCTGGATGCGGACGTTGCGGGTATAATCTCAACATAAGGGAGGATCTCCATGGCTAAAGACAAGAGCCCCAAGAAAGAAACCAAGAAGCCCAAGAAGAAGAAGTAGCGGGTATTCCTCAGTCCGGGCGCGGGTGCGCCGTATTTGGCGCCCCGCCCGCGCCCGTCGGGAGCTGTCATGCGCACAGAGTGGGTAGCTAAGAGAAACAACGACGGCATTCGCACGCAGATGCGCTACGCCCGGCAGGGCATCCCGACCGAGGAGATGCTGTGCGTCGCGACGAGGGAAAGCCTGCCGCCGGAACTGGTCCGCGCGGAGGTGGCGCGCGGCCGGATGATTATTCCCGCCAACGTCAACCATCGCAACCTGGAGCCGATGTGCATCGGGGTCGCGTCCCGATGCAAGATCAATTCCAACATAGGCAATTCCGCCGTCACCTCCAACATCGAAGAGGAACTGGAGAAGCTCCGCTACTCGGTGAAGTACGGCGCCGATACGGTGATGGACCTTTCCACGGGCGGCGACATCCCGGCCATCCGCAAGGCCCTTCTGGACGCTTCGACCGTGCCCATCGGCACGGTGCCCATCTATGAAGCTCTCTCCCGCGTCCGGCGCGTCGAGGACCTCGGCAGGCAGGTGATGCTCGAAGTCATCGAAGAGCAGGCCGAACAGGGCGTGGACTACATGACGATCCATTCCGGCGTGCTGGTGCAGCACATTCCGCTGACAACCCGGCGGATCACCGGCATCGTGAGCCGCGGCGGCGCGATCCTGGCCGAATGGATGGTCAGGAACCACCGGCAAAACTTTCTCTACGAGTGCTTCGAGGACATCTGCAAGATCTTTCGGAAGTACGATGTGAGCTTCTCCCTGGGAGACGGCTTGCGCCCGGGCAGCGTGGCCGACGCGAGCGACGAGGCCCAGTTCGCGGAATTGAAAACCTTGGGCGAACTGACCAAGAAAGCCTGGGAATACGATGTTCAAGTGATGATTGAAGGGCCTGGCCATATCCCCATGGATCAAATCGAGTTACAGGTCCGCAAAGAAGAGGAGCTGTGCTCTGAGGCGCCATTCTACACGCTGGGGCCGCTCGTGACCGATATCGCGCCGGGTTACGACCACATCACGTCGGCCATCGGCGCCGCCATGATCGGGTGGTACGGGGCGTCGATGCTGTGCTACGTGACGCCCAAGGAGCACCTGGGCCTGCCCAACCGCGAGGACGTGAAGGCCGGCATCATCGCCTACAAGATCGCGGCGCACGCGGCCGATATCGCGCGGCATCGCCCCGGCGTCCGCGACCGCGACGACGAGCTTTCGCGCGCGCGGTACCGCTTCGATTGGAACCGCCAGTTCGCTCTGTCGCTCGACCCCGAAACCGCGCAAGCCATGCACGACGAGACGCTCCCCGAGGAAGGCTTCAAGGACGCGCACTTCTGTTCGATGTGCGGTCCGAAGTTCTGTTCCATGAACATCTCCGCGAAAGTGGAGACCTTCACCGCGGAGGAAGCCGATGCCGTGGCGAACGGAACGGCGCCGGAAGCTTTGGCGCGAATCTCAGGCGACGATTGAGGCCCAATCGTGGGGCAAGGCCTTCGGGCCGCCTGCCGAACCCTCAAGCCCGATGTGTTTTTTTGTCGGCTCAAAACCCCGCGCCCTGGAATGCTATAATCGACTCTTGGCGTGGCGTGACCCGCGCCAAGCCGGCGGCGAAATCCGAACGGGCGCGTAGCTCAATTGGCAGAGCAAGTGACTCTTAATCACTAGGTTGAAGGTTCGATTCCTTCCGCGCTCACCACCGATCCGAACGACTTCCGGCGACACTCTCACGGTGTTCCCGCTCTGCGCGGGATGGGTCGGGACTGATCGTCTCGCTGGACCTGAAGCGGCTCCTTTAGAAAATCCGGAAGTTCACTTCGACAGTAGAATGCAGCGGGACGGGCTTGCCGTCCCACATTCCAGGCGCCCAGCGCCATTGTTTCACGGCTTCGATCGCTTTCTCGTCGAGGCCCATTCCCAAACCGTGCTGAATCCGGATGTTTCGGGCGAGGCCGTCCGGATCCACCTCCAGGGAGAGAATAACCGTCCCTTCAAGCATGGCCTTTCGCGCCGCCTCCGTGTATTCGGGCTCGACCTGCGAGAGCAGCCGCGGCCTGGTTACGCCGTGGGCGGCGTCGCGCACAACGGCTTGCGCGGGCGGCTGGAATTGGAGCGCGTCCGGAGGCGGCTCCGGATCGCGTTCGATCATGCTGAGTGTGATGGTTCGAATCGTGCGCGCCGGATTCCTTCCATTGCCGGACGATTCCGTTCGGTCGCGCAGCACGAGCTTGCGTCCACGGTCGATACAGAGGGAATGCCGGACTCGCGGGGCGTCCGCGCGCACAACCTCGCAGCGCTGAGGGACGCCGTTCCACTCGACGCTGTCTTCACCCGCAAGCGTCGCTGAAGGGAGCGTCTCCGGCAGATTATCCCAAAACAGGACGGGCGGCACGCGAACGAGCCCGGCCGAGGGACCATGTTCGACGTACTCCCCGGCCGGCCCAGCGGTCTCCCAGAACGCGACGCCGTCCGAGATCTGAATCCGGGCATTGGGGCCTTCCGTTACCTCATAGCGCCACTTCAGCCCGTCCCTGACCAGCTTGAAAGGCTCGGTGGTGGCAGTTTCGCCAGGCCCGCCGACAGTCTCAGTTGTGATGTGGCCCAGCGCCACCCAGATCCTCGTCGCCCGGGCGGCGTCCGCCACCTCCCGCAGGAGCGGCAGCGCGTTGCCCGGCGTTCCGGGGATTCCTGGCGCAACCTGGGCACGGGCGGACGCTACTCCGGCCGCCAACAGCGCGGGCAAAACGACTGCGAGGGACCTGAAAAGCCCCATTCCGCCATTATGCATCCGCGCGACGCCGGACGGCGGACCGGTTCAGGCGGCCGAGCCAGGTCTCGCGCTTGCTTCAATCGGTCCGAGCGGCAGTCCGTGACTTATCTCGCTTTCCGTTCTCGTTCCAGAGCCTGATGGAGCAGGCCCTTGAGGTAGGTCTGGTACGGCAACCCGCGCTTCTCCGCGATGTGCTGGGCCGTCTCGATATCGGCGATCGGAAGCCGGATCGTCGTGGATCTGGTAGCCCCCCGGATCACTGGCAAGCGCTCGATCTTCCCTTCCTTCTTCGCCTTCAGGAACAGCGCCGTAACGACCTCCGGATGCGCGTCCCACCACTCGGCTTCCGCCCTTTCCGATTTGAACGTCGGAATCCTGATCTTTGTTGGCATCATTCCTCTCCCCGGTAGATCTCCCGTTGTTTTGCGTGCATCGGGTGCGCGGTAACGAACCGGATCTTGCCCTCGCGTTCGGTGATTACTAACGTCAGCAGCCTGGCGGCGTTGGTCTCCCCCAGGCACAGCCTGCGGCGCTCGCGCTTCCGTTCCTGGGTCTGGATCGCCATCGGCCCGTTGCAATAGGCTTCCTCGCACTCCGCGGGAGTGATTCCGTGCCGTGCGATGTGCGCCACGTTCGCCGCGTCCCAATCGAATTCCATTCGCACCTACAGTGTACATACGATTCGCGGCGGGAAGCAAACCCTCGGTGGCGGGAAGCGGGCATTTCTATGAACCGCCCGCTTCAACGGTCCGAGCAGCCTGCACGCGATGGGCAAGGGGCGGAACAAATGCGTCTGGCCCCTCATTGCCCCCGCACGCAACAGGGCCGAAAGCAAATGCAACTGTAAAGAAGACACGGGATCTCGCCGATGTAAAGGACTGAGGCGACTCTTTTGAATTCTCGCTCATCGCAGTTGAACCTCTTCGCTACGCAGGAGGATCTCCAGAGCGCTGGGGCGGTACAATGTACTGTCGTGAATGAGGCTGCCGATACCGCCCCGCAGGAAAGCCCGAAGGCTCTGGGTGCGTACTACACGGGTTCCCAGGTCGCGGA
This sequence comes from uncultured Acidobacteriia bacterium, assembly GCA_903882645.1. Taxonomy (GTDB): domain Bacteria; phylum Acidobacteriota; class Terriglobia; order Bryobacterales; family Bryobacteraceae; genus BOG-224. The sequence continues at coordinate 1,771 of CAIRXZ010000323.1, read as the reverse complement.
ATTTCTCGTGTGGTGGGCCGTTCGACATGCTTCCGACACGGTCCTCGACCCGGCGTTCGGCGGGGGCGTGTTCCTTCGGGCCGCGTGTAAACGGCTACGCGAGATCGGTGGCAACCCATCAACGCAGGTGTTCGGCGTCGAACTGGACGCTGCGGTTCACCGGCGCATCGGCGAGAAGCTGCACGAAGATGGCGTCGCTCCAGCGAATCTGCTGGCGTCCGACTTCTTTGCGACCGGTCCTGAGCGGCTGAAACCCGTCGATGCAATCGTCGGCAATCCGCCTTTCATTCGATATCAGCGGTTTTCCGGAGAGATGCGCCGCCGCGCACTCGCCCGTGCCGCAGAACAGGGCCTAAAGCTCAGCGAATTGAGCAGTTCATGGCTGCCTTTCCTCGTCCATAGCGTCCGGTTGCTTCGGCCTAGTGGCCGGCTTGCGATGGTAATCCCGTTTGAGATCGGCCACGCCGCCTACGCTGTGACGGTTTTAAGACACCTGGACCGAACATTCGAGAGCGTCACTTTCCTGACCTTTCGCAAGAAGTTGTTTCCGGACCTGAGCCAGGACACCCTCTTGCTGCTGGCGGAAGGCAAGGAGAGCGGCTCGGCAGGGCAGTTCTACATTCGCGATCTGACGCACGCCGGTGCGCTCGCGGATATCGAGGCAACCAACCATCGTCCTATTTCCGGCGTGCGGCGATTGGATCGCGAGCGCGTGGCCAGTGGTCAGCAACGGCTTATCGAGTATCTCTTGCCCTGGAAGGCGCGGGAGCTTTACGCCGAAATGCGCAACACGGACGATACGGCTGCCCTGGGCCATTTCGCCGACGTGGGCATCGGTTATGTGACCGGCGCGAACGACTTCTTTCATCTCGATCCAGGCGTTGCCGCCGGCCTGGACATCCCGGGCGAGTTCCTTCGCGCCTGCGTTCGCCGCGGCCGCGCGCTCGCCGGCCTCCGCTTCACCGATGCCGACTGGAACAGCGCCCTGGGTCGCGGCGACGCAGGGTGCCTGCTGCATCTACCCGGCGCGGGTCGCCTGCCGCCCGCAGTCGCGCGCTACGTGGCCGATGGCGAGAGCAGGGGCGTCCATACGACGTTCAAGTGCAGGACGCGCTCGCCCTGGTACCGCGTGCCGCACGTCTACATGCCCGACGCCTTCCTCACCTACATGAGCGGGGACCTGCCGCGGCTCGTGGCCAACGGCGCGCGGGTGGTCGCGCCGAATACGCTTCACGTGCTGCGGCTGCATCGGAGTTCCGGGTTGACGAGTAATATGCTCTCCGCGTTGTGGCAGACCTCGCTTACCAGGCTGAGCGTTGAAATCGAAGGCCACGCGCTCGGTGGTGGAATGCTGAAGCTTGAGCCTACCGAGGCCGAGCGGGTATTAGTGCCGATCATTGCGAGAAAAGATACTCTAGAAGCGCTGGCAGTCGAACTGGATCAGATCGCCCGCAGTGGCGGCGACGAGGCATGTGAGGAGTACGCCGATCGGCAACTGCTGCGGCGGGGCATTGGTCTGTCCGCTGCCGATGTCCGGTTGCTCCGCGAATCAGCAGTGCTATTGCGGCAGCGCCGGATGTCGCGGAGCATTTTGGATGAGCGATATTGACGATCTTCTGATTGCAGGCCTTAGTATTACTACGTTAAGTGCTAGGGACTCCGTGAATGGCCCACGGCGGCTCCGCAGTAGGCGCAGGCGCCCGTCCACGTGAAGAGCAGGTATTGGATTTCACGCCGCGTCCTCGGCAGGGTCCACCCAGAAGTTTTTTTT
>CAIRXZ010000322.1 GCA_903882645.1 uncultured Acidobacteriia bacterium | reverse complement strand
CGCTCCGGGTCGTTCTGGACTGTCGCCGGCGCCAATGCCATCATCGCTTTGCGCTGCTGCCGCCTTAGCCACAGGTTCGAAGACTACTGGGAAACCCGTTCCCGAGCCGCCTGATTACCCACTTTTTTGTCGTGCACCCATCGCCGAAACCGTCCCGGCGGGCGCGGCCGCGGAAACGATCCGGCAGTCCTGGAACGGGCAATTTGGCTGGCGCTGGATGTTCACCGCGGTTACCGTTCCGTCGCTCGTCTTTTTCCTGGGCGCGCTGTTTGTGCCGGAAAGCCCCCGCTGGCTGGCTATCCGGGGGCGGAAAGACCGTGCCCGCGGCACTCTGGCGCGGATTGGCGGGGCGGAATACGCGGACAGGGCGCTTGCGGACGTGCTCGGCGCCGCGGAACCGCGCGCTCACCAGGGCCGGTGGGCGGAGTTGCTGGCGCCGGGGATGCTTAGGGTGCTGGGCATTGGGGTATTTCTGGCCGTGCTGCAACAGTGGAGCGGAATCAACGTAATCTTCAACTACGCCGAGGAGATCTACCGGAACGCGGGCTACGGAGTGAGCGACATCCTCTTCAACATCGTCGTTACCGGCTCCATCAACCTGGTATTCACGCTGGCGGCCCTGGGCTTCGTGGACCGGCTGGGCCGGCGGCCGCTGATGCTGGCGGGTTGCGCCGGCGTGGCGGTCTTCCACTTCCTTCTGGGGCTGTCTTACCATCTCGGGTTAAAGGGCATGCCCGTTCTGGTTTGCACCCTGGCGGCGATCGGCTGCTACGCGATGTCCCTGGCGCCGGTGACCTGGGTACTCATCTCGGAGATCTTTCCGAATCGCATTCGCGGCGCCGCGGTGTCGGTATCGGTGTCGGCGCTGTGGATCGCTTGCTTCGCGCTGACGTTCACGTTTCCGGCGCTGAACGCGTCGCTCGGTCCCGCAGGGACCTTTTGGCTGTACTCGGGCATCTGCGTCATCGGTTTCCTGTTCGTACTCAGGCGTGTGCCGGAAACCAAAGGGAAGACGCTCGAACAGATCGAGCGCGAGTACGCGGGCGACAGGGCGGCCCGGGCGTAGGACCTGGCCGTCACGGACGCGAGAACCGTTGACTTTCCCGCTTCCTCCGGAGGCGATTGCGAAACCCTCCTGGGTCAAGACCTCGCGGGTTTGGACAATCTCGGTTCACCGTCTCGGCAAGAGCGTCGCGCTTCTCGACCTGTAGGCGCTTGGCCAGGCAGTAGACGGGATGCTTCAACCAATCGGGTAGCCCGGCCTTTGCTTCCGAGCGGAGGCGCGCACTCCATTTGATGCCCGCCCGCAATCTGTAGTACACTCGGTATTTACACTCAGTGGTTCCGACGCACCCCCGTGTGTTCCGGCTCCCAATCGAGGATTGCATGTACGCGATAATTGAAACCGGCGGAAAACAGTACCGGGTCGCCCCGGGCGACGTGGTCCGCGTGGAGAAACTGGCCGGCGACGCCGGCTCGGAAATCGAACTGCCCATCAAGGCGGCCTTTAAGGATGGAGGCGAACTGGTTGCGGGCGGGGGAACCGTAAGGGCGACCATCGTCGGCGACGGCCGGGGCGACAAGGTCACCGTCTTCAAGTTCAAGCGGAAGAAGCAGTACAAGAAGACCATCGGGCACCGCCAGTCCTTCACCGACGTGAAGGTCGGCGACATTGGGGCATAGGGTGATGCATGGCTCATAAAAAAGGATTAGGAAGTTCCAGAAACGGGCGCGACTCCAATGCGCAGCGCCTCGGCATCAAGGTCTTCGGCGGCCAGTTGGTCCCGGGCGGTTCGATCATCGTGCGGCAGCGAGGCACCAAGCTCAAGCCGGGCCTGAACGTCGGTTGGGGCAAGGACGACACGCTGTTCGCCAAGATTACCGGCGTGGTGGAGTTCAGGGACCGCGGCCGGATGGGCAAGTTCGTCTCCATCCAAGCTTCGGAATAACCGCCTGCATGGGCTGGGTATGCCCGGCCCGGGCTTTCCACGCGCGCCGCCGGTTCCCGCCGAATCCGGCGGCTTTTCTATGTTCATCGACGAAGCCAGAATTCTTGTGAAGGCCGGCGACGGCGGCAACGGCTGCCTGGCTTTCCGCAGGGAGAAGTATGTGCCGCGCGGCGGTCCCAGCGGGGGCGATGGCGGGCGCGGCGGCGACGTCGTCCTGGTGGCGGACGAGAATGAGAACACCCTCCTCAAGTTCCGCTTCAATCCGGAGCACAAGGCCGAGCGCGGCCGTCACGGCGAAGGCAGCAACAAGACCGGCGCCGACGGCCGGACGATCGAAGTCACGGTGGCGGTGGGCGCGGCGGTCTACGACGAAGCTACCGGCGAGCGCCTCTGCGACTTCACCAAACCCGGCGAACGGTTCACGGTAGCGCGCGGCGGGCGCGGAGGCCGGGGCAATGCGCGCTTCGCCACCTCCACGCACCAGGCGCCCACCGAGCACGAACCCGGCCACCCCGGCGAGGAGAAACGTCTCCGGCTGGAACTGAAACTGCTGGCCGACGTGGGGCTGGTTGGATTTCCGAACGCCGGCAAATCGACCCTGATCTCGCGCATCTCGGCCGCGCGGCCGAAGATCGCCGATTACCCGTTCACCACGCTCGAGCCCCACCTTGGCGTGGCGCAACTGGACAACTTCCGCAGCTTCGTAGTGGCCGACATCCCCGGTCTCATCGAAGGGGCGCACCTGGGCCATGGGCTCGGCATCCAGTTTCTGCGGCACATCGAGCGCACGCGTCTGCTGGCGCACCTGGTGGATATGTCCGATGCGAGCGGGCGCGACCCCGTGCGGGACTTTGAGATCGTGATGGGGGAGTTGGCCAGCTTTAGCGAGGACCTCGCGCGCAAGCCCATGGTGGTGGTGGCCGCCAAGATGGACGCGGCGCAGGACCCCGGCCGGGTGAGCGCCCTGCGCGAGATGGCGAAAGCGCTGGGCCTCCCGTTCTTCGAGATATCGAGCGTGACGGGGCAGGGAATCGACGAGCTGAAGTACGCGATCGGAGAGAGGGTTCTGGCGCCGCCGGGGGCGTAAGCCCTTCCCCGCCGTCGGTGGGTGTGCGACGCCAGGGCCACGCATGCCTCGCCCCAACAACGGCGCGGTGTAGGGGCCGGGCATGCCCGGCCCGCAGGGTTGGGGAACAGTTCAAGCGCCACGGGGGACGCCGGTCGCCCCGCGTCCCCCGCGAATACTCTGAAGAAGGCAGGCCGGGAGGCCTGCCCCACTTACTAAGTCCAGGACCACCCTTTGCGGAAGGTCGGCTTCAACAGCTCGTTGGCCGCCTTATTATTGGTGATCTGCATCTTCTCGGTATCCCAGTCGATTCTGCCTTCCACGCGAAGCGAGAGGCACGCCATATCGATCCACTCGGTGAACGGCGCGGCTTCGTTGAAGTTCGAGGCCGCCGGTTCGCCGCCCTTGCAGGCCCGGAGGAAGTCGCTGTAAGTCTCCGGATGCCGCACCATGACCTGAGGCGGCATCGTGTAACCCTCCATCTTGGCGGCCGGGACCAGGCGCGGACCGCCGCCGTATTCGCCGGTGGTCATGTAGCCCTTCGTTCCGATGTAGAGCACGCCGCTATTGGCGGGCGTGTTGTAGGGAGCGATGCGCGCTTGCAGCGCCTGGTTGTAAGGGTCGGCGCCGGCGAAGGCATTCACGCCGCCTCTGCCGGCAGCAGCCCCGCCGGGAGCGCCGCCCGCGCCAGGAGCGCCGGCGCCACGGCCAGCGCCACCAGCTCCACGTCCAGCGCCGGCCGCTCCAGCAGCCCCCGCCGCTCCGGCGGCGCCCGCGCCACGGCCAGCGCCGGCGCCCGCGCCTCTGCCTGCTCCGCCGCCCGCAAAGCCGCCGAAGCCGCCGGCGCCGCGAGGCGGATCGCCGAGTTTCTCGTCTTTCGGAATGTCATCCGGCCAGAATTCCGCCGGCAGCCCGTTCGTCACGCCGTCGTGCCAGTAGAGGGTCAGTTTGGGGAACGTCTTGTACGCCGGGAAATCGAACTTGATGATGGAGCTCTTGGGGAAAGTATAGGGGTTCTTCCCTTCCTGCTTGATACACTCGACGCTGGTGGGTGCGCGCTTGCTCAGCAGCAGCGCCATGTTAGGAGCGCCCAGGACGTGGCAGGCCATGTCGCCCAGAGCGCCGCAGCCGAAGTCAAACCAGCCGCGCCATTGGAACGGCAAGTAGTCCACGCTGAAATCGCGCATCTTGGCAATGCCGATCCACGAATCCCAATCCAGGGTTTCCGGGGTTTTCTCTCCCGTGGGCGGCGTCATAATGGCCTGCTGCCAGACGGGCCGGTTGGTCCATGCGTGGCACACGGTCACGTCGCCGATGGCGCCCGACCAGATCATCTCCGAACATTGCCGCGGGCCTTCCTGGCAGTATCCTTGGTTGCCCATCTGGGTGGCGACCTTGTACTTAATGGCCGCTTCCTTCAATTGGCGCGCTTCCCAAACGCAGCGCGTCATGGGTTTTTGGACGTAGACGTGCTTTCCGCGCTCCATGCACCACATGGCCATGGTGCCGTGCATGAAGTCGGGGCAGGCAATCAGAACGGCGTCGATGCCCTTCTCTTCCTTCTCGAGCATCTTGCGGAAATCGGTGTACTTGGGCGCCTTCTCGTGCGCGGCGAACTGCGCCGCCGCGCGCGCCGAGTCCGGATCGCATAGCGCCACGATGTTCTGGCCGAGGCGGTCGAACGAGCCGATGCCCACTCCCGCCTGGCCGCCCGCGCCGATCGACGCGATGTTCAGTTTCTCATTGGGTGACTTGTAGCCCACCTGTGGTAGCGAGGGTACGCTGCCGAATCCGCCTGTGGGGACCGCGCCGGCCAGCAGGCTGCCGTAGAAGAAGTGTCTTCGGGAAAACTGCCAATCTGCCATGGACAGCATTATAATCCCTTTCACCCGCCGTTTCAGAGAATGGCGGTCTTCTTGATCCGAAAGGGAAGAATCGGGTGGCGGCTAGAGGGTAATGCCGCATACCTTTCCCAGTATCGGAAATGCCGCGGAATTGGTGGGGCAGATCCCCCGGTCTGCGCGGGTCCCCCCGGACCCGCTCTTCGCTCGAAGAATCAAGCCCTTTGACGACCGCGACAGGCCGACGGGGGCGTCGGCCGCGGACCAGGGGGCCCGCCCCATAAGCGCTAAGATAATAATGAACCTCTATTCATCATCGCACTCAAGCGTTTGCGGGGCGCCTCGTTCAATTCGGCGGAGAGTTGATTCCAATCGTCAAGGATTTGGCGGAGGGGCAGGACTGGTTCGATGGCT
>CAIRXZ010000321.1 GCA_903882645.1 uncultured Acidobacteriia bacterium | reverse complement strand
AGCGGCTTGCCGGCCCTTGCCACCTTCTCCAATAAAGGAAGGATGTCTTTCATGCTCGATATCTTCTTCTCGTGGATCAGGATGTAGGGTTCCTCGAGCACGCATTCCATCTTTTCGGCGTCGGTCACGAAATACGGCGAGAGGTAGCCCTGGTCGAACTCCATGCCCTCTACCAGTTCCAGCTCCGTCTTAGAGGCCTTACCCTCTTCTACCGTGATAACACCGTCTTTTCCGACCTTCGTCATCGCTTCCGCGATGATGTTGCCGATAGTGGCGTCGCTGTTGGCGGAAATGGTTCCCACCTGCGCGATCATGTCGCCGGAGATGTCCTTGGAGAGTTTCTTCACTTCATCGATCGCCACCTCGACGGCGCGCTCGATGCCGCGCTTCAGAGCCATCGGGTTGGCGCCGGCCGCAACCGCCTTGACGCCTTCGCGGAAGATCGCTTGCGCCAGGATGGTGGCGGTGGTGGTGCCGTCGCCGGCCACGTCGCTGGTCTTCGAGGCCACTTCGCGCACCATCTGCGCGCCCATGTTCTCGAGCGGGTCCTTCAGCTCGATTTCCTTGGCCACCGTCACCCCGTCCTTGGTGATCGTCGGGCCGCCGAACTTTTTCTCCAGCACCACGTTGCGGCCCTTGGGGCCGAGCGTGACCTTGACCGCCTCGGCGAGCTGGTTGACGCCGCGCAAAATGGCCTGCCGGGAATTCTCTGCGTATACAATCTGTTTCGCCATCGCTTTTCGACTCCTTGTTTACTTGGCCGCCTTGGCGGCGCCTTCCAGAATTCCGAGGATCTCGTCCTCACGCATAATCAGGTACTCTTCGTTATCCAGCTTAATGTCGCTGCCGGAGTACTTGCCGAACAGGATGCGGTCTCCCACCTGCACGTCCAACGCGACCACCTTGCCGTCTTCCAGGCGCTTGCCCTTGCCTACGGCCACGACCTCGCCCTCCTGGGGCTTTTCCTTGGCGCTGTCCGGGATGTACAGGCCTCCCTGCATCTGCTCCTGCTGCTCGATCCGTTTGACCACGACCCGGTCATAGAGCGGACGAATGTTCATGGAACACCAACCTCCATTGATGAGATTTGAATCGTTTGTTAACGGGCGGAACTCTTGCGGGACATCCGTAAGGTCCCGATCTATTATTAGCACACTCCTGGATAGAGTGACAAGATTCTCCGTTAGTGTGTTGAAAATAAATAAGTTATTTATGTTGACAATGATACGCTAAGGTTGTCTGCGTTCACTAGCAGGGGGCCTCTTCAAAGATGCCGCGCTCCCGGTTCTTGCGCACCGAGTCCCACGGAAAACAGCGGCCGTTCATGGCCACGTAGACCCCGGGCGGGAGCGTTTGGACGAAAGCCAGGGCCGTGCCCAAGTTGAACAACCCGTCCGAGCTGCCGAAGGTATAGGGCACCATGGCGCCGGTCAGCACAATGGTCTTATCCGCGATGCTCTTGCCGAGCACGGCGGCGGTCAGCTCCATGGAATCCGTGCCGTGAGTCACCACGATGCGCCGTTCCTCGGCCCGGACGCAATGCTCCAGGATCAGTTGCCGGTCCGCGTCGGTCATGCGCAGGCTGTCGATCATCATCAGCGTCCGGACCTCGACCGGCAGGCGGCAGCGGCCCAGCCGCAGCATGTCGGGGATATGGGAATCCTTGAAATAGAGTTCGCCGGCGATCTCGTCGTACTCCTTGTCGAACGTGCCGCCGGTGGCCAGGATGCGGATGCGCTGAGGCTCCATCGCTGCTTCCATGGTGACACAAGCGCTTCGAGGGGCGCCAAGGCATCCGCGTTCCTCCTGTAGGGGTCGGGCATGCCCGACCCCTACTTGGGAGGCGCGTTCAGGGAGGGGACGTTTGCCGCCTGTTTTCGCCGGCGCGATTCGTCGACTACGCTCCGGAAGGTCGGCAGGGCGGCTTGCTCGTCCGCCTCCCCGGCCTTCCATACCGCATCGACAAAGGATTGCAGTGCCGCGAGGCGCTCGGTTGGAGTCATGTCCAGCATCCAGCGGATGAGCGTCAGGTCCACGCCGTTGTCGTCGTATTCCGGTTGTGTTTGGGCTTGCTCCGGCTGCATCGCTTCAACCGTAGGATAGCGCGGACACCCGCCTTCCGGGCTGTCGGCGTCCGTGGAGCGGGCCTCCCGGCCTGCAATGCCCGCTTTCTTGCGGGCATCCGTCCATCGAGAGGAATGCCGCCAGGAATGGCGGCATGGCAAGCCGGAGGCTCGCTCCACAAGCGCGGCGGCTTCCAACCCGGTCCGAATCCACCGGCTTCGAGCCGGCGGAGCTTATAAGATCCCGCGGGGCGCTAGAATTGTCTTCAATCCCATGAAGACATTTACGATCGGCGTAATTTTCGGCGACGGCGTGGGCCGCGAGGTCGTGCCCCCCGCCGTGCGCGTGCTGGAACAGGTCGCGCGCAGACACGACGTCACGTTCGCGTTTCAGGATTTCGACTGGGGGGTGGATCATTTCCGCCGTTGGGGGCGCATGATGCCGGCCGGCGCTCTGGAGCTGCTGCGGCCGTGCGACGCGATTCTCCTCGGCGCCGTGGGGCATCCGGACGTTCCCGACCACACCACGCTTAACGGCCTGCTGCTGCCAATCCGGCGCGCATTCGATCTTTACGCCAATGTGCGGCCGGCCTATCTTTTCCGGGGCGTCAAGTCGCCGCTGGCGGGCCGAAGGGCGGGGGAGATCGACTTGGTGGTGGTCCGCGAGAACACCGAGGGCGAGTACGCGCCCGTGGGCGGGTTCGTGTACCAGCACCAACCGGAGGAGATCGCCGTTCAGACGTCGGTGTTCACGCGCAGGGGCATCGAGCGCATCGTGCGCTTCGCCTTCGATCTCGCGGCCCGGCGCGGGAAAAAGCGGCGCGTGACTTCGGTCACCAAGTCGAACGCGCAGGGCTACAGCATGACGCTCTGGGACCGGACGTTTCGGGAGGTGGCCTCGCAGTACCCCGGCATCGAGACGGAATCGCTTCTGGTGGACGCGGCCGCCATGAATTTCGTGCGGCGGCCGCAGACTTTCGACGTCGTGGTGGGATCGAATCTCTTCGCCGACATCCTGAGCGATCTTTCGGCCATCATCGTGGGCAGCATGGGGTTGGCCCCCAGCGCCAACCTGGACCCGTCGCGGCGCTACCCCTCGCTGTTCGAGCCGGTACACGGTTCGGCGCCGGACATCGCCGGGAAGGGAATCGTCAATCCCCTGGCCACCATCCTGGCCGCGGCCATGATGCTCGAGCACTTGGAAATGGCAGGCGCGGCCCGGGACGTGGAAGACGCCGTGGCCGCCGTCCTGGCCGAGCGCAAGGTGCGCACGCCCGATCTGGGGGGCGCCAGCCGAACCGAAGAAGTGGCCGATGCCGTGCTGGAGAAGTTGGCTTAGCCCGCCGCTTTCCGACACCCGATCAGAGCCGCGACCGTAAGGGAGCGGTTGTGGAAATAACAGGAGCGCTTATTGAAATCGCATCGCGAAGGCACGGGACGGCACGCATTTCTGGTTGGCGCCGGAATCATGCTCAGCCGCCTCGCCGGCCTCGCGCGGCAGCGGGTCTTCTCCCATTACTTCGGGTTGTCGGACGCCGCCGACGCGTTCAACGCCGCGCTTCGCATTCCCAATTTCCTCCAGAACCTGTTCGGCGAGGGCGTGCTCTCGGCGTCATTCATTCCCGTTTATAGCCGCCTCCTTGCGGAGGGCGACGAAGAGGAGTCCGGGCGCGTCGCCGGCGCCGTGCTCACCATCCTGGCGCTCACCACTTCGGTTCTGGTTCTGCTCGGCGTGCTGGCCGCGCCGTACCTGATCGATGCCATCGCGCCGGGTTTTCAAGGCGCCAAGCGCGAGCTGACCGTCCGCATCGTTCAGATCCTGTTCCCCGGAGTCGGCCTGCTGGTGTTCTCGGCGTGGTGCCTGGGCGTTCTGAACAGCCACCGCAGATTCTTCCTCTCATACACCGCGCCGGTGGTCTGGAACGCGGCCATGATCGCGGCCTTGGCCGTTTACGGAGGAATCGAACAAGGCTCGCTGGCAATCAAGCTGGCGTGGGGTTCGGTGGCCGGCAGCGCCTTGCAGTTCGGCGTGCAGTTGCCCGTGGTGCTGCGCCTGGCGCGGCGCCTGCGCCTGGGTTTCGCCGCCGAATCCTCGCACGTGCGGGAGGTGCTCAGGAATTTCGCGCCGGTGTTCGTGAGCCGGGGCGTGGTCCAGATCAGCGGCTACGTGGACGCCTGGATGGCCAGTTGGCTGGGCCGGAGCGCGGTTTCCGGATTGACCAGCGCCTATCTGCTCTATACGCTTCCGGTCAGCCTGTTCGGCATGTCGGTCTCGGCGGCCGAGCTGCCCGCCATGTCGAGCGCCCTGGGCGATCCCGCCGAGGTGGCCGCCATCCTGCGGCGGCGGCTGGATTCCGGTCTCCGGCAGATCGCCTTCTTCATTGTGCCCTCTGCGATGGGTTTTTTGGCGTTGGGCGACGTGATCACGGCTGCGCTTTTTCAGACCGGGCAGTTCCGCCGCGCGGACTCGCTGTATGTCTGGGGGATTCTGGCCGGCTCGTCCGTGGGGCTGCTGGCATCCACGCTCGGGCGTCTCTACTCTTCCACGTACTATGCGTTGCGTGACACGCGCACCCCGCTACGCTTCGCCGTCGTACGCGTGGCCCTTACCGCGGCGCTCGGCTATCTCTGCGCCATCCCGGCGCCCAGATGGATCGGCATCGACCCGCGCTGGGGCGTCGCCGGGCTGACCGCTTCCGCCGGCGTGGCTGGTTGGGTCGAGTTTACGCTGCTGCGGCGTACCCTCAACCGCCGCATCGGGACCACGGGCCTGCCCTCGGCGCTGGTGGCGAAACTGTGGATCTCGGCCGCCGCCGCCGCCGCCGTGGCGTGGGCCTTGAAGCTTGCCATAGGCCATCGCAACCCGGTTCTGGCCGCGGTTGCGATCCTGGGCCCGTACGCGGCCACCTACTTCGCTATGACCTACGCGCTGCGCGTCGAGGAGTGCAAGAGAGCCTTGGCGCGGCTCTCAAAACTGCGCCGCTAGCACGCCTTGGTGGGGCGGGCGCCCTCGCCCGCGCCGGACCCCCTGGTCCGGCTCATCCGAGAGGTAGCTACCCTCCGGGCGAATCCTGCTCGCCGGTCCCGGCCAGGTCCTCCACCTTGGTTCCGTGGCAATCGATCCGCTGCGGGACGGTTGCGCGGGCGTCCATTTGATCTTCCGTGGCTCCGACGCCGGAAAGCTTCCGTCCGGGCGTCTTCGCGACCGTTTCGGGTTCCACTATTGGTTGCATGGCAACCTCCCAAGCTGAGCCGATTATTGGCCTATTGCGGAGGAAAAGCAAGCCCCTACTTCGCGTCGCGCCAGTTGTCGCCCACGCCGATATCCACCAGCAGCGGCACTTGCAATTCGCAGGCGCCCTCCATCTCGCGCTTGACCAGCCGCGATACCTCTTCCAGCTCCTCGGGCGGGCACTCGAAGATCAGCTCGTCGTGGACTTGCAGCAGCATGGCGCTCTTGAGGCCGCCCGCTTCCAGGGCCGCGTCGATGCGCACCATGGCCAGCTTGATGAGGTCGGCCGCCGTGCCTTGCAGCGGCGAGTTGACGGCGGTCCGCTCGGCGAACCCGCGTTGATTGGGATTGCGGCTGTCGATATCCGGGATAGGCCGCTCCCGTCCGAACAGCGTGCGGGTGACGCCTTCGCGGCGCACCTGTGCGATGGTTTCGTCGAGGAAGCGCCGGACGCCTGCGTAGCGCTCGAAGTAATTCCGTATATACCGTTCCGCTTCGCCGCGCGTGATGCCGAGCTGCGCCGCCAGGCCGAACGCGCTGATGCCGTACACGATCCCGAAGTTCACCGCCTTGGCGCTGCGGCGCGCTTCCGGTGTCACCATCAGCGGCGGCACGCCCAGCACCTCGGCGGCGGTGAGGGTGTGAATATCTTCTCCGTTGCGGAAGGCCTCCACCAGCAAGCGGTCGCCGGACATGTGCGCCAGCAGCCGCAGCTCGATCTGCGAATAATCGGCCGCCAGCAGCTTCCATCCCTCGCGCGGCACAAACGCGGCGCGGATTTCGCGGCCGAGTTCCGTGCGGATGGGGATGTTTTGCAGGTTCGGGTTGGAGGAAGAGAGCCGGCCCGTGGCCGCGCCGGTCTGGTTGAAGCTGGTGTGCAGCCGCCCCGTGCGCGGGTCGATGAGCGCGGGCAGCGCGTCCACGTAAGTGCCCTTGAGCTTGGCGATCTGCCTGTATTCGAGCGTCTTGCGGACGATCTCGTGATCGGAGGCGAGATCCTCGAGTACGTCGGCGGCGGTCGAGATGGTCTTGCCCTTTCCGTGTCTCGCGGGGACCGGCAAATGCAGGTCCTCGAATAGCACGCGGCCAAGCTGCTGAGGCGAGGCGATGTTGAACGGCTTGCCCGCCAGCGCGTGGATCTCCGTGGTGAGGCGCGCGATTTCGCGTTCCATCAAGCCCGAGAGCCGCCGCAGCTCGACCGAGTCGATGCGCACTCCAACCCGCTCCATGCGCGCCAGCACCGGCGCCAACGGCAGCTCGATTTCGGCGTATAGTTTCCGCAGGCCGCGCGCGTCCACCGCGGGGGCCAACTGGCGGAACAACTGGAGCGCGATATCGGCGTGCTGTTCGGGCGACGCGCCGAGCTTCATGTCGAACCGCCGGCGGGCCTGCTCTTCGAGCGAGCACCCCGAGGGGTCCGCATCCAGCAGGAAGGCGTACAGCATCACGTCGTGCTCGAACCCGCGCCCCTCGATGCCCATGGCGCTCAGGGCCAGCAGCGCGGACTTCACGTCGCAGGCGATCTTGACGGCGCGCGCGTCCTCGAGCCAAGCCTTCAGCCATGCCACGTTCTCAGCCGCGACGCCGCGCGCTTCCCCGGCCCGCCACGCAAGGCCAATGGGATCCATTGCGAGCTCCCCTTCGCGGGGCGGCGAGATCGCCACCGCCACCGGCACGCCCTCCGCGGCCGCCAGCCACGACTGAAGCTCGTCCTGGTCCCCGATCGCGCGGTAGTCGTGCGCGCGCGTGTCTTCGTCGGCCCCCAACTCCTTCAGCAGGCTGTGAAACTCCAGCTCCTTGTAGAGCGCTTTCAGCAGGGCCGGGTCGCCCGGCCGCGCCTCCACCGATTCCAGCGCGAATTCGATCGGGATGTCGGTCGCCAGGGTGGCCAGGCGCTTGCTCATGCGGATCTGCTCGGCGTTGTTCTGGAGGCTCTCGCGGTATGTCTTGCGCTCCACCTCGGAGGCGCGCTCGATGGCCGTTTCCACGTCTCCGAAACGCTCGATCAGGTCTTTGGCGCCCTTGTCGCCGATGCCCGGCGCTCCGGGAATGTTGTCTACGGCGTCGCCCTTGAGAGCCAGGAGGTCGGCTACCTGGTCCGGCCGCACGCCCAGGAAGGCTTTGACCTTTTCGGGGTCGTACCATTCGTCGTCCTTGGCCGGATTGAGCATGGAGATGCGCTCGTTGACGAGCTGCATCAGGTCCTTGTCGCTCGAAACGACCACCACTTCGAAGCCGGCCTCGGCGGCGCGCCGGGCGATGGCGCCGATCACGTCGTCCGCTTCATAGCCCGGGTATTCCAATACCGGGATGCGCATCGCTTCGAGCACGCGCCGCACGTAGGGGATCTGCTCGATCAGGTCGGGCGGCGTCTCGGCGCGGTTGGCCTTGTATTCGGCGAATTCCAGCTCGCGGTGCGTCGGTTCCAGGCTCTCGAACACGGCCGCGATGTAGGGCGGCTCGTACTGCCTGGCCAGCTTCCGCAGCATGCTGTTGAAGATGTAGACCGCTTCGGTGGAAAGCCCCGCGCTGGTCCGCATGGGCGGCGCTCCGCTGCGCGCGCGCGCATGATACGCGCGAAAGATAAACCCGAACGAATCGATCAGGAACAGCCGCTTGATGGGCACAAGGCCATGATACTATCCAGTGGGGGGACCGATCACCGTACAGTGGCCGGCTTGGGAACAGGTACGCAGACGCCGTCTATTCGGGGACCGGCCACGGAATCGGTTCCGTACGATAACCGGAAAAGTCTCCGCCGGCATCGGAGAGCGCTTCTAGCGTGCCGTTCTTGTCCAGAAACAGAAAAGCCACCCGTCCGGCTAGACGCCCATATTTCTTCAGCCACTGCGTCGGTACAAGGCGGTTGTTGCCAAAAACTGAGAACCTGCAACGTGCATTCGTCTTCTCAAGCAGCCAGACATGCTCGGCAATGATGGAGAACTTAGCCGGCGGCGTTTCTGTTCCTCTGACCATATCGAAATACTTCGCATCCCCGGCCACCGTGAAGTCCGCCGACACGAGGTCGAACTTCTTCGGGACGCCAGGTAAGCTCTGCGCCGCGAGCGATGTGCCGAGTCGGCAGCCCAGTACCTCTCTCGCGCGAGACTCAAAGTCGCGGCTGGCGGTTGACGGTCCTGGTTCGCGAGTCTGTCGGGTATCGGAGACACGGCTTCTCTGCGACGTTGCGGCATGGCGAGAGCGGAAGAACCATTCTCTTCCGCGCTGCTCGCCCTCCACAAGACCGCTACTCTTCAGTCTCTCCGTAATCTTGAACACCTGCGAATGGCCCTTGACGCCAGTGCGGGTTTCTAGCTGCGAGTTCGAACTCCAATCTGGCCGAGACTGTTCGATTGCGTTGAGAATCAGTTCTTCATTCTTGCTCATTGTTCGCTCGCCTCATGCAACGGCGCCCAGGCCATTCTTGGCGACGAGTGTCAGGAGCTTGAGCGAGGCGCCGCAGGGGTGCTTCTCACCACGCTCCCATTGACTGATCAGACCCGTTGTTACGTTGAGATGACGTGCAAAGATCGTCTGGCTGGCGCCTTCTCGGAGGCGAAGGTCGCGGATTTCTTCGGGCGTGAGAGGCCGGACGGGCGTGAGGCACCGGTCGTCGAATTCGCGCATCGTGCGCTTGTCCATGACGCCGACCTCATGGAGGCCTTCGGCGGTTTCATGAATCGAAGCCATTAGCCGGCTGCGATACTGCTTCTTCATCGCACATCACCTCCATCAGTGTTCCAGACCCGATCACCCGCGCGATTGCGGCATCATCGTAGGCCAGTAGTTCGATCGCGAGCCTTCTGAGAGCGGCCAACTCGTCATTTCGTATGTTGCCCTTCTCGTTCTTCGCAAAGCCATACACGAAGAAGGCCCGCGCGCCCGCCTTGAGCACAATCAACGTCCGAAATCCGCCCGACTTTCCCTGGCCAGGCCGGGCGATCCGCTGTTTGATGACGCCACCGCCAAGGTTGGCAGCAATCAGACCCCGCTCGGCGTCTCGGATGGCATGACACAACTCGGCATCGCCGATGCCTGCCTTGTTCGCAAATCGCGCGAAGGCCTTGTTCTTGAATATCCGCACCTACCCTCACATGGAATACGTCGGGCGCTGCCCTGAAAACAGTATAACACCGAGTGTTATACATTGAGAATCGAACCCCTTGCGCAAATCGTTGCGCCGCCGCCCTCGAAGAGACTCCACCCCCCGTCGCAAGACCTCGTTCATGCGGTTCGCACACCCTCATCCCGCCGAACCCCGCGTCTTCCCCCTCAGGAACGTCCCCTTCTCAAGCTCCTCGAACGCCTGCCGGAGTTGCGCCTGCGTGTTCATCACGATGGGGCCGTACCAGGCCACCGGCTCCTCCAACGGCTGCCCCGAGACCAGCAGAAACCGAATTCCGTCCTCCCCGGCGTGTACCATGACCTCGTCGCCGCGGTCGAAGAGAATCAGCGAACGATTGTCCGCCTCGGCCGGCGGCTTCGTGTCCGCCCATCCCACCGATTCGGTCGGCACGGCCAGCGGCCCTGAAGCGTTGCAGAACTTCCCTCCTCCCGAGAAAACGTATGCGAAAGAGTGGTGCGTCGTCTCGACGGGGAGGGTCTTTGTGAAGCCTGGAGGCACGGACACATCGAGGTAAATCGGATCGGCGGCGATGCCATCCGCGGGGCCCGTCTTGCCCCAAAACGTTCCGCAGACGACGCGAACATGAGTGCCGTCGTCATCCCGGATTTCCGGGATGTCGCCCGCCTTGACCTCCTGATAGCGGGGCGCCGTCATTTTAAGCGCCGCGGGAAGGTTGGCCCACAACTGGAATCCGTGCATCCTGCCGGCTGCGTCGCCCTTGGGCATCTCCTGGTGGATAATCCCGCTTCCCGCCGTCATCCATTGGACGTCGCCCGCGCCGATCGCCCCGCGGTTCCCCATGCTGTCGCCATGCTCGACCGTTCCCGCCAGGACATAGGTGATGGTCTCGATCCCGCGATGGGGGTGCCATGGGAAACCCGCCAGATAGTCCTCGGGGACGTCATTCCTGAAATCGTCAAGGAGGAGGAACGGGTCGAAGTCGGAAGTATCGCCGAAACCGAACGCGCGGCGCAGATGCACGCCGGCGCCTTCGATAGCCGGCTTAGCCTTGACAAGCCGCTTGACTGGACGAAGGGACATCGGGCCTCCTGAGTGGGGCAGGCCTCCCGGCCTGCCTATCCCATCAGCTTACTATGTGTTGACGGAGATGAGGGGGATTCCACGCCCCGCCGTAGGACCTCGTTCATGCGGGCCTGATACCCCTTCCCGGTAGCTGCGTAAGCGTCCAGAACGTCCTGGTCGACGCGCAGCGATACAGGCACTTTTTTCGGCGCTTTCTGTGGGCCGCGCTGACCCCGCCGGCGCACTGCCTCGTAGACACTGGCAGGCAGGACATCCTTCGCTGCCTTCGCTCGGGCGAAGTCCTCCGCGGTTGCTTCGAACGTGTCCGGATCGTTCGCAATTCCCCGATTGATCGTTCGGTCTTCCGCATTGGTGGGCGGCATGAGCTTCCTAGCCATATATCTCTACCTCTCTGCTGTTGGCTTTGCGAAGACTGATGATCCGGATGTTCTCGCCGCGCACCGAAAAGGCGACGCAATAGAGCCGGTCGCCAATCGGGCCGAAGGCGAGAAACCGAGTCTCGCCGTAGTTCTTCCGGTTGTCCGGGATCACCAAGGCTTCTTCCCATACGAAGAACTCAACGGCAGCGAAATCAACCCCGTGCTTGGAGAGGTTGGTTTTGCGCTTGGTTTCGTCCCACTCGTACATTTCTATTTAATCGTATATACAAAAAGAAGGGCTGTCAAGGACAAAGGCCGATGCAGGAATGCGCGTCCCTTCCGAAAGCGTCGTTATTCGAAGCATCGGGCGCCTGACCCCGGCCGCTCTCACTCATACCGCAGCGCGGTGATTGGGTCGACGCGCGTGGCGCGCCTGGCGGGCAGATAACCGGATAGCGCCGCGACGGCGGCGATCCCCAGCGTGGCCAGAATTATGGTTGCCGGATCGTTGGGCGTAACGCCGTAGAGCTGGCTCGAAACCAATCGCGTCACAGCGTAGGCGGCCGGCAGGCCGACGAGTATCCCCGCGCCGGCCAGCACAAGCGTTTCCCGCATCACCAGCCAGACCACATCGCCTCGCATGGCGCCGAGAGCCATGCGGATGCCGATCTCGCGCGTCCGCCGGGCCACCAGAAACGCCATCACCCCGTAGAGGCCGATGGCCGCCAGCACGGTGGCCAGCACGCCGAACGCGGTCGATAGCGTCGCGGCCAGCCGTTCCACCGCCAGCGAATCGTCGCGCATGCGCTCTCCGGTCGTCGCCAGGAAGACCGGCACGTTCGCGTCCAGGTTCCGTACCGCGGCCCGCAGCGCGGGAAACATCTGGTCGGGGCCGAGATCCGTGCGGACATAAGCGGTCATGTGGTCGGCCGACCTGTCCTGCTGATAGGGGAAGAAGACCTGCCGTGGAGCCTCCTGTCGCATGGTCTGGTATTTTGTGTCGCCCACCACGCCGACGATTTCGATGTCCGTCTTCGTGCCGGGGTCGATGCCCTCGCCGATGCGCCGCCCCACCGCCGGACGGTCGCCGAAATAATGCCGCGCGAACTTCTCGTTCACGACGGCCACCCGCGGCGCTCCGGCGCTGTCCTGGTCCGTGAAATCGCGGCCGGCGTGCATGGGGATCTTCAGGGCCGCGAAGAATCCGGGCGAAACGTGGTTCACAAAGGAGGTCGCGTCCTCGCCCGGGCCCGCCGCGTGGCCCTCCACCGTGAAGCCTTCGTCCCAATCGTCGAAGGTCAGCGGAGGGACCATGCACATCGCCGCGGATCGGACGCCGGGAATCGCCGCGAGGCTCTGCGTCAGTTGTTTGTAGAACAGCTTGGCGCGTTCCGTGTCGTAGCCGTTCAGCGTCGGGTCCACCGAGAAGGAAAGCAGCTTGCCGGCCTCGAAGCCGGGGTTGAGGTCCCTCAGATTGGACAGGCTGCGCCCGAACAGTCCCGCGCCGATCAGCAACAGGAGGGAGAGGCTCACCTGCGCCGCCACCAGCAGCCTGCGCCAGCCAGCCTGATGCCCGCCAACGACCGCTCCGGCCTGGTCCTTCAGCGTCGAGGCGAGGGCCGGCCGGGCGGCTTGCAACGCCGGCGCCAGGCCGAAGAGCAGCGCCGTGAGGAGCGACACGGCCAAGTTGAAGCACAGGACGCGCAGATTGGGATTCGTCAGGAAAAAGAGCGGCGGATCCGTACGCGGCATGATGCCAGCCAGCAGCCGCATGGTCCAGGGGGCGATCAGAAAGCCCAGCAGGCCTCCGAGCAGGGAGAGCAGCGCGCTCTCCACCAGGAGTTGGCGCACGATCCTGCCGCGGCCCGCGCCCAACGCCAACCTGACCGCCATTTCCTTCTGGCGCGCCGCGCCGCGGGCGATCAGCAGGTTCGCCACGTTCGCGCAGGCGATCAGCAGCACGAGCCCGACCATCGCCATCATGGCCCACAACGGCGCCTCCAGGAACTGCGCGGCCACATTCTGGCCCTTGCCGCCCGGCATCGCCGCGAGCGTCATCCGCAGGAACTGTTCCCGCGTCTCGCGCGATGCATGGGCGAATTCCTTCTGCTGAACTTCCATTTCGAGGATGCCGTGAAAGAGCGGCTGTAGCGAGGCCTTGGCGCCATCGAGCGTCACGCCCGGCTTCAACCGCCCGAAGACCTGTACCCAGCGGTGGCGGCGATCCTCGAACGTCTGGGCCGACCATCCCATTTGCCCCGCCATCATGATCGGGACGTAGATCTGCGTGGCGAACAGCCGTTCCGTGCCGTCGAAGCCCGGCGGGGCGATTCCGACAATGGTCAGCTTGAAGTCGTTGACCAGAATCTCCTTGCCGATCACCGACGGGTCGCCCGCGAAGCGCGCCTTCCAGTAGGCGTACCCCAGAACCGCATATGGCGCGCCGCCCGGAAGGCGGTCGTCGGCTGGGATGAACAGCCGCCCTCGCGCGGGCTGAAGGCCTAGTACGGGAAAGTACGTCCCCGAAACCAGCTCCGCCATGGTCCGCTCGTTGTGGTCTGCGTAGCCAACGCTGACGCGGGTCTGGTGACGGCACATCAGGCCGGTGAACACCTGGTTCCGGTCGCGGAAGTCCGCGTAGATGGGGTAGGAGAGCGCATTCATGCCGTTGTTCGAGCCGTAATGCGCGCCGACCTCTTTGAGCTGGGCCAGGTCGCCCGGCCTTTCCACCGGAAGCTGGCGCAGAAGGACGTGGTCGAGCATGGTGAAGACGGCCGTATTGGCGC
This sequence comes from uncultured Acidobacteriia bacterium, assembly GCA_903882645.1. Taxonomy (GTDB): domain Bacteria; phylum Acidobacteriota; class Terriglobia; order Bryobacterales; family Bryobacteraceae; genus BOG-224. Next base: position 11,610 of record CAIRXZ010000321.1, on the reverse strand, counting down.
CGATGCCAAGCGCCAGCGAAGCAACCGCAACTGCCGTGAAGACAGGCGATTTCGCCAGCAGCCGGACGCCGTAGCGCAGGTCCGCGGGGAGTCTCATGGGCGCTCCAGGCAGGGATGCCTGCCAAGAAGTGGTATACGATTGCGGCCGGATTCAGTTCCCGTGAAATGATCCGCCGGCTCCCGAGACCCGCCGCGTTCCTGAAACCTCGGCGCGCTTGTGCGCCCGCGGGCGGGTCCTTGGAAGGCCCCGCCCCCTCCGTCTAGCGCGACGTGGTGACGACGGCGGTGGCGGGGGGCAGACCCTGCGACGTGGCCGTCACCTGGATGCGGCCGGCTTCCCCGGCGCGTGAACGCACGATCAGAAGGGCAAGTCCATTGAAGGCCTTGCGGTGATCGGCTTGGAACGGCTCGACGCTGGCCGCATTGCCGTTGTCCACGGCCTCGATCTTGCCCGCGCCTTCCACTTTGAACTGCACCAGGTTGTCGGCCAGCGGGCAGAAATTCCCGTCCTTGTCCTCGACGCGAACGGTGAGGAAGGAGAGATCCTGTCCGTCGGCGGCGATCTTGGACCGGTCCGGAATCAGGCGCAGGCGGGCCGGCGCGCCGGCGGTGCGAATCTCATCCACGGCGATCTGCTTCCCGCCCTTGTAACCCACCGCGCGCAGCGATCCCGGAGCATACGGCGCCTGCCATTCAAGGCGGTATTTCGAGGTGAACTGCTGCGTGGAGGACACATTCCGCCCGGTTGGAATGACCACGGTATCGACGCCGAGCTTCTTCCGCCCGAGCGACTTCCCGTTGACGAAAAGCTCGACCTCCTCCGCGTTCGTGTAAGCCATGATGGGAATCATCTGCCCCTCCTTCCCGGTCCAGTTCCAATGGGGCAGGAGGTGAACTACCGGCTCGCTCGTCCATTTGGCCTTGTACATGTAATAACGGTCCTTCGGAAAACCGGCCAGATCGACGATGCCGAAGTAGGAGCTGTGCGAGGGCCATTGATTCGGGCGGCCGTAAGGCGTAGGCTCGCCGAGGTAGTCGAATCCGGTCCAGACGAACTCGCCGAGCACGCCCGGCAGGCGGTCCTGGGCGTCGAATTCCACGTCGGGGCAATAGGCCCACCCCGGAGCCGCGGTATCGAAGCTGGACACCTGAAGAGCGGCGAGATCCGCGGGGTTGGCGTTGGGCGCGATGGGCAGGTTGTAGACGCCGCGCGAGCTCACGCAGGATTCGGTCTCCGAGCCGAAGATCACATATTTCGGATGATCCTTCAGGATGTTCGCGTACTGCATCGGCTGATAATTGAAGCCCGGGATATCCACCTGGTCGGTGAGACCGTTCTTGATGGCGTTCTGCCAACTGTTGAACGCGGAGGTGGTGGGGCGCGTGGGGTCCTCCTGGTGCGCGATGCCGGTGAGGAACTTGGCGATGTCCGCGCCGGCGGCTTGGTCCTGCTCCGGGATCTCGTTTCCGATGCTCCACAGAATGACGCTGGGGTGGTTCCGGTCGCGCCGGACCAGGTCGCGCATGTCGCGCTCGCCCCACTGGTCGAAGTACTTGGCTGCGCCGTTCCGCACTTTCGGCCTGCGCCACATGTCGAAGGCTTCGTCCATGACCACGATTCCCATCCGGTCGGCGGCTTCGAGCAGCTCGGGCGATGGCGGATTGTGGCTGGTGCGGATGGCGTTGACGCCCATGCCCTTCAGGATTTCGATCTGGCGTTCGGTGGCCCGGCGGTTGACGGCGGCGCCGAGCGCGCCCAGGTCGTGATGGTCGCATACGCCGTTCAGTTTCACGGCGCGCCCGTTGAGAAGAAACCCCTTGTCGCGGTTGAACTCGGTGGTACGGATGCCGAAGGGCGTGACGTAGCGGTCCGTCACCTGGCCTCCCGAGCGCACCGTGGTCACCGCCTGGTACAGGTACGGATCGCGCATGTCCCAGCGGCGCGGCTTGGCCACTTTAAGCGAAGCGGCCACCGTCTGGGATCCTTGCGCGGCAATGGAGACATTGGCCGACTGCTGGACCACCTGCTTTCCATCGGCGCCGAGGATCGAAGTATCGACGGTTACCGTCGCGGCCGTTGCATTACGATTCCGGATTTCGCTCTTCACGGACACCGTGGCGGAGGCGTCCGTAACTTCGGGCGTGGTGATGTACGTACCCCAGTGGGCCACCTGGACCGGGCCGGTGGTTACCAGCCAGACGTTGCGATAGATGCCCGCGCCCGGATACCAGCGCGAGGACTGATCCTCGGGCGTCAGCCGCACGGCGAGAACGTTTTCGGCGCCGAATTTGATATCGGCGGTGAGGTCGAAATCGAAACTGCTGTAACCGTAAGGGCGTCCGCCCAGCTCATGACCGTTGAGCCAGACGGTGGAATTGGACATGGCGCCGTCGAACTCGATGGCGAAGAACTTGCCCTTGTCCGCGGCGGGCACGGTGAAGCGCTTGCGGTACCAGCCAGTGCCCGAGATGGGGAGGCCGCCGGTGGAGGGGCCGTATTTGACGTCGAAGGGACCTTCGATGGCCCAATCGTGCGGGAGATCGAGGGAGCGCCAGGCGCTGTCGTTGAAGGCGGGCTGTTCGGCGCCTGCCGCGTCGCCTTTCAGGAACTTCCACCCGCTGTCGAAGGAGGCGCGCCGGTCGGCCGCGGCGGCGGTGGCCGTCAATGCCAGCAGCGTCAGCGCGGGCAGAAACCCGCGCAGCGCTAGTGAAGACGTGTTTCGCATATGATTTAACCTTTTAGCACGATACAGCAAATCGTGCGGGCAGGCGGCGGGGCGCGCCCGCGGAGTTTCCGGATAACCGGCGCCGCCTCCGAATTGGCGCGGGTGGGGCTGCGAGTACGAATCCGAGGCGGGGCTCCGCGGATTGCCCCTGGTCCGCATTGCCTTCGAATATCGCCCGAACCGGGCGCCTGTCGCGGCGAAAGGGATCGTTACGCCGCCTGCCCGCGCCCTTCCTTCCGCGCCCGCGCGGCGCGGATCAGCCTTCCGGCGATCACCACGCCCGCCGCCAGCCCGGCTTCCACGCTGTAGCGCAGCCAGTCGGAGGGATGATACGTGCGGACCACGAACGGGTCCGTCAGAATCATCTCTCCCCCTACCCTCCCGAGGATGGCGGAGCCAATGTAAATCAGCGCGGGGAAGCGGTCCATCAGCGTGGCCAGCAGGTTGGCCGCGAAAATCACGATCGAAATGCTCAGGCACAGCCCGAAAACGATGAGGCTGATGTTGCCCTTGGAAGCCCCGGCGACCGCTAGAATGTTGTCGGTGGACATGGTGATGTCCGCCACCACGATGTACCAGATGGCCTGCAGGAGCCGCCCGGGCGCCGGTGCGGCTTCGCGCGGCTCGTTCGCGTCCAACAGCACTTTCAGGGCGATCCAGAGGATCAGCAGCCCGCCGCCCAATTGCAGGAACGAGATGTTCAGCAACCGGGCGGCCACCGCCGTCAGCGCCACTCTCAGCGCTATCGCGGCGCCCGCGCCGAATACCAATGCGGCGCGCCGCTGCGGTTTCGGCAAGGAGCGGACAGCAACCGCGATCACCAGCGCGTTATCGCCCGCCAGCATCAGATCGATCGCCACGATCGTCAGCGCCCTGAGGAGAAACTGCCAATCGCTCATATTAGTGGCGCAGGCGCTCCTGCCTGCCGCGCCGGGACTCATCTCGGCGCTTGTTGGCCGCGCATACCGAAAAACCGAATGACGTTGCGCTCATAGACTGCTACGCCGCCAGCGGCCGGCCCACCCATGCCCGGACGCGGCGGAAATAGTTCCGCGCGGCGCGGGCGTCCTTGAGAATCTGCGCCTTCAACTCATCCGCGCTGGCGAACTTGCGCTCGTCGCGGAGGCGGCGCGGGAACGCCACGCGTATGCGTCGCGGCGACGCGCCCTCCAGCGGGTCGAGCAGGAAGGTCTCGATGGTCCGCTCGCCGCTTTCCCCAAAGGTCGGGCGCCATCCGATATTGGTGATGGAGTCCCACTCGCGGCCATCGTCCAGGTCGCGGGTGCGAGTGGCATAGACGCCGCTCGCCGGGATCGTCTCCGCGACGGCGCCGAGGTTCAGTGTCGGCACGGTGAGTGTCGATCCCATGCCGCGCCCGCCCACCACCTCTCCTTCGAGTGCGTAGGGCCGTTCAAGCAGGCGCGCCGCCAGCGACGCCTGCCCCGCGCCCACCAGCTCGCGAACGGCGCTGCTGCTCACAATCCGCCCCCTCCACGAAACCGCGGCCACCACTTCGACCCCGTATCCGAATCGCCGGCCCAGTTCTTGCAGCGCCCGGACGTCGCCGGCGTGCCGGTAGCCGAACCGGAAGTTGTCGCCCACCAGCGCCGCCCGCGCTCCCAACCGGTTGACCACGATCTCTTCCACGAATCGCTCGGGTGAAAGATGCGCCACCTCGGGAACAAACGGCAGAATCAGCGCCTGCGACACGCCTTCCTCCGCCATCAACTCGACGCGGCGCGCCGGCGAGGTGAGCAGCAGCGGCGCGCGCTCCGGCGCCACCACGCGCGCCGGGTGCGGATCGAAGGTGAGCACCGAAGGCTTCCAGCCGCGCTCCCCGGCGAGCGCCACGAGACGCCGCAGAATCCGCCGGTGGCCGGTATGCACGCCATCGAAATTGCCGATGGTCAGCGCGCTGGGACCGAAATCGGCGGGGACCTCGGCGAGGCTGCGATAGACTCTCATGAGCTAATTCGCGCCTTCCACAAGCAGTTCCATGCCGTCGTAGGCCAGCCGGATGTGCGGCGGAAGCAGGCTCTCGGCCCGCTCGTGCCCCAGGTCGTGACCGATGTGCGTAAAGAACGCGCGCCGCGGGGCCAGCCTCTCCACCGTCCGTATCGACCGCTCCACCGTGGAGTGAGTGGGGTGCGGCTTGTAGCGCAGCGCGTCGAGGAACAACACATCGAGACCTCGCAGTTGCTCCATGGAGGATTCCGGGATATCGCTGTGGTCGGTCAGGTACGCGGCTGGGCCGAAACGGAATCCCAGGATGGTTTGGTTGCCGTGGAGCACCGGCACTGGCGCGAACTCGACGCCGAACAGGTCCAGCGGCGCCCCGCCGATCAGCCGCGCGTCGAGCCGCGGGACGTGGGTTTCCTTCACGCCGCCATCGAAAACATACGCGAAGACGCGCTGGAGGCTCGCCATGGTCTCGGGCGCGGCGTAGATCGGAATGCTCCCGCTTTGGTGAAAGTTGAACGGACGCACGTCGTCCAGGCCCAGAATGTGATCGGCGTGCGCGTGGGTGAACAATATCGCGTCCAAATGGTCCATGCCCGTCCGCAAGGCCTGCGCCCGAAAATCGGGGGTTGCGTCGATCAGGATGTTATGGCCTCCGTAAGACACCAGGATGGAGGGCCGCAAACGGACGTCCCGCGGATCCGCGGACGTGCACACGCCGCAATGGCAACCGATCGTAGGTACGCCGACGCTGGTACCCGACCCGAGCACGATGATCTTGATCGCAGGCCCCGCCATTCAGGCTTTCCGGGACGCCGCCTTGGCTACTTCCTCCGAGACCTGGACGAACCGGAACCGCAGTTCCGTGAGTGAATTCTCCAGCAGCCGCTGTTCCTCGAGATCCAGATTGCCCTTGGTCTTCTCCAGCAGCATGCCCATCAGATCGATGGTGTGGCGCGCCAGCGGGAGGTCCGGTTCGGCCTGGTCTTCTTCGCTGAAGCGTACCAGGCCAAGCTGCATCTCGGCTTGGGCGCGCAAGGAGATCGTCAGAAAAGCGAATGACGCGGGCGGCAGCGAGGCGCGAACTTCATCCTGGCCGGGTTGGGCGGTTTCTGCGTCGCTCATTATCCAAACATTCTACAACGGGGGGCGCGTCCACGCGCTGCCTGCGGGACCGGGGCGTTCGCACGCCCATGGCGGCCCGGAAGGCCCGCGCCACGGGCTATTCCTGAGCGGGGACCTGCTGTTCGATCTCGCGCCAGGCGCTGATCTTGAGGCGGCGGCAAACCCAGCACAGCGGCTCCGGCCCGGCGATGGACGTCTCCGCGCCGCACACCCCGCACCGGGACGGCTTCTTGAGGCGGTCGTCCGAGACGGACCGCTTCGCCTGTTCCAGAATCTCCGCGGGAACCACCGGCTCGGATTTCAGTTGCCCCTTCCGCTTCATATCGCCCGTTCCGTTACCACTATGGCAGAAAGCGCGGCCCTGAGACAACCGCCGAGGCGCCAGGTACGTACCGGGCTATGCCGCTTCCGGTACTTGCACCACGATGGCCACGTCCAAAGAGGAGTGGCAGCGCGGACACCGCTGTCCCGGAGCCACGCGCGCATACTTGCCTTTCAGGTCGATGTCCGCCGGAACCGTGTGGGTGCACATCGGACAATGGACATGTCCCACCGCTTGGCTGGCCAAGAACGCTTTCATGACCTCCACCTCATCTTATCGGACGCTCCCGGCACAGCACGGGTTCTACCAAATCGCCGGGAGCGGCGCAGGGAAAGGTGAGAAAAATCACCAATCCGCCGCCTGGCCCTGCGGGCGCCGGGCGGTGCTACGCTGAGAGCTATGATTCAGCCCGCCGCCCCCAAGATCCAGTTGATCAACACGCCCGAATACCGGGAAAACTACGCCAACAGCGTCCAGGTGCGGGTCAACCTCTGGGATTTCTTCCTTACCTTCGGCCGCGTCAATCAGGCCTCCCCGGACAACGTCGCCATACACAACTTCCAGGGCGTCTACGTGAGCCCGCAGCAGGCCAAGGCGCTCCTCAACGTGCTCCAGCAAAACGTGACCCAGTACGAAACCGCGTTCGGCGAGATCCGCCTGGAGCCACAGGCGCCGGGCGGTATTGTGCAGTAGGAGCGGCGACGGCCGCCCGGCGGCTCAGGCGTGCTCCGCGCGCGCTATCGGCAACCGGCGCCCGCCGCCGCGGCGGAGATACTCGAGCAGCACAATCGTCTTGTGATCCTGGTCCTCGCTTCACCGGCCGCCGCGGCTGCGCGTGCGTTGAAACTCCACGACGTTCTCGGCCAATTGGGCGCGCGAACAGCGGTTCTCCCGCGCGGATTCCAGGGTGCGCGCGCCGGCGAACTCGGGGATGAACTGGAGTTCGTCGGACGAAAGGCCCGGCAGGAAGCGGCGGGCCTCGCGCTTGGAAGGGTCGTCGGCGCACGAAATCAGGGCGGCAACCAGGGCATTTCGCACTGCAAGGTCTCCTGTCGGGGATAAACCATGCTGACTTTGTCGTCTGTCGGTGTTATTGCGAAATGGCCTGCCCCGCGCAACCGGATGTCGCGGGGTGCGGATGAGGGCGCCCGGATCGAGCGGTCCGGCTTGAGCGATTAGTTGGCGCCGGCGGCGGGGGCCTGTACTGGCGAGGCCGCCTCCGGCGCGACGGGACCGTCGGCCGGCGGCGCCAGCGGCGATTTCACCAGGTAGGCGAGCACCGTCGAGAGTGCGCCGATTGCAGCCGTGACCGCCACGTTTTTGTTGAGCTGGCCCGTACCGAGAACGTTCGTCGCCCCGGTCGCCGCCCCGCCGATCGCCACCGCCGCAAGGCCTTTCAGCCAGAGTTTCCAATTCATAGTTTCATCTCCTTTCTTCTTGATGTCTAGGAAAGCCGGCGTGGCCACTTGCCTCACGCCTCATCCCAATTTCAAACTAGCAGGCCGGACCCTCGGGCTCCGCTCGATGGTGTCTGTAACTATATGAAAACAAACAGTAAAAAATCTGAAAAGTATCGGTGAATGAAAAGGTGCACCCCAATGAAAGAGGTTTCTCCCGCTTGCGGCGCCGGTCCCCCGGCCCGCTCCGCGTGCGGCCGCCATGCACCCCCCCCACGCTCCCGCGCAATCCCTCGCGCCGCCGCTGCCATTGCGGCCGTGCGCGCGAGCGGTCTTGCTATCGGATTTTCTCGTTCACCAATACTTTATTTTTTTATTTTATTGAATCGAAACGAGTTATTGTCTTGAACGCCGAGCCGCGGCGTGCCCGGCCGCTACCATGTGGTCGTGGAAAGACTTACTAGAACCGATCGAACCTGCGCCATTGCGGCAGCCACCATGGCGCACGATTTCAATAACGAATTCACGGTCATTCTCAGCAGCGTTTCAAGCGCCATGATGGCGCTCGAGCCGGGCCATCCGGCGCGCCAGGCGCTTTTCGACACGGAAGGCGCCATCGACCGCTGCACCCGGAAGTGCCGCAGCGTGCTGGCCTTTAGCGTGCGCCACGGCATCCACCCGGCGCGCGCGCCCCTCGAAGCCGTCATGCAGTTGTAGCGCTTCATCCCGACGATTGGGGCGGGGACCGCAGATCGGGAATTGAGGAACATTATGGCTTAGAAGCAAAACACGACCAAGTATGGACGCGGAGTCCGTTCTGGCATAGGATAATTCTTTGAGACTTCACGGTGCGCAATGCGCTCTCCCGGCCGCAAAGGTACTATCAGTACCAAAAAAGGCCTTGACTACCCGTGGGATCAAATGATACTATCCAACCAGGAGTCGGAGGATGCGCTAAAGGCAGCCAAGCAGGCTCTCAAAGACTACCGCGGGCGATTCTGGTTGGGTAATCCGACCAAAGTTGAACGCGAGTTTCACGAACTTGACCTGCTTGATGAACCGGAGCGATTCATGGCTATCGATATTGCGCTCCAGGAGATCACCCCGACGCACCGTTGTGGCCCGGAGCCGCCAAATGACACCTCTGTCCATCCTCCATTCAGAAATCTGCAGCTATATGCGTTCTGCTGGAACTCTGCAGAATTGAAGAGGCGGATGTACTTGAAATTCGCTCTTGCGTCGGAGTGCACGAAAACCAGACTTGTAATTTACTCATTTCACGAATCTAGGTCTTAGAAAACAAAATGGATCAGCCGATAAGACATACCAGAGAGGTGGAGAGAATGACCTGTTTTGAGTGTGGGCAGGGATCGCTTGTCTCTGGTGTCACGGACCTCGTTGGCGAGCGCAACGGGGAGTCCTTTGTTGTCCGCATGGAAGGGTTGAAGTGTGACCGATGCGGGTTCCAGACAATCGATAGCGGACAAAGTTCCGAGTTTACCCGACTCGTGTCTGATGGGTACCGTGAGAAGCACGGGTTGCTGAAGGGTTCTGAAATTCGCGCCCGGCGTTCTCGGCTGGGAATGACTCAGCAGCGGTTCTCGGAGTACCTAGGTGCGGGAGTCGCCAGCGTCAAGCGGTGGGAATCAGGCCAGATTCAGGACAAGGCGATGGATGAGTTGATTCGTCTCAAGACCGATCCCCTAGCCGCGCGAGAGAACCTGAGGGCGCTGGAAGGCCAGGTTCCCCAGAAATACGTACTGTCCGCGCTGGTTGTCGAGGGGAAGGATATTGAGTTAACTCTCAACATTGGCCCGTATTTCGAGAGTCATCCCGTCATGAGAATGGACAGTGTTTTCCTTGCCGGAGATCTGATCGACAACGCTTGCGGCATGGCCGCCTAATAGACCGAAATGCAGATTTCCCAAACGAAGGAGCAGATCGAGGCGCTAAGCAGCCTTCAGGCGAACTGCGAGATCCAGAATATTTTGCTGCTTTCGTCCGCGGTCATGCGAGCAAAATCTGGAACTGAGTTCAGGGGGCCCTTGTCGGCTAGGCCCGCGTTGACCAACATCTCCCACGCACTTCAGGCAGGTGGCTTGATTGTAGAGGTTTCATTTGAATATGCCGCATGGGATTCTTCGGAGCCCCCGGAGCGCCTGTTTTTGGTCAACTGCACATTCGAAGCGTCTTATGATTTGCGGGATGGGTACACCCCGAAAGAGGATGAGGTTTCCTCATTCAGCCGCGGAACGGCTGTATTCAACTGCTGGCCATACGCGAGAGAGTATCTACGCGACATAACATCGAGGATCGGACATCACACTCCGGTTCTTCCGCTGCTCAGAATCGTTCCAAAGAAGGCTGAACCTAAACAGCAAGCCCTGGACGCCCAGACTTCGGCTCTTCCTGAGCCTGAGCCAGCAGAGCCGCACGAATAGCCCTGCCAGCGGTTCGGAAATCCCCTCCGGACCTCCAACACATCCAGATACCGTTTTTCCCCCGTGTTCCCGCCGCGCTACTGTGAAGGTAGTGCGTATCCTCGGCATCGAATCTTCTTGCGACGAGACTGCCGCCGCGGTGGTGGAGAACGCCGAAGTTGTGCTGTCCTCAGTGGTGGCGTCGCAAATGACCACCCACGGCAAGTACGGCGGCGTGGTGCCGGAGCTGGCCTCGCGCGAGCACCTGCGCGCCATTGTGCCGGTGGTCCGGGAAGCGCTCGGCCTCGCCGGCGCGCGCCTCGAGGATCTCGCGGCCATCGCCGTCACAACGGGGCCTGGCTTGGTGGGATCGCTGCTCGTGGGGATGACCTACGCCAAATCTCTGAGCTTCGCGAGCGGCGTGCCGCTTATTGCCGTCAATCACATCGAAGGGCACATCCACTCGGTGATTCTGGAAGCCCGGCGCGCGGGGACCGAGGTCGCGTTTCCCGCCCTGGCGCTGGTCGTGAGCGGCGGCCACACGCACCTGTTCGAGGTCCGCGAGGGGTTTGAATACCGCCTGCTCGGCAAGACGCGCGACGACGCAGCCGGAGAAGCCTTCGACAAGGTCGCCAAACTGTTGGGCTTCAGCTACCCCGGCGGCCCGGTGATCGACTTTCTGGCGCCCTATGGCGACCCCAACGCCGTGCGCTTCACCTTTGCCCGGATGAAGGGCAACGCTTCCGATTTCAGCTTCAGCGGCCTGAAGACGGCGGTGCTCCGTTGGGTGGAGGCGCGCGGCATGGAGTCGGAAATCGCGGCCCGCCGCGCGCTCCGGCGCGGCCCGTCCCCGCCCACCGCGGAAGAATGGCTGGCCGCGACGCCGCGCGCCACGCTGGACCTGTTGGCTTCCTTCCAGCACGCCGTGATTCGGGAGTTGCTGACGCGCGCGGTCGCCGCGGCGGAGCGTATGGGCGCCCGGGCGCTGATCGTCTCCGGAGGGGTGGCCTGCAACACCGGCCTGCGGGCGGCCGCCGCCTCGGCCGGCTTGCCGTACCCGGTCTTCTTCCCAAGCCCGGGATTTTCCACCGACAACGCCGCCATGATCGCCGCCGCCGCGTTTCCCAAGCTGGAAAGGAACCAGTTCGCCCGCCTCGATATCGCCGCCGACGCCGGCCTGACGCTGGCCTAGATCGGGCAGGGTGCGGGACGTAAGAGTTGGGGTTCGGGGGTGCTCCGCATCGGAGCTCGTAAGAGCGGAAGAGAATAGCCCACGGCGCAAGCCGTGGGGAAGCCGCGAGATTCACCAAGCCCCGGAGGGGCGAAAGACCCCGGCGCCGAAGCCATTCGCGCCTTCAACCGCCGTCTGCGCCAGGGTGCCCGCGTCTGCCTGAGCGTCGCCACCGTGGGCGACGGCCTGATGCTGGCGCACAAACTGTAGCGCAGTGTCCCGGAAAAAGCCGGGCAGGCCACGGATGACGATGACGTGCCCCGCATAGCCGCAACCACTCGGTGGGGCGGACCCCCATAAGCGCTAAGATAATAATGAACCTCTATTCATCATCGCACTCAAGCGTTTGCGGGGCGCCTCGTTCAATTCGGCGGAGAGTTGATTCCAATCGTCAAGGATTTGGCGGAGGGGCAGGACTGGTTCGATGGCT
>CAIRXZ010000320.1 GCA_903882645.1 uncultured Acidobacteriia bacterium | reverse complement strand
GCTCCGGGTCGTTCTGGACTGTCGCCGGCGCCAATGCCATCATCGCTTTGCGCTGCTGCCGCCTTAGCCACAGGTTCGAAGACTACTGGGAAACCCGTTCCCGAGCCGCCTGATTACCCACTTTTTTGTCGTGCACCCGAGCCTCCGGGCCCAACAGGCTTCGACAGGATGCCCGTATCTGCTTGAGATCTAATTAGTTGAAAACAAGGCGTTTTTTGGATGTGCCGGAAACCGCCTTGAGTCCGGTGCCCGCGCGCTGCCAACAAAGGTTCGCAAGTGCGGCTCCCCGGGAACTCTGAATTCCAGTCCTGCATGCCCGGCCCCAAGTCCTTTCCCCTCAGATTGTTCGGCGCTTTCTCCCTTTCCCTCATTTCTCCTGTGACCGCCAATAGGCCAGTGGGTGGACAGTGGGGCGGACCATCGTTTCTTGTGGTCTGCCTTCTTACCTCCCAAATTCCGTTCACAACCTATTTCGCTAATCGAATCAATCACTTAACGCATCCATCGAACACCTCGTGTTTTATCCTGGAGTTAGGAGTATCCGTGTCATCACTCAGACGAATCATCGCTTCGCGGGCCAATGGCGCCCGCTCCCGCGGCCCTGTCACGGCCGGCGGCAAACAGACCTCACGGAATCTGCTCCTCATGCGCCTTTCACCCCCGCCCGACCCGGTCGATCCATCCGCCTGCGAACCGGACACCCTCGATATACCAAACGAACCCAGTCCCATTTCCGAACACCTGGCGCCCCCGGAGGTACCAAACGAACCTAATCCCATTTCCGAACACTTGGCGCCCCTCGATATGCCAAACGAACCTAATCCCATTTCCGAACACTTGGCGCCCCTCGATATGCCAAACGAACCTAATCCCATTTCCGAACACCTGGCGCCCCCGGAGATACCAAACGAACCTAATCCCATTTCCGAACACCAAATGCCGTCCCGCCCGGCGGAGCCCGGGCGGTAAGCTGAAAGCTGATAGCTGAACGCTGAAAGCTCTTATTCATGCTCTCCCTCACTGGCGTCTCCAGGATCTACGACGGCAAACGGCGGGTGGTGGCGCTCGATTCCATCGACCTCCACATCGAGCGCGGCGAGATGGTGTCTATCGTGGGGCCTTCCGGGTCGGGTAAGTCCACCCTGCTGAACCTGATCGGCGGCCTCGACCGGCCTACCGCGGGCGAGATCCGCATCGCCGGCCGGAACATCGCGGAACTCTCCGACGACGATCTCACCCGCCTGCGCCGCGACCAAATCGGTTTCATCTTCCAGTTCTTCAACCTGCTGCCGAGCCTCACCTGCGTCGAGAACGTGGCCTTGCCGCTGCACCTGAAGGGGCTGCCGCGCAAGCAGATCGAAACCCGCGCGCGCGAGTTGCTGGAGCTGGTCCAACTCGGCCCGCGCTTCGACCACCTGCCCGACGAGCTCTCCGGCGGCGAGCGCCAGCGCGTGGCCATCGCGCGGGCGCTGGCCTTCTACCCCCCGGTGCTGCTCGCCGACGAGCCTACCGGCAACCTCGACACCCACACCGGCGCCGATATCCTCCACCTGATCCGCGATCTCCACCAGCGTCTGAACGCCACCGTCCTGATCGTCACCCACGACGCCGGCGTCGCGGAAAGCTGCCCGCGCACCATCACCCTGCGCGACGCGCGCATCGCCGGAGACGTGCGCCGGTGAACCTGCTGCGCCTCATCAGTTGGCCTTACGTGCGCAAGCACAGGCTGCGTTGCGCGCTCACCACCGCCGGAATCGCGCTCGGCGTCGCGCTGCTGGTGAGCATGCAGACGGCCAACCAATCCGTGCTGCGGGCCTTCAACCAGACCGTCGACCGCATCGCCGGCAAGGCCCGCCTGCAGGTCTCGGCCGGAGACGCCGGCTTCGGCGAGGAGGTGCTCGAGCGCGTCGAAGCCGTCCCCGAAGTGAGCGCGGCCGCTCCCGTGATCGAAGCCGCTGTCGATACCGGCCTGCCCGGGCAGGGCAAGCTGCTGATCCTGGCCGTGGACATGACCGGCGACCGCAGCCTCCGCGACTACGATTTCGATAGCGGCTCCGCCGACGTGGTCGACGACCCGCTGGTCTTCCTCGCGCAGCCCGATTCGCTCATCGTTACCCGCGAATTCGCGGACCGCAACGGCCTTCGCTCGGGCAGCCGGATTTCCTTCGATACCATGCAAGGGCCCCGCTCGTTCACCGTGCGCGGCATCCTGAAAGCCGGCGGCATGGCTTCGGCCTTCGGCGGCAACCTGGGGATCATGGATATCTACGCGGCGCAACTGGTCTTCGGACGCGGGCGCCGCTTCGACCGCATCGATATCGGACTCCAGGATGGCGTCTCGCTCGATCGCGGCCAGGCCGCCATCGCCCGCGCGCTTGGCCCCGGCTTCAACGTCGAGCCGCCCTCCAGCCGCGGCCGCCAGTTCGAATCGCTGCTCGGCGTCTACACCCTGGCGGTGGACGTCTCGAGCCTGTTCGCCCTCTTCATCGGGATGTTTATCATCTATAATGCGTTCTCCATCGCGGTGACGCAGAGGAGGCCCGAAATCGGCATCCTGCGCGCCCTGGGCGCCACCCGCGGCCAGATCCGCGCGTTGTTCCTCGCGGAAAGCGCCATCGCGGGCCTGGTTGGCTCGGCCGTGGGTCTGGGTGTGGGATTGGCCTTCGCGCGCAGCCTGACCGGCATGACGGGCCGTTTGATGGAATCGCTTTTCGGAGTGCCGCAGAATCCCGGCGGAGTCTCGCTCGACCCGCGCTTTCTCACGGCGGCGGTGGCGCTCGGCGTGGCCGTGAGCATGGTTGCCGCGTTCATCCCCGCCCGCAACGCGGCGCGCATTGAGCCGGTGCGGGCCCTCCAAAAGGGCCGCTACCAGGTGCTCGGCGCGGGTGAGAGCCGCGCGCGCCGCTGGGCCGCGCTGTGCGCCGTGGCATTGGCGCTGGTTTGCCTGCCGGCGGGACGCTGGCGGCCGGCCTTCTACGCGGGATACGTGTTCGCTTTGCTGTCGTTTCTTCTGCTCGCGCCGTTCCTTTCGCTCGAGCTGGCTAGGCTTCTGCGGCCGCTTCTCAGATGGTTCCGCCCCGTGGAAGGCGCGCTCGCCGTGGATAGCCTCATCCAGGCGCCGCGCCGCACCTCCGCCACCGTGGCCGCGCTGATGCTCTCGCTCGCCCTGGTGATCGGGCAGGGCGGCGTCGCCCACTCCAGTTTCAAATCCATCGAGGAATGGACCATCGCCAGCCTCAATCCGGACCTCTTCGTCACCGCGTCGCCCACCATCGCCGGGCACGATTTCCGCTTCCCCGCCTCCATGCGCGCGGATCTCGAGGCGGTCCCCGGCGTCGAGGAAGTGCAGCCAGTGCGGGTCGCCCGCATCCAGTTTCGCGGCAAGCCGGTCATGATCATCGCCATCGAGATCGCCGGTCTCGGCCGCCGCGTGCATCGCATCGTGGCGGAGGGCGACGCCGCGGAAATGAACCGGCTGGCCTCCGAAGAAAAGGGCGTCATCCTGGCGGAGAACCTGGCGAACCTCGAGAACCTGCACCTCGGCGACAGGATCGCGCTGGACGCTCCCGGCGGTCCGCTGCGTTTGCCGGTGGTGGGAATCGTGCGGGATTACTCCAACGACCTCGGCAGCATTTTCCTGGAGCGCAAAACGTTCGTCCGCTATTTCCAGGACGACACGGTGAGTATCTTCCGCATCTACTTGAAGCGCGGCGTCTCGCCCGAAGTGGCCCGCCGGCGCATCGTCGAAGGCCTCGGCAGGCAGCGCCGCCTCTTCGTGCTGCTGAACCGGGACGTGCGCGATTACGTCATGGGACTGACCAATCAGTGGCTCGGCATGACCTATCTTCAGGTGATCGTCGCCGTGCTGGTGGCCGTGCTGGGCATCGTGAACACGCTGACGGTCTCCATCGCGGACCGCCGCCGCGAGTTCGGCGTGTTGCGCGCCGTGGGCGGCTTGCGCGCGCAGATCCGCGGCGCCGTGTGGATGGAAGCCGCGGCCATCGGCGCCATCGGCCTGGCCTTGGGAATCGGAGCCGGAGCCATCGTGTTGTACTACGAATTGCAGGCCGTCCGGCGCGATTTCACGGGAATGCCCCTCGATTACGTGTTCCCGCTGTCCATCGTTGCCCTGCTGATTCCGGTGATTCTCGGCGCCGCCCTGGCCTCGGCCGTTCTCCCCGCCGAAACCGCCGTCCGCGGCTCCTTAGTGGAGGCCCTTGAATATGAATAAGAGACGCAAGCCCCGTGGCGCGGGCACTCGTGCCTGCCGGGTCGAGACTCGTCTCGACCCTTGCTTCGGTGGAACGACAAGCGCCGACACGAGTGTCGGCGCGGCAGACAAAGTGTCTGCGCCACACCGTGGGGCGGCCTTTCAGGCTGCGGACACGCTTTCCAGCGGGTCCAGCCGGCCGCAAGGCCGGCCGCGATCCGGACTGTGGAGCAGACCAGCCATCTTGTTGCTTCTCCTCACCCCCGCCTTCGCCCAGGATGCCCGCCAGATCGTTCAGGAATCGCAGCGGCGCGGGCGCTCCACTTCGCAGCGTTACGAGGGCGTGCTGGAAGTCATCGCCGCCAATTCCAAAGTCTCGAAGAAATCCTGGCAGTTCACGCGCATCGGTTCCTACGGCGACAGCAAGGCCATCATCCGCTTCACCGCGCCCGCCGAAGTCAAGGGCGTCGCGCTGCTGGTGGTCAACCACCCCGACCGGTCGTCGGACCAGTGGATGTGGACGCCCGCCATCGGCCGCGACCGCCGCATCGCCCTCCAGGACCGCTCGACGCGCTTTTTCGGCACGGACTTCAGCTTCGAGGACCTCGAGGAGCGCGACCTCGATCAATACGACTACCGGCTCGAAGGCGAAGACGCCATCGACGGCGCGGCCTGCTGGCGCATCGAATCGCGCCCGCGCCAGGGGAAGGTCTCGCAGTACACCCGCTCGCGCGTCTGGATTCGCAAGGAGGACTACGTGCCCGCGCAGTACGAGAACTTCGTCAAGGACGAGGTCGTACGGCGCCTGCATCAATCGCAAATCGAGAACGTGCAAGGGATCCGGACCGCCCGGCTGCTTGAAATGACCGACCTGCGCCGCAACAGCCGCACCATCCTGCGCTTCGAGAAGCTGGAATACAACGTCCCCATGAAGGACGACGATTTCACGGTGCAGGCCCTGCGGCGGGAACAGTGAACCCGCATCCGAGCCGCGAACGTAAGAGAGCGGTTGACGCCGTTATTCCAGAACGGAACCTAAGAGTTCTGTCGTTGTGTTTAGCCCTGGCCGCCGTCGCCGCCGCCCAGGATTTTACCCAGCGGGGGTTCTTCGAAACCGGCGCCCTGCTTTACCCCCAGACCGCGCCCAACGATAGCGGCCATGCCGTGGGCGAGGCCCTGTTCCGTTACGAGGCATTCTACAAGCCGCTGCCGGGCCTGCAATTCGCGGGCGGAATCGACGCTCGCGCGGATTCGCACGGCGAGACGGAGCGGGCGTTCGTTCTTTCCTGGTGGGACCGCGAGCGCCGGCGGCCCGCGTTCGAAATCCGCCGGTTGAGCGCGACGTACTCGCGCGGCAAGCTCACCCTGGAAGCGGGCAAGCAGTTCATCCGCTGGGGCAAAGCCGACATTCTCAACCCCACCGACCGCTTCGCGCCGCGCGACTTCCTCAACGTGGTGGATAACGATTTCCTCGGCGTCACCGCCGCGCGCATCGCCTATGGCGGACAGGCGAATGCCGTGGAGCTGGTAGTCTCTCCGCGCCTGACCCCCAGCCGCATGCCGCTCCTCGACCAGCGCTGGTCGTCGCTGCCGGCGGGCATCCCCATCCACGAGCTGGCGCCGGACTTTCCCGGCGGGGCGCAGTTCGGCGCGCGCTGGAACCACATCGGCCGCGCCGCCGAATACGCGCTCTCGTTCTACAACGGATACGACCACCTGCCCTTGTTCCGCGCGCAACCCTCGCTGACGGCCCTCGCCATCCAACGCTTTTATCCGCAAATGCGGATGTACGGCGGCGATCTCGCCGCGCCGATGCGGCTGGTGACGCTCAAAGCGGAGGCGGCGTATTTCACTTCCTCCACCAGCCAGGCCGACAATTACGCGTTGTATGTGGCGCAACTGGAGCGGCAGGCCGGCGAGTGGTCTTTCGTGGCCGGCTATGCGGGCCAGATCATCACCAGGCACGGCGATGCCCCCGGATTTTCGCCCGTGCGCGGATTCACGCGCGCGCTGGTCGCCCGCGCCGGGTACACCATCGACGTGAACCGCGGCGTGGCCTTTGAAGCCGTCGCCCGGCAGAATGGCCGCGGAGTCTGGCTGAAAGCCGAGTACAGCCAGGCCTTTGGCCAGCATTGGCGCGCCACTGCGGGCTTCGCCTGGATTCACGGCGCGCAAAGCGATTTCCTGGGCCAATTCCACCGCAACTCGCACGGGGCGCTCGCCCTGCGATACAGTTTCTGAGTATGAAGCTTCCGCGCGTCTACCCGATCCTGGATACCGAGTCGCTGGAAGCGCGCGGAATCGGCCTGGAAATGGCCGCCGCGGCGATGCTTGAAGGCGGCGCGGGCATCCTGCAAATCCGGCACAAGGCGCACTGGGGCCGCGATATGTTCGAGGCGGCCAGGGCTGTGGCGCGCCTCTGCGGCGGGGCCGGGGCGCGCCTGGTGGTCAACGACCGCGCCGATTTCGCCATGCTCCTCAAGACCGGTCTGCACGTGGGCCAGGACGACCTGGCGCCGCGCGACGCCAGAATGCTTCTCGGCCCGGATGCTCTCGTCGGTTTCTCCACCCACAATGCGGAACAGCTTCGCGAGGCGGCCGAAGAGCCGGTGGACTACCTGGCGTTCGGCCCGGTGTTTCCAACCGCCTCCAAACGCAACCCCGACCCCGTGGCCGGCGTGGAGGCGCTGCGCCGCTGCCGCGCCCTGGTCTCCAAGCCGCTGGCGGCGATCGGCGGCATCACCCTGGCCAATGCGCTGGACGCCTTCCGGGCCGGCGCCGATTCGGTGGCCGTCATCGCCGGAATGCTCCCCGAGGCCGCCACGGCCCGGTCCCTTCGTGAACGGATGGAAGAATGGCAACAGCTCGCGACAACGGTCTAATCAAAGCCCTCGGGCTCGTCGACGCCACCACGCTGGTGATGGGTTCCATGATCGGCTCGGGCGTATTCATCGTCGCGGCCGATATCTCGCGCCAGGTTCAATCGCCCGGCCTGCTGATGCTCACGTGGTTCGCAACCGCCGCGCTGACGCTGGTGGCCGCGCTCAGCTACGGCGAGCTGGCCGCCGCCATGCCCCACGCCGGCGGGCAGTACGTCTACCTGCGCGAGGCCTTCGGCCCGTTGTGGGGCTTCCTGTTCGGCTGGACCATGTTCCTGGTGATTCAAACCGGCACCATCGCCGCCGTCGCCGTGGCCTTCGCCAAGTACACCGGCGTGTTCATCCCGTGGATTTCGGCCGATAACAACCTGATCAGAATCGGGTTTGGCTCGAACGGGGCGGTCACGTTGCTCCGGGTGACCACCCAGCAAGCGTTGGCCATCGCGCTGATCGTCTTCCTCACCTGGTCGAACACCCGCGGCATCCGCACGGGCGCGGCCGTGCAGAACGTCTTCACGTTCGCCAAGGTGGCCGCGCTGCTCGGGCTGGTGGGGTTTGGGTTTCTGCTGGGCCGCAACCCCGCGGCCGTGAGCGCCAACTTCACGAACTTCTGGCGAGGCGCAAGCTGGAGCGTCGACACGGTGCGCCTGGTAGGCGTCGCCATGGTGGGCGCGCTGTTCTCCTCGGACGCCTGGAACAACGTGACGTTCACGGCCGGCGAGATGCGCAACCCGAGGCGCAACCTGCCGCTCTCGCTGGCCCTGGGAGTGGCCATCGTCTCGGCGCTGTACATCGCTTCGAACTTCGTGTACCTCAACGTCCTGACGCTTCACGACATCCAGACCGCCGACCAGGACCGCGTGGCCACCGCGGCCGCCGCCATGATGTTCGGCCGCGGAGTGGCGGCGCAATTGATGGCCGCCGCCATCATGATCTCGACCTTCGGCTGCGACAACGGGATCGTCCTTTCCGGCGCCCGCGTGTACTACGCCATGGCCAAGGACAAGCTCTTCTTCCGCAGGGCCGGCGAACTCGACCCGGTCCACCACGCGCCGCGCTTTTCGCTGGTGGCCCAGTGCGTCTGGGCGGTGCTGCTCACGCTAAGCGGCAGCTACAGCAACCTGCTGGATTACGTGATCTTCGCCGTGCTGCTGTTCTACATGCTCACCATCGCCGGCCTGTTCGTGTTGCGCCGCACCCGTCCGGACATGGAGCGTCCCTACAAAGCCTTCGGATACCCGGTGCTGCCGGCGGCTTACATCCTGGTCGCGGGTTTCATCGACGTTCTGCTGCTGATCTACAAGCCGGGGTACGCGTGGCCGGGGTTGATTATCGTGCTGCTGGGCGTGCCGGTGTACTTCGTGTGGAATAAGAAGCGCACAGAGGCTGGGGATCACCGCACCACCGGTTCGAACGGCGACGCGGCGGCCGGGGGCGGCGGAGGCTCGCTGGGGTAGGGCCTCAGGCGGGGCGGGCGGAAATCCGGCTCCAGCAGCCAGGCGGTCCGGCCGGGATAGTATTGCCGCAGCTTCTCATCCTCGGCCGGCCCGAGGTCGCGGGCATACATCACTCGCGCGGCGTCGATATCGGCTTCGTTCCACACCCACTCGTTCTGGAAGATGTGCTGGGGATAGTAGCGAACAAAGACCAGTTGCTCTCCGGGAGCCTGCGCCAGCGCGCCGGCGATCAGGGTCCGGTAGCCCGATTTTTCGTGATTGATGGCGTCCCAGGTCTCGTATTTCCTCACCGACTCCGAGAAGTCCTGGCCATCGAGAGCGTGCATGCCGTACCAGAACAGGAACTGCGCGGCGCACAGGAACAGGATCAAACGGCAAGCCTCCAAGCCCGCCGGCGATCCGCGAACGCTCAGGCGGCCGAGTTGTTCGAGCCCCGCGACGCTCGCCAGCACGAACAGGCACGCGACCGGGGCAAGGTAATGAACCTCGAACAGCGGAAAAAAGTTGGTCGCCAACGCGAATAGGGCCAGCGTTGCGGCGGCCCAGGCAAACCGGTACTCGCGCAGCCTCACGACGAACGCCGCCAGCGCCAGGTAGAGCGGAGGCAGAAAGAAGAAACGGTAATAGCGCACGCGGTATTCGAGCCGTTCGAGCCAGGTTGCGAGCGTGCCGGCCGCCTCACCGTGGTAGGCGCGTTGCATTTTGTAGTCGAGCGCCTGCTGGGGCGTCAGTTCCAGGTGCGGCTCCGCGTTTGCCTGAAACGTGAACGTCATGGGTACGCCGTATTGATATTGGCTGAGCGTGTAGGGCAGCGTGGTCCAGCTTCCGGTCACTTGCTTGTTCTGAAGCAGCGTGACGCCGATGGCGGGCATCACCACCAGGGCCGCAACCGCCGCCGCTCGCGCAAGTTGCGGAAGCGTCTCCCGCTTCCACAGAGCCGGAGCGAAGAACAGGACGACGCCGAGGCACAAGAACACGGATTCATAAGGCCGCGTAAGCAGGTCGATCGCGAGGCCGGCGCCCAGCAGGACGGCGTTCCTGTAACCAGACGCGTTGCGTAAGCGGGGCAGCGCTCCAAACACGAGGCATCCGCCGGCGGCCGCGAAGGCGCCGCCCCAATAGCAGTTCATCCACAGGCTCAGCGGCCCGAATTCGATAACGGCGAGCATTCCTCCAACGAGCGCCCAGCCTGGCGTTGTCCAGCCCCGCAGCATCCAGTAACACAGGGAGCAGAACGCCGCCGCGGACAGTAACACCCCGGCCCATGGGTGGCCGAAGAACATCCGGCCAAGCGCCATCGAGAGCCCTTGCCCGATGGGGTAAATGGAACTGTAGGTGGGCTGCTGCAACACGAAGAAGGTCTCGAAGAACCGGTGCATCGCGTGCGCCGGATTGGCCAGCCGGAGATGCCGCAGGGTGTCGGCGGCCAGCAGGTGGCTGAACTCGTCGTAGATATCCGGAACCGGGACGGGATGGTGGGAAAGCAGCGCCAGGCGCAGCGCAACCGGAAGCACGCCGAGTAACAGCATGCACCATGCGGTGCGCCGCGCGAATCCGGCGGCGTGAGGCTCAATCCAGCGCCACGCCAGCGCGAACAGCGTGAGCAACGCCGCCAGCGTGAAGAGAATGAAGTCGGCGGCCCCAAAGCCGATGGGATTATGCATCGGCAGGAAGGATTTGAAAAGGTCGAAGAGATACATGGAACAAATCCATTCTCGCAGAGCCGGTAGTCAGAAGTAAGAAGTCAGAAGTAAGAAGGAAGAAGGAAGAAGCCGGGAGGCGGCGGGGCCGGAGGCGGCGCCCAAATTGGACAGGCAAAACGGGGACAGGCGCGAAGTTTCGCAAAAGCGGCGGAATTCGAGCCAGTCCCCGTTTTGCGGCGCGCCGCGATACACTAGCCCGCACGGACCGAATCCGCCCGCACGACCGACCGCGCCTTGCGCACCCGCAGGTATAGGATCCTCGCCAGCGCCAGAACGGGCACCGACAGGAACGTGCCCGCGACTCCCGCCACCTCGGCGCCGGCGAAGACGCCGAACAGGACCAGGAGCGGATGCAGTTGCACCCCACGGCCCATAAGGTGCGGCGACAGAATATAGTCCTGTAACATGCGGAAGGCGATCACAAAAATCAGCACCACCAGCGGGTGCGCCCCGGCAATCACGGCCACTAAAAAGATCGTGACGCACGCGGTCAGGGGACCGAGCATGGGGATGAGCTCCAGCACGGCGCCGAACGCCGCCAGGAGGAAGCCGTACGGCACGCCCACGATCGGAAAGAAGATGCTGTAGGCCGTGAAAGCCGCCAACGAAAGCACCACCAGCGCGCGCATGTAATTCGCCAGCAGAATGTCCAGATCCGCCAGAACGTCGTCGAGCAGCGTGCGGCGCGGGCCATCCTCCAGGATGCTGAGGATGTGAACCCGCATCGCGGGTCCGTCCTTCAGGAAGAGAAACGCCAGGACCGGAATGATCACCACGTAGATCAGACTGCTGGCCACCGTGAGGAACTTAACTCCCGCCTGCGCGAGGGTGGAGATCAAGTCGGTGGATCGCGCGGCGATCTCCGACCGCGCCCTGTCGACGATCTGAACCTTGTACTTATCGATAATGCTGGGGGAAGCTCCAGGTTGCGCGTTCTCCCATTTCCCGACTATCGCCGGCAGGTTATGGGCGAGACTCTTGGCCTGCTCGGCGACGCGCGCGCCGATCAGAATGCCGGCGGTCACCACCCCGCCGACGATCAGGACGTACGCCAGGGCCAGGGCCGCCGTGCGCGGGCGTCTAGGCAGGAACCGGTCCAAGAGGTTGACCAGCGGCGAGAGCAAGTACGCGAACAGCACCGCCACAATGAAGACGAAGACGGTCCGGCGGACTACATAGACGAGGTACAGCGTGAGCAGTACGAGCGCGACGGTCCAGGCATAGCGCGCGGCGCGGCGGTCTATTCCGAGCATGGCGTGAGGGGCGCGTCCTCCGCTCCAATTATAGCCAAGGCGCGCAGCGGACCTCGCATTATTCGGAATCGGCGATTGGAGGCCCCGAAAAACCCGTGGCAGGCGAAAGCGCCTGGCCCACCTTTCACTGCCCGGGAAGTCTCTCTATGCGCACCTTGGCGATGCGCTTGCGCTCCATTTCCAGAACGGCGTACCGGCGGCCCTCGAACTCGACGAACTCCCCGGCTGAGGGTATCTTTCCGAGCCTGAAGAGCAGGAAACCGGCGAGGGTCTCAAAACCGGCCTCGGCGGGTATCCGGATGCCGTACTCGCTCTCGAGGTCGCGAATGCGCGTGGCCCCGTCCAATTCCAGGACCCCCGCGGCGGGCTGGCGCGGGACCTTCTCGTCGTGCTCGTCTTCGATGCGGCCCACGAGTTGCTCGAGCACGTCTTCCACGGTCACCATCCCGGTGATGGCGCCGAATTCATCCACGACCATGGCCATGTGCGAGCGCCCCTGGCGGAATTCTTCAAGCATTTGCGCGAGCGGCTTGGTCTCGGGCGCCACCAAGTGGGGGCGCAGAAGTCCGGAGACGCGGAACGCGCGGCTGGGACGTCCGGAGCGAATGGCGCGGCGGCGCTCTTCCCACACCGGGAGCAGATCTTTGTAATGCAGAATGCCGGCGACTTGCTCGGCGGCGCCCTCGTAAACCGGCAGGCGCGAGTGCCGGCTTTCGATCATGGCCCGCAACACCTGGTCGAGCGTGGCGTTCGGAGAGACGGAGACGATATCGTTTCGGGGCGTCATGATTTCACGCACCGAGATGGCGCCCAGGTCGAGCACGCGGTGGATGATGTCCTCCTGGATCGCGGGGAGGTAGCCGAGACCGCGGCTGGAACTGACGATCAGCTTGAGTTCCTCGGCGGAATGGCCGCCGCCGTGGGCCGCGCCCTTGAGCCGAAGCGCGCGCACCATGGCCCCTGCCGAGCGCTCGATCACCACCACAAAGGGGGTGGAGACACGATAAAAAACCAGCAGCGCCGGAGCGGCCAGCGCCGCAAGGCGGTCGGCCTTGGCCATAGCGAGGTTCTTGGGAACCACCTCGCCCAGCACCACATGAAAATAGCCGATGATCAGGAACGCAAGCGCGAAGGCGATGCCGTGCAGCAACCCGGCGGCGCCCGGAACGGCAACGTGGCCCAACAGGCCGGCCAGGATGCGGTACAGCGGGTCCTCGCCCGCCCAGCCCAGCCCCAGGCTGGCCATCGTCACGCCGACCTGGGTAACGGAGAGCAGCCGGCCGGGATTGGCCAGCAGGTTCAGCGCCGCCTGAGCGCCGACCTGCCCGTTCTGCGCCATCTGCCGCAGCCGCGAGTGCCGCACGGAGAGCAGGGCCACTTCCGCCGCGGCGAAGAGACCGTTCACCGCGACCAGCAGGACCACCAGGACGATGCGAAACGGGGAATAAGTCACACGATCCGACACCATTTTACCGGGTATCGCTAACGGAATGGCGGCGGATGCGTCCATCGAAGTAACCAAGCAACTCCGTTACGACTCGGGGCGCGATCCACCGTATCCCGGATGCGCGCCCCTTTTTTTTCCGGCGCGCCGCGCGGCCGGGGATCGATCGCGAGACGACCGCGCCGACCGCTCTCTTACGTTCGCGGCTCTGTTCGGATGCTTCAGGCTGGATTGCCCGGCCGTTCGTTTCCGGGGCGTTACCCGCTATGATTGGATTTGCGCCTTCACACGATCCATTCTCCGGCGGGCCGGATCCTCAGGTACTTCAACATCGCGATCGGCATCGCGCTGGCCGCCGCGCTCGTCTTGGTCTACTGGTACGCCTGGCGCCCGCTGCCGCAAAGATCGGGCCGGGTGGCGGCGCCGGTGGCCAGCCCGGCTTTGGCCGCATTCGACGCGCTGGGAGTCCCGCACATTCGCGCCGCGAGCCTTGAGGACGCGCTGTTCGCGCAGGGCTACGTAACGGCGCAAGACCGGCTCTTCCAGATGGACGGACTGCGGCGCATGGCGGCGGGGAACCTCGCGGAGGTGCTCGGTCCGGCCTACCTCGAGTCCGACCGTGGAGCGCGCCGGCTGCGAATCCGCCGCATCGCGGAAGCCGCTTACGGCACGCTTCCCGCGGCCGACCGGGCCGCCTTCGCGGCTTACGCGCGCGGCGTGAATCACTTTATCGCCACGCACGGGAACAGCCTGCCGCTGGAGTTCGCGCTGCTGGGTTACCAGCCGCGCCCCTGGAGTGCGGTGGACTCGCTGATCGTCTGCTTGTACCTGTTTCGCGACCTCACCACGACGTGGCCCGACGAACTGGTGAAGCGGGACATGCTCGCGGCCGGGGACCGGCGGAAGGTGGAGTATTTGTTTCCGGCGGGCGCCGGCGAGGGCATCCAGCCGGGATCCAACGCGTGGGTCGTCGGCGGCAGCCGCACGGCTTCCGGCAAGCCGCTGCTCTCCAACGATATGCACCTGGCGTATTCGCTGCCGGGCATCTGGCACATGGTCCACCTGCGCGCCCCGGGCCTGGACGTCTCGGGAGTCGCTCTGCCCGGAACGCCGGGCGTGATGGTGGGCCACAACCAGAGCATTGCCTGGGGCGTCACCAACCTCCAGTTCGACGCGCAGGACCTCTACATCGAGAAGTTCGACGACCGCACTGGCCGGTATCTGTTCCGCGGCCGGGTGGAGCAGGCCCAGCCGGAACACGAGATCGTCCGCGTCAAGGGCCAGGCCGCCTCGGAAATGACGTTGTGGGTGACGCGCCACGGCCCGCTATTCGCTACGGACGGCGCCGACCGGATGGCGCTGCGCTGGACGGCGGCCGAACCGGGGATTATTCAGTACCCGTTCCTCGATATCGACCGGGCGCAGGACTGGGGTCAATTCACCGCCGCGCTGGCGCGTTACCCCGGGCCGGGACAGAACTTCGTTTACGCGGACACCGCCGGCAACATCGGTTACCACGCGGCCGGGAAGCTGCCGAAGCGGCGAGGCTACGCGGGCGACGTCCCGGTGGACGGCTCGTCGGGCGATTTCGAATGGGACGGATTCATTCCGTTCGACCAGCTTCCAGCGGTTTTCAATCCGCCGAGCGGCATTATCGCGACCGCCAACCAGAATCCGTTTCCGGCGGACTACGCCTACCCCGTCAACGGCAATTTCGCGCCGCCGTGGCGCGCGCGCCAGATACGGGACCTGATCGAGTCGCGCGGCAAGTGGCGCGCCGAGGACCTGCTCGCGGTGCAGAAGGACGTGTATTCCGGCTTCAACAAGTTCCTGGCCGGGCAGATCGTAGAGGCCTACGGCCGGCGCCACGCCAGCAACCCGGACCTGGACGCCGTGATCGCCTTGCTGCGCGGCTGGAGCGGCCAGATGGCGAAAGACCAGGCCGCGCCCTTCCCGATTACGCTGGCCTACCAATATGTGCGGACCGCGGCCGCGGAGAGCGCAGCGCCCTCGAGCGGCCAGCGGTACCAGATCCCGCTGGCCCAGGCCGCGATCGAGAAGCTGCTGCGGGACCGCCCCGCCGGGTGGTTCCGCGATTACGACGAGATGCTGCTGCGCGCGCTGGCGGACGCGGTTGAGGAGGCCCGCCGCATGCAAGGCCCGGACGTCAAGCGGTGGCAGTACGGCAACTACCTGCGGGTGGCCATCAACAACCCGGTGATCCACCAGATCCCGCTGCTGGGTACGTACTTCGACATCGGTCCCGTACCGATGAGCGGCGCATCGAGCACGGTCAAGCAGACAACCCGGTCGATGGGGCCGTCCATGCGCATGAACGCCGACCTAGCCGACTGGGACCGCTCGCTGCTGAACGTGCTGGCCGGGCAATCCGGCCAGGCGCTTTCCAGCCACTACCGCGACCAGTGGAAGGCCTACTACGACGCTACCAGCTTCCCGATGCAGTACCGCCGCGTGGAGGCGAAGAGCACGCTGGAGTTCGGGCCGCAGTAGGGTGGGGCAACAGGGGAACAGGCACGGAGCTTCGCAACCGGCCTGAAAGGAATCGGGTTCCCGCGGCATTCAGGAGTGACAGGGCAGGACGGCGCACTCACGGTAACCATTGCGCCGCGTCCGGAGTCTATCCGTTCAAAAGCTCCGAACGATCCTGCCGCGCGAGGAGCCAGGCATGAGACATCGTTTCGTTTGGACGAAGGCCCTGCAAGACAGGCGGCGCTGCCGCCCCAACTCCCCGCCATCGATGCCAGCACACTCCCGGAGACCGATATGAAGACCCGCAACGGAGTCGCGAGCACGTCAAGATTCTGGTTTCGCCTATTCGTAGCGCTACTGTTCACCGCTTCGGTGGGAATCGTGTTTCATAGCGCACGGGCGGCGGACGACGAGCAGATCGCCGCCACGTATTCGCGCGGCGTTCTGCGCGTGACCATTCCTTACCAACTGTCTCGGGAGGGCTCCGGGCGGCTCACCGTCGAGGCGCTGGACCCCGAGGATGGGGTCCTGGGGCGCTTGGAACGGAACGTCGAAGCGCACGATGGAAAGGGCCGATGGCAGGCGGAGGTTCAACTGGGAACAACGCCCGCGGCCGAGGACCTGGCGTGGGATCGGGTGCGTTATCGCTTCGCATACAGCGACGACCAGCGGGCGGCGTTCCAGGGCACGGAATCGATCTCGCAGATCCTGCGGATGCCGGTGGTTCACATTCTGGGCCAGCAATCCTATCTGAGCGGCGGGCAGGCGGCGGCGCGGGTGATAGTCACGGATTCGAAGAACGATCCCATCGGCGGTCCCGGATCGCTGCGGATCGAGCTGTCGCCTCCCGGCCAGAGCGCGCAGGTTCTTTACACGGGACGCCTCGACCGGCGCGGCTCCGCGGAAGCGCAATTCCGGTTTCCCGCGGGCCTGGTGGGCAGCTATCCGCTGCGCTACACGGTGGACACGCCAATCGGCGGGGCGGAGTTCACCCAGCAGGTGCGGCTGGAGGACAAAGTCTCCATTCTGCTCACCACGGAGAAGCCCATCTATCAGCCGGGCCAGACGATACACGTGCGCGCCCTGGCGCTGGACCGCGCCAATCACGAGGCAGCCGGCGGCCGTAAGCTGACTATTGAAGTGGAGGATTCGCGCGGCAACAAGGTCTTCAAGAAAGTTACGGAAACAGACAAGTTCGGAATCGCCTCGGCGGAATTCGGCCTGGCGGACGAGGTCAACCTGGGGACGTACCACGTCCGCGCTCTGATGGAAGGCGGCCAGCCGGAATCGAACAACTCCGGCGAGGCGGCCGTGAACGTGGAGCGATATGTACTCCCGAAGTTCAAAGTGGCCGTGGATTTCGGCGGCGCGGAAAACAAGGCCAAGCGAGGCTACCGGCCGGGCGACCATGTGACCGGGACCGTGCGCGCCAACTACTTCTTCGGAAAAGCGGTGGACAACGGCGAAGTCACGGTCAAAGCGTCGGGCATGGACGTGGCGACGTTCGAGGCCGGGACGGCTCAAGGAAAGACGGACGCCGATGGGGCGTACCTCTTCGACCTCCGGTTACCCACTTACTTCGCGGGGCGTCCGCTTAGTCAGGGCGCGGCGCGCGTGCTGGTGGAGGCCACGGTGAAAGACGGCGCCGGGCATTCCGAGACTCGGGGAGAACCGATCACCGTCAGCGAGTCGCCGCTGATCCTCACGGCGGTTCCCGAAGGCGGCACGCTGATACCCGGTCTGGAGAACCAGGTTTTCATCCTGGCCGCTTACCCCGACGGATCGCCGGCCGTCGCCGACCTTGTGGTTCACGCAACCGGGAACGCCGACCGGAGAGTGGCCACCGACCAGAGCGGAGTCGCCGTGATTCCCCTGCGGGCCAACGCCGGGACCGCGACGCTGCGGATCGACGCGAGCGACAAGGAGGGCAACCGCGCGTCGAGCGACGCGCAACTCGCGGCCCGCAACGGATCGGACCAGATTCTGCTGCGCACGGACCGGGCCGTGTACCGCGCCGGCGACCGCATCGAACTGAAGGTCCTCTCTACGAAGCAGCGCGGGACCGCGTACCTGGACGCGATTAGAGAAGGACAGACCGTGCTGACGCGCGACGTGGACATTGTGAATGGCCAGGCGGAGCTGGCCCTGACGGCCACCGCGGATCTGGCCGGCGCGCTCGACTTCAACGCCTATCTCTTCGGCGGCGACGCGCGTCCGGTGGCGGACCACCGGCTGGCATTCGTGCAGCCGGCCGACGAACTCAAGATCGAGGCTACGGCGGACGCCGCCGAATACAAGCCCGGCGGCGAAGCGCGCATCCGCTTCCGCGTGACGGACGCCAAGGGCGCGGGAGTGCAGGCCGCGCTGGGGCTTCAGGTGGTGGACGAGGCGGTCTTCGCGCTGGCGGAGAAGCAGCCGGGGTTCGCCAAGGTCTTCTTCTACCTGGAACAAGAGGTCATGAAGCCGCGGTATGAGATTCACTCGATCGGAATGCCGGAGATCGTGACCTCGGCCGGCAATCCCGGCCCGCGCGACCAGGCGGCGCGCGCGTTGTTCGCGGCCACGGAACTGGTGAGCGCCAACAAATTCGAGACGGAATTCGGGCGAACCGTACCGCAGACGAAGTACGCCGAGTACGCCGCGCGGTACCAGACGCGATTCCAGGCGCAAATGCAGCACTTGGCGCTAACCCTCACCGGCGCGTACGCGCAGGACGGCGGCCTTCACGACCTCGCCGGCGTCGCGGAGAAGCTGGCTGGCGCCAATTCGCCGGAAATGCGAGATGCCTGGGGGACGGAACTGCATGTGCAACACGCCGTGTGGGATCGGGAGAACAGGACTTACTCCGTCACCAGCGCGGGCCCGGACAAGCGGTTCGGCACCGGCGACGATCTGGTTTCCTATCTGAACGTCCAGGGCCGGAACAATGCGGGCCCGCCGCGTCCCTCGGGCATCGACCTCAGCATCGAGCATGACCGCGGCCCCGTCTACGGGCTCGCGGTAGCGGTGGGATCGGTGCGTGACGCGAGTGGCGCCGCGATACCGGGCGCCAGCGTCGAGGCGCGCGAGGTCTCGACCGGCGCCGTTCGCGTTGCCCGCACGGGACCCGACGGACAGTTCGACCTGGCGGCGCTTCCAGTGGGCGCTTACGCGGTTCATGTATCCGCGCAGGGGTTCAACGCGGCTTCGCGCGAACTGACTCTTAAGGCGCGCGACCGCGCAATCCTCACGGTGAGCCTGGGTGTCGGCATCGTGGCCACGCAAATTCAGGTTGCCGCCATGGGAGCCGGCGGGGGATTCGGCGGCATAGGCTCGGGCAGGGGCGGCGGCGTAGGCGCGGGTGTGGGCGCGGCATTCGGCGGCGGCGGCGTGGGCGCGGGTGCGGCCGGGGGCGGCGGCGGCGACGTGGCACTCACTCTCAAGGGACGCGACCTGTTCGCCCAACTCACGACTGTCCCCGGCGTCTACTTCGGCAACGCTTACGTCACCGGGGGCGCCTCCGCCGCGCCGGCCCCGCGCGTGCGCTCGTACTTCCCGGAGGCGCTCTACATCAATCCGGAAATCGTCACCGACGGCAACGGTCTCGCCAGCATCACAATTCCGCTGGCGGATTCCATCACCACCTGGCGCATGGCCCTAGTCGCTTCCACGCCGCGCGGCGCGCTGGGCAGCGGCGCATCGAGCATCAAAGTCTTCCAGGATTTCTTCGTGGACCCCGATCTGCCGGTGACCCTGACGCAGGGCGACCAGGTTTCCATCCCAGTGGCCGTCTATAACTACTCGGGCGCGAAGGGAGACGCGATCCTCCAGTTGCAGACCGACGACTGGTTCTCGCTGGCGGGCGACGCCGCGGCGAAGACCCTGGCCGTGGATTCCGGCCGTGTGGGCGCATCGCAGTTCACGATAGAGGCGAAGCGCATCGGGAAGTTCAAGCTGACGCTGAATGCCCGCATGAACGGCGCGGCCAACCGGGCGGACATCGTGGTGCGGGAGATCGAAGTGATCCCCAACGGACGGGAGCAGAGCCTGGTGTTCAACGGGCGCCTCGATACCGCCGTCGAGCACCAGGTGAACTTCCCCGCGGCGTCCATCGCGGACGCGAGCAAGATCTTCGTCAGGCTCTACCCCGGACCGCTGAGCCAGGTGATCGAAGGCATGGACAGCATTTTGCGCATGCCGAATGGCTGTTTCGAGCAGACGTCCTCGGCGACGTATCCCAACGTGCTGGCGCTCGATTACATGAAGCGCACCGGAAAGCTGACTCCGGAGGTACACGCCAAGGCCGAGGGGTTCATCTCGAACGGGTATCAGCGCCTGCTTACGTTTGAAGTTCCGAACGGCGGGTTCTCCTGGTTCGGCCAGGCGCCCGCCAACAAGATTCTGACCGGCTACGGCCTGATGGAGTTCCACGACATGGCGCAGGTCCACGATGTGGACGCGAGAGTGATCCAGCGGACCCAGCAGTGGCTGGCCGGGCAGCAGCAGGCGGACGGGAGCTGGCGGCCGGACGCCTCCTTCATCAACGAAGGCGCCACGAACCGCTTCAACACCGGCGATCTGCGCATCACCGCTTACCTGGCGTGGTCGCTCGAAAACACGGGGTATCAAGGGCCGGCGGTGGAGAAAGCGAAGCGATTCGTCGAACAACACATGAGCGAGAAGATGGACGCCTATACGCTGGCGGTCCTGGCCAACTTCGCGGCCGACTATGGCAAGGACCGCGGCTTCACCGGCCAGGCGATGCAGCTCCTGCTCGATGCGCGCACGGAGAGGAACGATCAAGCGTGGTGGACAGCGGAGGAAACCGGCGTCTATGCGCGGGGCGTGAGCGCCACCGTGGAGACAACCGGCCTGACGGTGCAGGCGCTGCTCAAGTGGGGCCAGGCTTCGGCAACGGCCGCCAAGGCCCTCAACTACATCGCCACTAAAAAGGACGCGTCGGGAACGTGGGGTACGACGCAGGCGACTATCATGGCGCTGCGGGCGCTGCTGCTGGCGACCTCGAAAGGCGCGGCGGACGTTCGCGGGACGGTGGAGATTTCGCTCGACGGCAAGCCGGTGCAAAAGCTGACGCTGACGCCGGAAAACAACGACCTGCTGCATCAGTTCGTCCTGCCGGCGGCCGATGCGAAGGGCGCCAACACGGTCGGAATCCGGTTCGACGGGAACGGCGGGCTGGCGTACCAGGTGGTGGGGCGCTACTTCGTTCCGTGGAGCGAGCGGCCGGCGAACGAGGCGCTTTCGATCGACGTGGCCTACGACCGCACGCGTCTGGCGCAGGACGACATCGCCACGGCCACCGCGACCGTCAGGAACAACCTGACGAAAACGGCGAACATGGTGATGATCGACCTCGGCATTCCTCCGGGATTCGACCTGCTCAGCGAAGACTTGCAGGACTACCAGGAGAAGAGCGCGGGCCGGGCGAGCGGCCGCCTGGAGAAGTTCAGCATGACGGCGACGCAGGCGATGCTGTATCTCAATTCCATTGCGCCGGGCGACACGGTCCGATTGAGCTTCCGCCTGCGCGCCAAGTATCCGATCCGCGCGCGGACGTTCCCGTCGCGAGCGTACGAATACTACGACCCCGACGTGAACTCCGTGGCGCGGCCGGTGCAGTTGGAGGTGGGGAAGAAATAGCTCCGGGCCGGCAACGCCGCGCCTACGACTTGAGCGATGCCATGTCAATGACGAAGCGGTATCTCACGTCGCCCTTCAAAAGGCGTTCGTAGGCCTCGTTGATCCGCTGGATGCCGATGATCTCGATATCGCTGACAATCCCGTGTTCGGCGCAGAAGTCGAGCATCTCCTGGGTCTCGGCGATGCCGCCGATGAGGGAACCGGCGAACTGGCGACGGCCGAAGATCAGGTTGAACGCGGACACGGGCAGCGGCGCTTCCGGCGCTCCAACCAGAGTAAGGGTCCCGTCCAGCTTGAGCAGACTGAGATAGGCATTGACGTCGTGGGCGGCCGATACGGCGTCGAGTATGAAGTCGAAGCTGTTGGCGTGTTTGCCCATTTCGTCCGCGTTCTTCGAGACCACGACTTCATGCGCGCCGAGCCGCAACGCATCCGCGGCCTTTCCCGGCGAGGTGGTGAACAGGACGACATGCGCCCCGAACGCGCGCGCAAGCTTAACCCCCATGTGGCCAAGGCCGCCGAGACCCACGATGCCGACTTTTTGCCCGGGCCCGACTTTCCAGTGACGCAGTGGGGAATAGGTCGTGATCCCGGCGCATAACAGCGGCGCCGTGGCGGCAAGGTCGGCGTTAGCGGAAATCCGGAGAGTAAAAGCCTGGTCCACCACTATGCTTTCCGCGTAGCCGCCGAAGGTGGGACCGCCGAGGTGCTTGTCCGTCCCGTTATAAGTGAAGGTAGCGACTTGCTCGCAGAACTGCTCCAGCCCGCTCAGGCAACTCGAGCAAGCGCCGCAGGAATCCACCATGCAGCCCACCGCGGCAAGGTCGCCCTCCTTGAATCGTTTCACGTCCCGGCCCGTCTTCACAACGCGGCCGACGATCTCGTGCCCGGGCACGACGGGGTAGACGGTGTTGCGCCATTCGTTGCGCACCGTGTGGAGATCGGAGTGGCAAACGCCGCAATAGAGGATGTCGATGACCACATCGGTGGGAAGGGGGTCCCGGCGCTGTATGGAGAACGGCGCGAGCTGTGAAGCGGCGCTTTGCGCCGACCAGGCTCTCACGGCCCTGGGCGCCGCGGGGGTCAATGGGGAATCTGTGCTTGCGGACATAATCATGCGCTCTGCCTCATCCTACCATTCGCCGCCCCGATCACTTGCAGCTTGGTTCCGCGAAAGCAAGGGCGCTGCTACTCGCGGCGAGGCGCACTCCTTCGGCCAGGGCAAAACGTCATCCGATCCCGCGTCACCGCAGTTCGCTCAGTTCGATGCCTACGCTTTGCAGCGCGTTGGGACTGAGATCGATCTTCTTCGCCTCGGCCAGCGCGCGTTCCAGCGTGCCGGCAGCCCGGTAGGTCTCTTCATCTCGCGACCGCAGGGCGAGGATTCGGTATTCCCCCGGGGCCAAGCCCGCGAACTGAAACCTGCCCTTGTCGTCGCCCGCAGCCCCTAACGTCTGGATCGGCCAATCGACCCGCGGAGGCCATTTCACCAGCAACACGTACGGCTGGCGCACGGGCTTATCGCCGATCGTCACGGAACCCATGACGATAGCCGGTTTGTCGTCGATGACGACCGTCAGCGAATGCCCCACGGCCGCGCTGTCGAGCGGCACGAACTCATCTGCCAGCGGGGCGCCGTTGTAGCGGAGTTCCTTCACGTAGTGCCCGTTGTCCAGGCCTGAGACCTCGATTTGGCGCCGAACCGTGGGAACGCCGGTGAACTCGATCTTGCCGGCGGCATCCGGCGCCCTTGGGAGCGCCAAATCGATAATTGGGCTGCTCCTCGCCCAGGAAACAGAGCGAGATCTCCGCGTCCGTCACCGGCTGGTTGCTTCCGGGCTCGAGGACCATCCCGCGGATCTCAGGCCGGGCGGGCATCTTCGCGCCGACATCCTGGGGAGCGCCTGAAAGAGCCGCCGCGCAAAGCGCCGGCATGAGACAAAGTTTCCAGGTCCGGATGGGCATAGCAGAGCCTCCGCGAAGGTTCGACAGGGGATTTCCATCTGGGAATCCCCCAAAAGGCATTGTCCGGCAATTCGGCCGCCGAAACAAGATTGGTCGGGGTTCAGGCCCCGAAGTACGGCTGTCCGCTAAGAACAGAGTGATTGTGACCCGAAATTGTCGCACAATGGAGATATGGTCACCTTGGACGCATTGCGGGCGGAACGGCGGGAAGAGATCCTCCGGCTCGCCGGGCGGCGCGGGGCCCACAACGTGCGCGTGTTCGGCTCCGTGGCCCGCGGCGAGGCCAAGGAGGACAGCGACCTCGATCTGCTGGTGGCGTGGGAGCCGGGCCGGAGTCTGCTGGATCATGCTGGGCTGGTTCAAGATCTCCAGGAGTTGCTCGGGTCCAAGGTCCATATCGGCACCGAGCAATCGCTTCACTGGTACGTGCGCGACAGGATTCTTCGAGAGGCGACGCCGCTGTGAAGGATGATCGCCTGTACTTTCACCACATGCTGGAGCGCTGCCACCGCATAACGCGCTTCATCGGCCCCGGCAGAGAGGCCTTTATGTCGTCGGAAGAATTGCAGGACGCCGTCATACGGAACGTCGAAGTGATCGGCGAGGCGGCCAAACGGGTTTCGGCCGAGGCGCGCGGCTGCTTGTCGTCACTCGATTGGAAGGCCATCTGCGGCATGCGCGACGTCCTGATCCACGATTATATTGGCGTGGACCTCGACGAAGTCTGGAGCGTCGCTTCCTCGCGGATACCCGAACTCCAGGCGGTATTGGAGCAGTACCTGGCCGGTGAAATTCCAGGCTAACCCAACTTCCACATAATTGAGGGCGCGGCCCTGCGGAATCAATCAGTTGCGTGGTCGTTCAGTGACTATGCGGCTCCCTACCGGCTCGATAATGATTTCCGGAATCCTCAGCACTTGGTAGATCGCCTTGTGCGCGG
>CAIRXZ010000319.1 GCA_903882645.1 uncultured Acidobacteriia bacterium | reverse complement strand
TTTCAGAACTCGCGGGAGCGCCCGCCGCGCCACGGCCCGCGCCGCCACCAGCTCCGCCGCGTCCGCCGCCGGCCAGCGCCGTCACCGGGCCAAACGCCCCCGCGCCGCCCATGATCGGTTCACCGTCGGGAATGCCCGCCGGCTTGTACGGGTTGGGGTATGTCGATAGGGCGTCGTACCAGTGGACCTTCACCGGCGCCATGTTGTGCCGAGCCGGGAACTCGAAGACGGTTATCGAATGCTTGGGGAACGCGAAGGGGCTCTTGCCATCCTGCCGGATGACCTCGACGCTCTTGGGCGCGCCGAGCAGCAGCGCCATGTTGACGGCGCCCAGGATGTGGCAGGCCATGTCGCCCAGCGGGCCGCAGCCGAAATCGAAGAAGCCGCGCCAGTTAAACGGGTTATAGAAGCCGCGCGAGGCCCCGCCGCCAAAGCCACGCCCGCCTTGACCCATGGCGCGTCCGGCCGCCACGAGCGCCGGGTCCACGCCGGCGGGAAGCGCTCCGCCCGGGACCGCCGCACGGCCGCCACCGCCGAAGCCCCGGCCGCCGACGGACAGGCCCTCGGCTTCGGTAGTCACCGGGCCAGGGTACTCGCGCCACGCCGCAATGCCAAGCCACGTGTCCCAGTCCAACGTCAACGGAATCGGGCCCGTGGGCGGGATCTCGGTCATGCCCTGAGGCCAGATGGGACGAGTGGTGAAGGCGTGTACTTCGGTCACATTGCCGATTTCACCCGAGGCGACGATTTCCGCCGCGATGCGCGCGCCGTTGTTCGAATACCCCTGGTTGCCCATCTGGGTCGCCACGCCGTACCTGGCGGCGGCTTCGGTCAACTGGCGCGCTTCCCAAACCGTGCGCGTCAGCGGTTTCTCGACGTAGACATGCTTGCCGCGCTCCATGCACCACATGGCGGCCGTGGCGTGCATGTGGTCGGGGATGGCGATAATCACCGCATCGATGTTCTTCTCTTCGTTGTCGAGCATCTTGCGGAAATCTTTATACTTGGGAACGTTCGGGAACCGGTTGAACATGCTCGAAGCCGACACCGAATCCGGATCGGCGAAGGCCACGAAGTTCTCCTTCTCGGCCAGGCAGCCGTTGATATCGTCCGCGGCCCGGCCGCCGGCGCCGATACTGGCGATGTTCAGCTTCTCGTTGGGGGACTTAAACCCCGCCTGTTTCAAGGATGGCGTACTGCCGTAACCTCCCGCCGGGACGGCTCCGGCGAGCAGGGCGCCGTAAAAGAAATGTCTTCGTGAAAACTCGCTTCCCATGATGGAACCTCTCCGATCCAGCCTCTCCGGGCATCAGCCTCCGGCGCTCCGGATCCGTGTCTCTCCGGAACCTCGACTCCCAATAGTTCGTTGGTTGAACAGGAGTATATCACCCGGCATTCGGGTATGCCAGCGGTTTGCCGCGGTTTGCCGCGAAGGCGTTGGCAGGCGAAAGCGCCCAATGCCGCATACTTTTTGAGCGTCGCGTAGCATGGTGCTAGTCCCTGCGATGGGGGAACGATTTGGGTTTGCCCCAGACCGCCCTGGGATAGGAAGGGCGTCTTTTCTTGCGCTGGGGCAGCTTTGCCTGGCC
>CAIRXZ010000318.1 GCA_903882645.1 uncultured Acidobacteriia bacterium | reverse complement strand
TTATTGGGTTTTGAATCGGATTTGTGATACGAACTGCGCCGATTGTGCGACGCAGGCCTCTTTGGGATGGGTTCGCATTGTAGTTGCCGCGTCAAGCATACCACGCGAAGCGTCTGCCGTAAGGCTTAGTTCAAGTGGGGATCTCGTCTATTGACCTCAGAGATTGCGGACCCCATTGGTCCGCTTTGCCGCCCGGAATCGAAGGAATTGAACTTATACGCCTAAACGCCGACTCCCGCCAAACGCGACTGGATGTACAATCGGGGCAAGTGAGGAGGCCCACGGGCTTGCGGGTAAGAACGCCAACTCCGTACGTTGCGCTGGCCTGTCTGCTTGCGGGCGGCGTGGGCGCGGCGGCGCAGGGGACGCCATCCATCCAGCCGGGCGGCATGGTCAACCTGGCTACGTATGGGTCCGGGGCGGCGGTGGCCCCTGGGAGTATTGTCGCGGTGCTAGGCAGCTTCCCGGTAGGCGCAACGGCGGGTGCACCGAGCGAGCCTCTTCCAAGCAGCCTGTCGGGGCTTAGCTTTCAGTTCGGCGGGAACCTCTACGCGCCCCTTTTTTACGTTTCGGGCTCTCAGGCGAACGTACAAGTGCCGTGGGAACTGGCCGGGCAGAGCACGGCCCCGGTGACGGCCACTCTTGGCGGCCAGACGAGCGCCCCTCAGACGGTGAACCTGGCGACTTACGCGCCGGGGATTTTCACGACGCACGGGCTAGGCACGGGCCAAGGCGCAATCATCGACAATACGACGTACACGCTGGTCGATGCGTCAAACCCGGCGACGGCGGGCAGCACCTACATCGAGATCTACTGCACGGGGCTTGGGCCGGTGACGAACCAACCGGCGACCGGTTCGCCAGCGCCGTCCAGTCCCCCGTTCGCCACGACCACGACGGCTCCCACGGTGACCATCGGGAGCGTTGCCGCGCCGGCGCTGTTCGCGGGCCTCGCGCCGGGCTTCGTGGGGCTGTACCAGGTGGACGTTCAGGTTCCGGCAACGGTATCCCGAGGAAGCGCCGTGCCCGTGACGATCTCAATCGGCGGAGCGGTATCGAACACGGTTACGATTGCGGTGCAGACGCTGGTCTTCAGCGACGAATTCAACGGCGCGGCGGGTTCCTTGCCCAACCCCGCGACGTGGACTTACGACCTTGGCGGGGGCGGTTGGGGCAACGGCGAAGCCGAAGTCTATACAAACTCCCCGAATAACGTCTCTCAGGACGGCAATGGCAACCTGGCGATCATGGTAATCAAATACATAGATCGGTTTCACCAAGGTGCGGAATGCTGAACGGGCTTCTCGTAGATTGACCCCAGATCCGGGATTCCCCCCGCCCGCCGCGCCTGGCCACCGGCACCCCGGACAAGTGCCGCCGCCGCGGGCGTGCCTACTGGGTTTTCTGGAAAATGAGCTTGGCCGCCTCCCAAGGCGCCGTTCCGGGCCCTGGCGCTCCTTCCGCCTTTTGCAGCGTCGCGCGCCAGCGGGGCAACAGCCCACTGGCCAAGAGGAGGGCACAACAGGCAGTCTACGCCGGCGTTAACTCGTGTTATCGGTAGCTCCGCAGGCTCGTGGCTGAGGCCGCGGCGCATCAACACAAACCCATGGTTCCGCCTTCATTGCAAAACCTCCGGTCATTCCGTGGAGTCAAGCGGCGCGATTTGCGCGGCGTCAAGTTCCGCCACTTGCGCCTGGGCAAATAGCAGCACCTCGGCTACGTTCAACAGGCCCGGCGGTCCGGTGCCGGCCGCGATCCTTCGCTCCAGTTCGGCCTTGGCCGCGGGCTCGTCGCATCGGGAAATGAGATTCAGCAACGCCATGCCCGGGTCTTCGACGGAGGCCGCTTCGAGCTTTTCGATGCGCTTTAACAAACTCGTGCTATGACTCCTTCCCTCGCCCGACTCCAAACTGCCCGCCGTTCGCGCCCAGCACGGTCAGGACAGCGCCGCCAGCATCGGGCAGGGGTTCTGCGGCGGGCCAGTTCCGGCAGGCCGGCTTTCCCCGTGATCTCACCGCCCCTGGGACGCTTCCGCGGCGCGTTCCAGTTCAAACACCCGCGCCTCGATATCTTCGATCTCGACGGCCTTGGCCGAGTGGCACAGCACGCTCCCCGCAGCGCGCACCTTGGTCGAGGCCGGCGTTTTCGGGTCTATCATAACCCGCAGCAGCGTCGAGACGGCACCCAAGCGCATCCAGGCTGCGATACAACTGGATCTGGTCGTTCAAGCGCGCAACCCACTCCCCTGTTCCGGGGGCGGCGCGGTCGCGATGACTCGCCGAAACACCTCGACCGATATTCGGCTTCCATCCGGATTACTGAGCTGTCCCGTCTCGCGCCAATGGCGCACGACTTGTTCTGCCTGGTAGTCCACCGACGGTTCTGCGGCGGCTGCCAACTTCTCAATGCGCCGCTTGATCCCTTTGAAGTTCATGGCTGTGACCTCCTGGCCGACGGGCGTCATATCTTCATCTCATCCTCGGTGAAATACAGTCTCGGGACACCATCGTCGGAACCGGGCGGCGGCGGCCCTGGCCGCTCTTCGAACTCGCACCATTCGGCGTTCGAAGATTCGGTCGGCTCCCGCTTGACGACGACAATATGACGTTCGCCCGTGTAGTCGTCCCGAAGAGCATGCAACCTGCCATATCGCACCAGCGGTTTGCGGACCTCTGGCCGCGCCTCCAGTCGCTCCAATCGGGCCAGCACGGCACTCCTCATACGTCCTCCAAGCCCGCCGCGGGCACGGACGTCAGGTCCGGTCCACCCGACGAGTCAAGGGGCACGCCCGGCTCCTGGACTTCCTCGAACATCCATGACGGCATTGACTCCTTGGTCGGTTCCTCGGCCTCGGCAAGTCGCCGTTCCAGCCTCTTGAGCCGCGTTTGTAGCTGCCCTCGCACTGGTTAAAATCCCCGCCCCGACGCCGATTCAGCTTGCGCGCGCTCCAGATCCGCCACGCGCGCCTCGATGTCCTCAATCTCGATGGCCTTGGCCGCGTGATTAAAGATTGCCTCTGCCGCCCGTACCCGGACTGACGCCGGCGTGTTCGAATCAATCATCGTCTTCAGGAGAGTAGTGGCTGCCGCGGAGGTTCCCTGCTGGAGCCGCGCGACGGCTTGGCCGAAGGCGGCTCGGCGGGCCTCCCTGTAGGCGGCCTGGAACTCCGGCAGTTTCTGCCATTTCAGCAAGGTGTTGGGAACCACACCAATCGATCGCGCAGCCTCTTCGAGGTTGCGTTGCGTCATCAAAGCGGCGATAGCCTCTTCTTTCTTCCGCCCGAATTTTGTGCCGTGTCCTAACATCTGACGCAACCTGACGCAATCTGCGGCCCGCCCGTACCCCCATCGCCACCCCTTCGCCACTGTCGATTAACAGCAGAATTGCCTTGCTTTTCAAGCATTTCGGAGTGATCGATGTGATGACCGCCGTGATTACCGCAGAAGGAGATTAGACGAAAATGACCACCGAGAACGCAGAAGCCACTGAAACCGCCGCCGTTGCGGAACAGGGCGCGCACGTCGCGCCGGAGACGGCCTCCTCGAAGAAGGGTGCCACCCCGAAGAAGGGCGCGCCCAAGGGCCAGAAAAGCGCCAAAGGCGGCAAACCCAAGGCCACGGCGGCAGCCACGCCCAAGAAGACCACCCCCGCCAAGAAGGCGCACAAGGCTAAAAAGACCGCCAAGGCGCAGGAAGCCGCCGGGCCGCGCGAAGGCAGCAAGAAGGCCCAGGTAGTCGCCCTGCTCCAGCGCAAGAACGGTGCCACGCTGGCGGAAATCAGCGAGCAGTTTGGATGGAAGGCTTGGACCGTCCGAGGGTTCATGGCCGGCGCGATGAAGAAGGCTGGATACAAGGTCGAGTCCTTCAAATCCGACAAGGGCGAGCGCACCTATCGGATCAACCCGTAGCATCGACCGCCTCCTTCCTGGCCCGCCCGGCACTGCCGCGGCGGGCTTTTTCTTGGTTGCTCCGAAAGATTGTGTTTGACTTGTCCCGCCGTAAGAGGGATTAATCGTGGTGCAAGGAGAGACCGAATGGCACACGCCGCCACCCACAACGGATTTTCGATCCCGCTTCAGCCCGATACGGACCTGGGCCTCGCGATGTTGATCGCAGAGAGCGAAGATGGCCAACACGAGCCGGTGGCTGTCGTTGGCACGATCAGCGAAGCCCAGGAGGTAGCCGACAGCGATTTCCGGGACCGGATGCGCCGCCTGGAACGGGACGAGGATGCTGGCCTCCGCCCGACGACCTACAAGCTCTGGGCTCGCGGGGTGGACGGTGCCTACCGCCTCGCGTGTGAAATCACCGACCCCCTGAACGCGTGTGAAATCTCCGACCCCCTGAAATAGATCCCTCCCCTTCCGCCCGCCCGGCTCCCGCCGCGGCGGGCTTTTCTTAGTTCTGGCTGCGATTCCTGCCCGCCCTGCCAAACGCCCGGGAGCCTTGGCCGACACGCCAAGCCGGCCCCGCCCGCGCGAACGCGGGCCAAACGTGGCGCAACGGGGGCCAACCCTTAGCGTCGTTGCAACAGCCGCAGTTCCGATGACCAGTCCGACAGCGCTAGGCACAGCCCTTGCAGGTCCGGGTTCTCCGCTCGGATCTGGGCTTCGATGGCCGCAATCTCCTCGGGGCAGCGAGCGATTCATGCGACCCCCCCCGGCTCGCCAGCGACCGGGTTTACGGTGTTTTCTCGCGCCATATCGTCGGAACGGAATGATTGACGATCGGAAAAAGCCATGGACGAAGAGGAACAAGCCACAAAAACAAGCTCTTCATACAGCGCGCTGAGGTTCCCGAGTTCGCTCGCGGAGACAGGCTCGAACACCCTATCCTCGATTCCAGTCCGCTCCAGAAGGACCTGGCTCAGTTCCTGCAACGCATAGCCGATGTGTACCGGGTTCTGGGAAGACGCACCTCGTTTAGCGATGCCTTGGATCAGCCGTAGACACCGCTTTGCCAGTTGGATATTGCTCGCACCAACAAGCAAAGAGCGCGTTCGTTCTATGGATTGCCCTTTCCCGACATCAGGTTCA
Organism: uncultured Acidobacteriia bacterium; assembly: GCA_903882645.1. GTDB lineage: Bacteria > Acidobacteriota > Terriglobia > Bryobacterales > Bryobacteraceae > BOG-224. The sequence continues at coordinate 4,263 of CAIRXZ010000318.1, read as the reverse complement.
TTTGCCGGCGGATCAGCCGTATCTCTCCGCATCAGTCCGCCAGGGCGAGACCCGGCCCTGCGACATCTGGGTGGCCGGCCCGAAGTTGGGCTTCGATGGCGGCGATCTCCGCACGGCAGCAGGTGATTCATGCGGCCCTCCGGCGTTCCTCGGCGATAGCCTCGAACGTCCGGCCATCGCCCTCCAGGGTGGCCTCCTTGCCAGCCAGGGTTTGCCAGCGCTGGACGACGACGTCAACGTACTTCGGATCGAGCTCCAGTCCGTAGCAGACGCGCTCCGTGATCTCGGCGGCGGCGAGGCATGTACCCGATCCGAGGAAGGGCTCGTAAACCAGTTCGCCGCGCTTCAAATGGTTCAGGATCGGCCGGCGCATCAGCTCCACCGGTTTCTGGGTCGGATGATCGTACTTCTCTTCGTCCGAACCGCCCATGATGAACTTGGGCGAGGGCGACGCCCAGATCGTGGAGTTCTCGCCGGCTTTGCCGAACCACGGAGCGTTCTTCTTGCGCACGAACCAGCACGGCTCGTGCTGGAACCAGTACAACGTCCTCGTCAAAACCGTACGCTGCTTGTCCCAAATTATCTGCTGGTGATGCTCGAACCCGATGCGCAATAAACCGTTCAGAACCTCGCGGGTGAACTTCGAAGCGTGCCAGACGTAGGCGATCTGGAGGCTGGGAACCAGTTCGAAAGCCTCCGACCAGTCGGCGCGCGTGTCCCCCGAGATGGTCGTTTCGGTGTGGCCTTCGGTGCGACGCTTCATATAACTGGCCTCGGCAGGGCCGCAGCCGTTCAGGCCGGCGCGGTCGCGCCATTCGGAATCCAGCTCAATTCCGTAGGGCGGATCTGTCACCATCAAGATCGGCTTGCTTGCGCCCAGAAGCCGCGCAACCGCCTCCGGGCTGGTCGCATCCGCGCAGAGGACACGATGTTGGTTGCGCCGATTGCCGCAAAGCCACAGGTCGTTCAGCCGTGACACAGGATTCTCTGGCAGCGGCGGCGCGGCATTCGCCAGTTCGTCGTCGTCCGGGACGAGCAGCGCATCGTCGATTTCCTTCTGGTCGAAACCGGTGAGGCTGAGGTCGAAGTCCGCTTCGTTCAGCTCCTGCAACGCCAGGGCAAGCAACTCCTCATCCCAATCAGCCCACGTCACCGACCGGTTCACCATCAAGCGAAACGCCTTTACTTGCGCGTCGGACCATTCGTCGCAGAGAATCACGGGAATGCAAGTTGTCTCGCCGCCCGGCCACGATCCTAACTTGCGCGCGGCCTTCAGGCGCAGGTGGCCGTCCACAACTTCACCGTTACTTCGCGCGAGCACAGGGATCTTGAAGCCGAACTCGCGGAGGCTGCTGCACATGCGGTCTACGGCCCCATCGTTCTTGCGCGGGTTGCGCACGTAAAACACGAACTTGTCGATTGGCCAGAATTGGATTTCCATTTGCAATGGCGGAGACGAGGTCATTCTGTCCCCTCAATAGCAGTTGCGGGTTTCATTCGTCAACAGACGAGTTTGAGGGCAGAGCGTGTCGGCTTCGCGCAGCCGTCAATTAAGGGGTGGCGCGGGCAATTCTGAGGATTGTTAGGATTGTGAGAAGCCTAGCGATTTCATCACCCGGCACCGAGCAGGGTCCCGGCGGCTCCAGGTGCGTTTGACGGGATATTCCAGCGTCTACAATGGGCATGGTGGTCGAGTCCATCGGAGAGGACGAACTCATGCGCTACGCCGACCTGTACACGAAGGTGATTCTGACGGTAATTGCTGGATTGCTGGCCTGGGGCACTCTGGCTCGGTTCCGTGGCCCGGTCGTTCACGCCCAAGCCACTTCGTCGCGATTCTTTGTCGAGGAGATTACTGTGGACTCGGCGTCCCAACAGTATCAGGCAACGTTCCAGACGGCGATCAACGCTGCGGCCAAGGGACGGGAATTGGTGACGGTGATCCCGTTCGATCAGCGAGGACGATACCTCGCCGTTTATACGTTAAGGCCCTGAACGACGGGCGGGGAGCAGGGCGGCGTGACCCGCACACCCCGCATGGTCCACCAGAAATCGAACGTCGTATGCTGCCAAAGGGAGGCGCGGCGGATTCTGAGTATTGTGAGAAGCGTGGTGGCCTTTGCGCCCTTCGGGCACCCGAGTGTCGGGTTTTTCGCTGGAAATGTCGGGTCGGTGTCGGGTTTCTTGAAGGAACCCGACACCAGTTTTGTTAACAGAATCAGTCGCTTAGGCCGAAAACGTCGGGAATGGCAGGTTTTTCTAGGATGAGAGAGTTGCCAGGAATTGGAGCAGCGTTTTTCACATGCTCGGGAGGCCGGCGTCCATTTTGGACTCCAGTTGGACTCCAAACGGAGGTCCTGGGAAGGTACGAGGTCTGTAAGTCTTTGAGTTTCTTGGTCGGGCCGCCGAGATTTGAACTCGGGACCTCTTGCACCCCAAGCAAGCGCGCTAGCCAGGCTGCGCCACGGCCCGATTGTCTGCGAACAGTTTGAGTTTAACACGCCTCGGGCGCGGCCGCCGGTTTTGCGCGCGGTAAAATTGGGTGGGACCGGCCAGATGCTCTTCGATATCGCAATACTTCCCACTCCGGAGAACTGGGCTATCCGCCTGCACGCGGCGGACAATATCGCGGTAGCGCGGGCCCCGATTCCCGCCGGGACCGAACTGTGCATCGGCGGAGCCGCGGTGACGGCGCGGGACCACGTTCCCGAGGGGCACAAGATCGCGTTGCGTGAGATTCGCGCCGGGGAGATGGTCTTGCGGTACGGTCAAGCCATCGGGCGCGCCAAGGAGACAATCCCGGCGGGGCGGCACGTGCACGGGCATAACCTCGCCTTCGAGGAATTGCAGCTCGCCTACGAATTCCCCCTGGCGGAGGTTCCGATTCCCGCGCCGCGCCGCGACGCGCCGGTGTTCCTGGGCTATCCGCGGGAGGACGGGCGCGTGGGAACGCGCAACTACATCGCGGTGGTGGCGGCGAGCAATTGCGCGGCCCACGCGGCCGAGGCCGTCGCGCGGAGTTACGAGGGCGAAGCGCTGCCCGCCGGCGTCGACGGCGTGGCGGCGTTCCCCCATGGCGATGGCTGCGGGCACGCCGGAGGGCCCGACGTCGAACTGATTCGGCGGACGCTCGGCGGCGTGCTCGATCACCCCAACGTTTCGGCGGCCGTCATCGTCGGGCTGGGCTGCGAGGACAACCAGATCGAGTACTATCTGGGCCGGCGCGGCGGCGGCGCCCGGCTGGCCGGTCTGACTCTGCAATCGGATGGCGGCGCGCGCGGGGTCCTGGAGGCCGCGCGGCGCGAAATCGCCCGCTTCATCGACCGCGCCGCGGCCGGGAAACGCACCGAGGCTCCGGCTTCGAAGATCGTGTTGGGGCTGAACTGCGGCGGCTCGGACTCGTTTTCGGGCATCACCGCCAACCCGGCCTTGGGGTATTGTTCGGATTTGCTGGCGGCGGCCGGCGGCGCGGCGGTGCTCGCGGAAACTCCCGAGATCTTCGGCGCGGAACATCTTCTGGTGAAGCGCGCGCGCAATCGGGAGGTGGCCGAGAGGCTTCTCGCCTGCATCCGGAAATACAAGGAGTACCTGGCGCGGTTCGGCGGCAGCTTTGACGACAATCCTTCGCCGGGCAACAAAGCCGGGGGGTTGACGAATATCCTCGAAAAATCTTTGGGCGCCGCGGCCAAGGGCGGTACGTCGCCGCTCAACGCGGTATACGACTACGCGGAGCGGGTCGCCGCGCCGGGCCTGGTCTTTATGAACACGCCCGGTTACGACCCCGTGTCCCTGGCCGGTCTCGCGGCGGGCGGCTGCAATCTGATCGCGTTCACCACGGGACGGGGCAGCGCCATCGGCTTCCCGACGATTCCGGTGGTCAAGATCGCCACCAACAGCGGCATGTTCAGGCGCATGACGGACCACATGGACATCGACGCGGGCACCATCGCCGCCGGCGAGAAGAGCGTCGAGCAGGTGGGGCGCGAGATTTTCGACCTGGTCGTCGAAACGGCTTCGGGACGCCGCACCTGCGCCGAACGGATGGGGCACAGGGAGTTCGTGCCCTGGCGCATCGGCCCGGTGGTGTGAGGGGAGAGGAGCCGGGACCCGGAGCCGGAATCGGCGGGGGTGCACGACAAAAAAGTGGGTAATCAGGCGGCTCGGGAACGGGTTTCCCAGTAGTCTTCGAACCTGTGGCTAAGGCGGCAGCAGCGCAAAGCGATGATGGCATTGGCGCCGGCGACAGTCCAGAACGACCCGGAG
>CAIRXZ010000317.1 GCA_903882645.1 uncultured Acidobacteriia bacterium | reverse complement strand
CTACCAAGTGCTGAGGATTCCGGAAATCATTATCGAGCCGGTAGGGAGCCGCATAGTCACTGAACGACCACGCAACTGATTGATTCCGCAGGGCCGCGCCCTCAATTATGTGGAAGTTGGGTTAGCTGCATTGCTATCATGTTTCCGGATGAGCTCGCCGGCCCGCGTTCCCGAACTGGACGGACTGCGCGGAATCGCCATACTTTCGGTGATGCTCTTCCACTATGCGCCGGTGACCGGGCCGCTCCGGTTCCTCGCTCCCGTGTTCTTGACCGGCTGGATCGGCGTGGACCTCTTCTTTGTTCTCAGCGGGTACCTGATCGCGGGAATTCTGCTCGATTCCGCGGGCCGCCCCAGGTACTACCGGAACTTCATCATCCGCCGCAGCCTCAGGATTTTCCCGTTGTACTATGCCTGCCTGGCCTTGTACGGCATCCTGGCCTACTATCCCGGTCCGTTTGAGTGGAAGGACTTCTTTCATTCCGCCGGGTGGTACTTCGCCTACTTCGGCAACGTGAAGGTGTTCCTGGAGAACGCCTGGCCGAAGATGTCGCTTCTGACTCCGCTCTGGTCCCTGCAGGTGGAAGAGCAATTCTACTTCAGCTTTCCCCTGCTGGTCTGGGCGCTGAAACGGAAGACGCTGGCGCGGGTTCTGGCGGTTGCCGTCGTCCTGGCCCTGGCGATCCGGATCGTCCTGGTGGCGGCCATGCCAAAGAACCTCGCCGGAACCTACGCGCTGGCCCCCTGCCGCATGGACGCGCTAGCCATGGGCGGACTCATCGCCATTGCCCGCCGCGAATGGCCCGAGTGGCTCGAGAACCCCTGGATCGGGAGGGGCGCCGTCCTCTGCGCGGCGGTCTTTGTGGCGATCTCGGCGTTCGACAACACGCCCTGGAGCAACCCGATGCGCACCGTCGGATACACCGCCCTCGATCTCGCCTTCGCCGGTCTGCTTGCGACGCTCGTCGGCCGCCAGCCTCGCATTCCGCTGGCGGTGTGCCGGCTGCGACTCCTTGTGTGGATCGGGACCATCTCCTACGGCCTCTATCTTCTCCACATCGCTGCCCCGAAAGCCGCGCACCTTCTGCTCGATCCGCTGGTGGGGATTCCCGTGCGCGGCTCCGCGGATTTCTTCCTGTCTTTCGCGGCGGCCATCGGCGCGGCGCAGCTCTCGTGGTCGTTTTTCGAGTCGCCGATTCTGAAGTGGAAGGACCGCTTTACTTCGGAAAATCGATCATGAAGGTGGGCACGATGCCGGCGGCGGAAGAGAAGCCCGCGCTGCCGCCCGAAAGCCAGCTCGAGCAGCCCTGCACCTTGCCCAGGTAGGCGTGCGGATGGACGTCCACCTGCAACTCGCGGAACTCCAGGTGTCCGAAGGTCGCGAGCGGGAACACCGAGCGCGCCGGCTCGACGCGCTCCTGCGCCACGTACGGCACGCGCATGGCCTGCCTGATGGCGCGATCCCACCCCGCGGCGTCCATTTCCCAGCCGAAGTAGCTGTGCCGGCCGCTGTAATCGTCGTTGGGCTTGAGCGCGAATCGCTCCCTGTTCTGCATAAGGAACTCGGGCAGATCCACCGCGCGGTCCCCGTAGATGGTCTTGGCCGGGGCCACCAGGCGCGTCCAAGGCACATGGTCGCGAATCGCTTTCCGCTCGGCGGCCGGGAATTTCTCGGTCAGGGTCTCGTCGGTGAGCAGGCCGAACATGGCCTTCTTGTGGGCCAGCTCCGAGCGGAAGCTGTTGACCACGCAAACCGCGTGGTCGCGGTAAGCCCGCACCAGGGGGTGCGCCAGGTCGAACCGAATCAGGAACTCCTGGACTCCCAGGCGGCGGTAGGCCACGTCGATCTCGAAAGCCCCCTTGCGCAGCACTCCGCCACGGTATTCGAGCTGCTCCGGCGAAACGATCTCGACGGCGTATCCCTCGTCTCGGAACCAATCGCGAAACAACTCGAACTCGCTCTGGCCGGATTGATAGGGCGCGCGGAACTCGATGATCGCGATATTGGGCTTCCTGGTCCCGCCGAACTGCTTGTAGGATTTCAGCAAAGCGGCCAGCAGGTGCTTGCGGCTGCCCACGCGCGTGAGGGTATATCGTTTGCGGAACTCCTTCACCGGGGGAGCGTCGTAGAACAAGTCCGCCAGCGCCTCGGCGTAGCCCGCGCCGGTGGGCGAATCGGCATTGTACTGGACCACGCGGGCCGTGCCGTTGAACAGGTGCGCGTCGAGCCGGCCAGCCACCTCGAGGGCCTGGTAGCCGGGATCGATGGCCGCCAGCATCTTCTCGGCGGGCAGCAGTTCCAGGCGCGCCAGCAGCACGGGGTTCGCCAGGACGATCTGCTCCATGCGGTCGATGGCGGAGATGAGGGATTCCCCGGTCTTGACCAGGGACTCGTACTGGCGCCGCGATACGAAGTTCGGCCGCAGGAAGGGACACACCAAGCGTCCGCCCGCGGACAGATTAGCGCTCTCCATTCGTTCATGGAGCGCTTCGACCCACGAGAGGTCCCGGTACGGCCCGCTATCGAGGAGCTTGTTGTACCTGGCTACGGCCTCGTCCAACTGAGACATTTCCGATTTATGCGCCCGTTCTACAGTCCAGTATCCCACACCGCGGCAAAAAACGATAGATTCCGGACCTCATTTCCAGAAATAAACTCTGCGTTTTCATTGCCTTTGGGGCTTTAATCGCGTTAGGCGGCACAGAGCGGGTCCGGGTGGGGTCCGGGCCATCGGCGGCATCCGGCTACCAGTCCGAGTAGGCGGAGCCTTCCAGGCTGGTTTTGTTGGAACCGCTCTTGACGTCCCAAATGCCAGGTTGGTTCTGGTCGACGCTTTGGCCCGGCTCTTCCATGATCGTCTTCCAGGTTTGATTGGAGCCGGTCATGGGGTCGTTGGGAACGTCCCGGAGGTAGCCTTCGTTGACGAGGTCCTCAAGGCTCTGGGGGGCTTTCATCTTGTCGTAGGTGTAGTTGTCGATGACGGTGCGCAGGGTGATCAGGTTGTTGTGGAGCACGCTTTCCTTCGCACGCAGAATGGTCTTGTTGTAGATGGGGATAGCCACGGTGATGAGGACCACCATGATCGTGAGGACCACCATCAACTCGACGAAAGTGAAGCCGCGCGCGCCGCGGAAACGCGGTTTCCCCTTACCACTCTGCATAGGGAGTGCCATCCGTACCTTTTTCCAGGGTCTTACTATAGATGTCGAAGACGTTCTGACCGCCCCAGCTTGTGGACTTGGGGTCGTCCTGGTCGCTGCGCAATCCCCATTCTTGCTTGCCGGTGAACGGATCGCGCGGGATGCGGCGGAGAAAGCGCATCTTGGTTCCCTCGGCGTTGTTCCGCTTCACGCCCTCGACCAGCATCTCCAGGTTTTCGGGATAGCCGTCGGTACCATTCTTGACCGGGCCAAAATAGCCGGCCAGGTTGAGGTCGTGGTACTTATCGATGGCATCGTGAACCTCGTCCAGGGCGGCGCGCAGCTCGCGCTCGCGCTCGGCGCGAACCTTCGAGCGCGCCAGCGGTACGGCCATGCTGGTGAGAACCAGCATGATGGTGAACGCCACGATCAACTCGACCAGCGTCAGTCCTTTTTGATTTCCGCGGCTCATATCTCCATTATTTGACGTTTACGGACAGTTGGGGGCTGGAGGAGCCGATGGACATCGCCTGCGAGTTTCTAACCGTGACGTTGAGCGCGCGGACGGTAGTGGAGCCGCGGCCCACGGCCTGGAAGCTGAGGGTGATCAGCGTCCCTGGCCCGGCTGCGCCGGCCGCGCCGGCGGGGCGGGCGATCTTGATGGTGGCCAGCCCCTGGTCGTTCTGAATGTCTCTGGAGAACACGGGCTCGGCGGAGTCCCTGGTGAACAGGTCGCCGGGGGAGACGTCGGCCAGGTTGAGCACCTTGGGGTCGTACTGAATCTGCAAGGGCGAGGCCGAGGCTACGTCGGCGCCGCTATCCAGAACGAGGTTAGCCGTGAATGAGCCGTTGAGCGAGGCTTCAAAGGCGATCGGCGTAAAACGGGCGGTGGCGGGGGCAACCGGCTGGGGAGCCGCCGCGGCTCCGGGCGGCGCTCCCGCGGCCGGACGCGTCAACTGCTGTAACGGGAACGGCAGGGCGCCTAAGGGCGGCGCTCCCGGGGCCGTGGGACCCGGTAACGGCGAAGGCGCCGGCGAAACAGCCGTGGGCGCGGCCGCCGCCGGCGGCGGGGCCGCGGGGGCGGGGGGAGACTCCAGCCTGGACTGGCCGACCCGCGCCGGAGGCGGCGCGTCGTCCCCGGTCTTGGGAGCGTAGGTTACGTGGATGACGTTCTGCGTACCCACTGCGATGGCGCGCAGACTCTCCGCCGAGTACTCCGGACGCCGGATGACGTGCGGTACCACCGCGATCATCAGTTCGGTGCGCTGGTGATCGGTGCTCTCGCCGGTGAACAGGCGCCGCAGCAGCGGGATGCTCGAAAGCCCGGGGATGCCGGTCACGGTTTTCGTATCCTGGACGTTGATCAGACCGCCCATCAGGCCGATCTCGCCCTCGCGCATGCGAAGTTGGTAGATAAAGTGCTTCTGGCTGAAGACGGGTTGGGTGATGCCGCCCAGGTTCACCGTTCCGCTCTGGTCGGAGACGTCCAGATCCAGGAGCATGGAAACATCGCCGTTGTCGTGCACCCGAGGCGTAAGGTCCACGTTCACGCCGACCTCGGTGTAGTTGAACTGGGTGTTGACCAGCGGGTTGAGACCCGCCACGCCGCCCACGCCGGGCTGAAAGCTGCCGGTGGCGGTCGGGATGCGGTTGCCAACTTTCAACGTGGCCTTCAGGTTGTCCAGCGAACGCACCTGCGGGGACTGTAAAACCTTGGTGTCCGCGTCGGTCATCACCGCCTGGAGCAACGCGCCGGGGAGCGTGGTGGACCAATCGGCGCTGGCCAGGTGGCCGAGGCTGGACAGGGGGATGGCAGTGCCCGTGGTTGTGCCGGTGGTGGCCGTGGTTGTGCCGGTGGCGGTGGAGCTGGCCGCCACCTGCAAACCGTTGGGCGGCGTGAAGTTGAACGGCACGTTCAAGCCCGTGCTCGCCAGAGCCGAGGCGAGCTGACGGCTGTGATCGCTGCTGGTCTGCATCACGATGACGTCCACCATCACTTCGGCCTTCGGCCTGTCGAGGTCGTGAATGATCTTCTCGATCACAGCCATGGAGTCCGCGTCGGCGCGGGCGACAATGGCGTTCTGGCTGGTCAAGGGCATTAACCGCTGCACGTCGGCGACCGTGCGGACCGCGGTCATGATATCGTTCAAGTCCTGCTGGCCCTGTATGTTGGAGAGGTAAAAGACCTTCATGACCTGGTCGGCGTAGTCGGTGCGCTTGGCGCGGGTGTCCTGGGTGATGAAGATGGTGTTGGAGGAGAGCGGCTTCCAGAAAGACTTGGTGAGGATCGCCAGGTAATCGAGCGCTTCGCCGATCGTGGAGTTCTGGAAGTTCACATTGCCGTTCTTGATCGGCGTGGTGTAGCTGTTGGCGCCGCTCGCGTAATCGGAGTCCCAGAGGACATTGATTCCGACGTAGCCGCCCAGAGTCTCGAAGAGGGTTCTGGGAATGTTGCTGTTGATCTTCAGGTCGAAGCGCTCGGGGCCGAGGGGCTTGAGCTCGGGGACCGGCTGCATCCGGTCGAGCCGGTCGTCGGTCTGCTTCTTCAACAGCTCCATGGGGGTGAGGCCCCGGTCTTCGGGACTTGACTCCTTGCCGGTCTTCATCACGCGGTCGCGCTCGCGCTGGATCATCTCCTGCGTGGTTCGGACCTCCTGAACGGCGACGCCCGAGGCCGGGTTGATGGCGAAAGCCCTCTGGAATTCGAGCATCGCTTCGCCCAACATGCCTTGGACGCGCAGTTTCACGCCCTTTTCCACATGCGCCTGGGCGGATTCAAAGCGGGCCTTCTGGATGGCCATCTGGAACTCCAGGTTGGAGGGGTCCTGGGAGAGCGCCTTCTGATAGGCCGCGAGGGCGCCATCCCAGTCCTTCTTGTCCTCGAGCGCCCGCCCCTGGGCAAAGTCGGGATTGGTCTTGCGCGCGCGGGCCGCCCCCAGCGACATCCCGGGCCCGATCAGTACGGCGCTCAGCGCCACCACGGTTAAGCGATTGAAAAACGACATATTTCCATGCTTTCAGGGCCGCACGAGATCCCTGTGCTAAGATGAAATGCGTTCACGGGGTCCCGGACCTTCTAAACTCATTGACGACGTTGGGCTTCCGAGCGTTGAGGTCAAAAAAATGAGCGACAGGGACGCTGCCCGAAAAACTCTTAGCGACAACCGTCAGGCGGGCCACAACTACTTCCTGATGGATCGCTTCGAGGCCGGCATGGTTCTGACGGGGACGGAAGTGAAGGCCGCCAAGGACGGGAAGGTCCAGCTCAAGGACGCCTACGCCGAGGTCCGCGGCAACGAAGCCTGGCTGGTGAACGCGCACATCAGCCAGTACTCGCACGGCAACCGGGAGAACCACCCTCCGGTGCGCAACCGGAAGCTGTTGCTGCATCGCAGGGAGATCGACAAGCTGCAGGGCCAAACCCGTGAGAAAGGCCTGCTGCTGATCCCCACGAAGATGTACCTGAAGAACGGACGGATCAAGTGCGAGCTGGCGCTCGCCAAAGGCAAGAAACTACACGACAAACGCGAGGCCGACCGGGCGCGGACGGCGGACGCGGAAGCGCGGGCGGAAATGCGGCGGCGGGCGTAGAGACACGCGTGGCTTGAGGGTGTGGGCGGGCGGGAAAGGCGGGAAGGCAGACCACGAAAAACGATGGTCTGCCCCACTGGGCACACGTCGGGCTTGAGGGCGCTCCTATCCCGACTTTCGCACTTCAGAGCCGTTTTGCCAAGCGAATCGGGCTTAACCCTTTTGCCTGCAATCCGGGAATCTGAAAACCGCTGTGATGAAGACCTACCCTCTTCCACTCCGCCGGTTTTTCTGGCATTCTGCGGTTTCAATGTTTTTGCGCAGGACGAACCGCAAGAAGGATGGCAAGGACCACCGCAGCCTACAGGTGAGACTG
>CAIRXZ010000316.1 GCA_903882645.1 uncultured Acidobacteriia bacterium | reverse complement strand
GTAAAAAAAACTTCTGGGTGGACCCTGCCGAGGACGCGGCGTGAAATCCAATACCTGCTCTTCACGTGGACGGGCGCCTGCGCCTACTGCGGAGCCGCCGTGGGCCATTCACGGAGTCCCTAGCACTTAACGTAGTAATATTAAGGGTCTGCCGGGGAATAACCGCTTCACTCACGGGCACTCTCTTACGTTCGCGGCCCGGCAATCGCATCGGAGCCACGAATCTGAAGCCACGAATCTGAGGTGGCTGGCGGCGCGAGCATGCCATAAACTATTGGTTGGAATCGCATGAAGAAGCCGGCCGCCGCTCTTTTGCCGGCGCCGGCCGCGGAGCAATACTTATGCTTAAACGATGGATTGCCTGCGCCTTTTTGGCCGCGCTGTTCTTGCCTTCGCAGTACGGTCTGGAACGCCCCGATGTCACGTTCAAGATCTTTCAGTTCCCGCCCGACAAGATCCCCCGCATCGACGGCGACACCGAGGATTGGGCCATGGTTCCCGACAGCTACGCGATCGGCATGGATCAGCTCATGGACACCGAGCAGGGCCATGGCATGAACCACGATCCCAAGAACATGGACGTCAAGGTCAAGGTGGGCTGGGTCAAGGGTCTCAACCGCCTCTACTTTCTCTACGAGGCTTACGACAATTACTGGGACTTCTCGCGCACCGACCTGCACAACGACATTTTCGAAGTGGTGGTCGATGGCGACCTCTCCGGCGGGCCGTTGATCGATATCTATCACCGCGACGTCTGGACCCCCGACGCGGTGGGCAAGTCGCGCTCGGTGATTGATCCGCGCATCAGCGAGCGAGAGGCGCATTGGGCCACGCACGGGGTCCATGCGCAGAACTACCACATCTTCACGCCGCCCGGCGACAAAGACTGGGCCATGGCCTGGGGCTGCGCGCAGTATATCAAGCGGCTGCCCTACGCCAACGCCGCCTACAAGTACAATTTCAAACCTGGCGAGAGCGGCAAGCTGGTCCTGGAATTCTGGATCACACCCTTCGACTACTCTCCCTGCGACGGCCCGCAGCGCGCCGTGGAATCCGTGCTCACCGAGAACAAGCTGATCGGCCTGTCCTGGGCTGTGATCGATTACGACGACGTCAACGCGCGCGATCGCGTGGGCTTCTGGAATCTCTCCCACAAACAAACCTTTTTCGGCGACGCCAGCGACCTGGTCGGCTTCCGGCTCATGCCGCTCGAGCCGCAGTTGCAGAAAGCCATCCAGGCGAAATGGTCGTACAAGGTCGCGGACATGGATCGCCGCCTGGTGGCCTTCAAGGACGAGTCCGAGGGCAGGATCACATCCTGGAAATGGGACTTCGGGGACGGCTCCACCTCCACCGAGCAGAACCCCGTTCACCAGTACAAAGCCGGACGGGACTACACCGCCATCCTCGAGGTGGAAGGTCCCGCCGGCAAGTCGCGGCTCGCGAACGTCTGGGGCGTCTCGGTAAAATAGACCTCTGACGAGGAATCTGAAAGGAGCAGTCCCATGCGCAGAAGGTGCTTCTTGAAGTCGCTCGCCGCAGCTCCGGCTGCCGGCCTCGTTCATGTCCCTCTCGCATTGCCATGGAAGGCGGTCGCGCAACAACGGGGCGGGATGGCTCCGTCCGACCCCTTCAAGCCCAGCGAGCCGGCCAACAATCCGATCGGCGCCGGGAAGGGGATCTACCCAGGCAGAGTGGTATGGGTGCGCGACGCGAACGCCACCAGTTGGGACGGCGCCACGGGCCATTGGTGGGACGACGCGAACACCAACCAGAAAGTGGTCGATGGCATGACCTCCCAGCTTCTCCGGAATTTGACTGGAAGAAGGAACGAGAAGCAGGCATGGGACGCGCTGTTCCGGAGTTTCAACGATGCCCGCAAGCTCGGGGGTTCCGGATATCGCCCAGGGGAAAGAATCGCGATCAAAATCAACTGCAACCAGGACCGGTCCCCGGAGTGGGGCGCGCTGGCATCTTCCCCGGGCGGCGCGCCTTCCGGGGCGGCTCGCGGCGGAGGGCCTCCCATGGCGGCCCAGAATGGCTTGCCCAGCCCTCACGCCGTCGTGGCCCTGGTCGCGGAACTGATCGAAATGGCCGGCGTACGGGGCGAAGACATCATGGTCTACGATGTCACGGGCGCTCGCAACGTCGGTCAACCGATCCACAACCGGATCCGGGCGAATTCCAATCGTGAATTCCAGGCCGTGAAGTTTCTGGTCGGCGCCGACTACAACCTGGGCGACCGCATGTCCCCCGCGCCGGACATGGCGAACCCGATCCGGTTCTCCAAGACCGAAGTGCCGACAGGCTATCTTGCGCGCCAGGTGACCGAGGCGAAGTACATGATCAACATGGCGCTGCTGCGGCCGCACGGAATGGCCGGCGTCACGTTGATCGGAAAGAACCACTTCGGTTCCGTCCACTTTCCGAACGATGGCGGTTGGTCCCCGCGCATCCTGCACAACAGCGTCTTGCGGACTCAGCCCATGGGTTCCTACAACGCCCTCGTGGACCTGATGGGGCACCGCCACCTCGGCGGCAAGACGATGCTTTACATCCTGGACGGTCTGTACACCGCCGAGCACAATGAAGGCAGCGTCTTCAGGTGGGCCTCCTTCGGCGACCATTGGGCTTCCAGCATTTTGATGTCGCAGGACCCGGTGGCGATCGATTCCGTGGCGTTGGACCTGCTCAGGAGCGAGCCGCGCGCTACCCAGGTCCGCGGCAACGCGGACAACTACCTCCACGAAGCGGCGCAAGCGGCGAAGCCCCCGTCCGGGACGGTCTACAACCCCGATGGCGGCGGCGCGCTGGCCAGCCTCGGCGCGCATGAGCACTGGAACGACGACGACGCCCGAAAGTACTCGCGCAACTTGGGCCGCAAAGAAGGCATCGAACTGATCGCCGGAGCTTAGCCCGCTTGGTTGCCGGCGTATCGATAGGCTATGGCTGATTTTGCGTTGGGTGGCAAGCCCGGCGCCTCCTCCGATAGCGCAACCGTTGCGAGCTGCGCGCCGGCTACCGGGCGTTCGCGGCGGCCTGTTCCTTTTCGATCCGATTCACGATAGTGAAGTTGTGAATCGCGACCCAGGTGAAGCCGGCGGTGATCGCGCCGGCGGTAGCGATGCTGGCAATGTCCGTAGCGGCGTTATCGTCGCGCGTCTTGTGGAGGACGTAGGTGGCGACGATCGGAAGGGCCGCGCCAGCGGACTTATACGCCCAGAACTTGACCTGCGAGAACGAATTCGTCCCCCGGCCGACGAACAACGGGTTGACCTCCTGAACGCCGGGTATGTCGATCCCGTGTTCGGTCGAGTAGCCATCCGCGCCGAGCGAGGCGGCCGCGGCCAACCCCTCGGCTATGTACACGAACTTGTGGAGCCTGCTCTTTTCTCTAATACCGGCCTTCAGCAGTTTGGGAAATACGGTGACGGAAAACTGCGCGCCGAAAAGCGTCGAGCCGCAAACAAGCAACAGAAGTGTCTTCTTCATGGATCCTCCCGGTGGTCTTGGAGCCGGAGTTGAATCATTATACTCTGGAAATCCCTCCTGCTCGCTTTCCAATAGGCGTGACCTCGATCGGCGCCGCGTAGAGGTCATGAGAGAACCGGCCGTGTCCTTTACCAGCGGGAGCGCGGCAATGGCGCGAACCTCAATTCGACTTGGGAACAGCCGCGGAACGTCCGGGGGGCTGCGCGTTCGATGTACCACGAGGCCCGGGACCGTCCGTCCTGTCGCCGCCTCGACCCTTGTCCTACAGGGTCTTGTTTTCGACGGTTTTCAGTTGCGTATCCGGCACGCCGCTGCACATGTGGACCGCGAGATCCGACACATTGTGGAGCGCGAACGCCGGCGCCCCGGCGGCCTGCGGCGCTTTGATCCGGAAGAAGTCGGCATCCTGGACGTCGTCCAGGACGAAAGCCGGCCGGAGGTCGTCCTTTTGGGTTCGGATCTCGATGTTGTCGAACTGAATGCCCTTCACGTGCCGCACGTAGAATCCGTGCGAAGGCATGTTGTGGCGGACGGGCGGGGCGCCGGAACCCCTTCCATTTCCCTGCCCCGGCGCGCCGGGTGCAGCCACGGCCCCGGGCTGTCCAGACGCGGCTCCGCCCCCGCCGCCCGGCGCCGCGGGCGCTCCCGGGCCTCTTCCCGGCCGTGCAGGGCCTTGTCCCTCGGGAATCCAGCGCCCGTCCGGACCGCGCCCGCTGGGCCGGGGGCCGCCGATGAACATGGTGGGTTCGGGATACATGTCCTCGTACTCCGGCGGTCGATAGGCGGCATCTTCTTTGGTCCCGCCGCCCTTGTGCAGAACCTGGATACTGCCGATTTTCACATCTTCGATGTAGTGGCCCGGAATCCCGCTGATAATCGAGCCCAGCCCCGCTTCGCAATTCGAACACACCAGGTTGCTTACGATCACCCGTCTCAGGGTTCCCACCGGCGTGTCGTCGGGGCCGCGCATGCGGCTTCCTAACCGCATAAAGATCGGAGCGCCGACGATGTCGCGCATCGAGATGTTCGTGATGGTCACGTCTTCGAGGAGGGCCCCGTCCACCGTCTCCAGCGCCAGCCCCTGGCAGCCTTCGAAAACGCAATTGGAGATCGTGATGTTGCGGAACCCGCCGTTCGATTCGGTGCCGAACTTGATGCGTCCGGTGCGCGAGACCCGGGCGTCGGGACCGAACTTCTTGTAGGAGCCGTCCAGCAAGCTCCCCTCTTCCCAGCATCCGCTGACGTAGCAGTTGGTGATGGTGACGTATTCGGTCTGCTTGGCGCGGCCCAGCGAGTAATCGGACTTCAGACAAATGCCGTCGTCCCAGGGCGAATTCACGTAGCAATTCGAAATGCGGACGTTGCGGCAGCAATCCACGTCCATGCCGTCGCGGTTGGTATCGATCTTCAGGTTGTCGATCGTGAGATTATCCACCCCCGTCGCCAGAATGCCGAAGTGGCCCCCGTGGAGAATCGAAAAATCGCGCAGCAACACGTTGTGGCAGTTCTTCAGGCTGATGGACTTGTTGCCCACGCCCGAAGTCATGGCGTTGGGACCCGACCCTTCACCGCGGCTCAGACCTTTGCCCCAGATACGGCCCGTTCCGACAATGGCGATATTCTCGATCGCCTCGCCCCAGATCAGGCTGTTCCGGAAATGGCTGTGGCCGAAATCCTGGTACATGTTCCACTGATTAGACTCGGGAGGATCGAATCCGCCGGCGCCGTCCGCGGGCGGGTCGGCCGCGACGATCGTCGCGCCCGCTTCCAGTTGCAGCGCAACGTTGCTCTTCATATGGATGGAATACGAAAGATAATCGCCGGCGGAAAAGAGCACGGTCCCGCCGCCCGCGGCCGCGCACGCATCGATGGCCTTGTTGATGGCGGCGGTGTCGAGAGTCCTTCCGTCGCCCGTTGCGCCGAAAGTCCTTACGTCAAAGCTTCCGGCGGAGGGGGAGCTTAGGGCGGGGCGCGCCGCGACTTGGTTTGCCTCGACGGTCAGGGCGCCGCCGGCAACGCCGGCGCCGGCAAGCCGCAGGAAGTCCCTGCGCAGATTGGTTTCACTCGGCATAGGATTATCTCCAGGAAAAAAGATCGCAACCGTTTCAGAGTTACCGTATCACGCGGCGCGGCCGCCCGGCGGAAAGCGGCGATCCAGCGCGCGAGTGGCGAGTTGCGGCTGGCCGGGGTCGCGCCGGGCCCATTTGTACGCCGCCAACGAGTTCTTCCAGAAGTACTTCTCGGCGGCCGCCCGGCCCTTGGCGTAGAAATAGTCGCGCACGATTTGGACGATCACCGGCAGATTATCCACCGCCTGTCCATTCGGCCAGTCGCTTCCGAAGATCAACTTGTCCTCGCCGAATGTGTCGAAGAGACGGTCGAGAAGCGGCTTATAGAGAACCGGATCGGTTGAGGGCTTGCCGTCCGCGATGCGCATCAGTTCGGAAATCTTGATGTAAATCGAAGGCCGCTTGGCCAATTCGCGCAGGTTCCCTTCCGCGGCCGCCTGCGCATTGGCATCGAGCCGCGCCATCATGGAGGGGAGGTGATCGACAACGATCCGCAGCCCCGGCGCCTTGTCGCTGACGCGGATGACCGCCTCGATTAGATCCGGCCTGGGATTCGCCGTGTCCAGAGTCAGATCGGCCTGCTGCATCAGCTTGAGTCCTTCGATGAAGGATGGGTTGGCAACCTGGTCCACCAGGTTGTAACCCCAGAGATTGCCATACCGAATGCCAAGGAAGAGCTTGTTCTTGCGATAACGATCCAGGTATTCCTTGAACTCGGGTTTGTCGGGCTGAAGATTGCCGATCGCGCCGACCATCATCCGGTCGTTCTCCTCGACTTCGAGCACCCAAAGGTTGTCCTCGATCCACGGGCTGGCCTCGATCTCAATGGCTCCGACTATTCCGAGCGGCGACGCCAGCTTGCGGTAGCGCGCCGGTAAGGCGGGCTCCGTGTTTCCCCGGCCGCCCGAATAGGGTGCGCCTTGCGGGCGCGTTTGATCGAACAAGTGGATGTGGCAGTCGATGATGGGAACCGGCGCCGGCTGAGCTTCGACGGTTCTTGTCGCGCCGGCGAGGGCGGCGCCCGCAGTGGCGCCCAGGAACGCTCTTCGATGAAGTTCGCTCATGTCCGTCAACTGTAACACCGCACGCAGGCCGCGCCTCCCGCTTGCAACGCCTACGGCAACGTGAAACGCAGCGAGCCGAAAACCATGTGGGCGTGCGCCGTGGACGGAGTTGAAGTCGCAACGTACCAGGGCGCCCGCGTCAGATAGGCATACTCCGTAATGATCTGAAGCGCGCCGAATCTCGGGTTCTTCCAGAAGGTGTAGTAATAGCCGAACGACGGCTCCTGAAACTGCCGGTTGGCGGACGAGGAACCGGGGAAGCCGAACCCCAGATAATTGCCCGGCGAAACCACTGTGTAATTCCGGTCGAAATACGTGCCGCCGTAATAACCGAAGAGCTGCGATTTGGGCGTGGCCGCATACTCGAAGCCGGCGACGCCGGCCATGGAATGCACCGGCGAGATGGAGCCGTCGGGACCGACGACGATGTCGGGACCCAGCCCTACCGAGAAACGCCCGCCGCCGCTGCTGTAAAACCCGGTGGCGATCAGGCGGAAGTTCTTGGCCACTTCCAAAACGGCGTCGAACGATCCGCCCACGCCTTGGGCGTCGAAGTACTTGTCCTGCGCGGGTGAGATCCGGAACTGGCGCGAAAAGCCGGCCAGCTCAAAGTGCAGCGCCTTGCCGGAAACCTGCGTGTCGTAGGCGGCTTTGGCGACGATGTCCGGCCGCACGTTGGGCGTCGCGGGGACGCTCCCGTTGTCCACCTGAGTGGCGGCGAAAGCGGGCAGCGTGACCGCGGTGGTGACGAACTGCTCGGGGTTCTCAACCGAAGCTGCCAGCGACCAATGCTTGTTGGGGTGATAGACAACCCGGAGTTGCCCCGGCCGTCCCCATACCAGAC
This sequence comes from uncultured Acidobacteriia bacterium, assembly GCA_903882645.1. Lineage (GTDB taxonomy): Bacteria > Acidobacteriota > Terriglobia > Bryobacterales > Bryobacteraceae > BOG-224. The sequence continues at coordinate 36,514 of CAIRXZ010000316.1, read as the reverse complement.
CCGGCATATAGTTGGAATCCTCCCCGAGGCCGACAAAAACATTGCTCGAAACCTGAGAGACGCCCACGCGGTTAGGCGTGAGGAGCGTCCAGGTCTGGCCACCCAGCACCTCCCACTTTCCTTGCTGCAAGTTCACCCAGAAATGGCGCATGCGCAGAGTGTTGCTGTTGCTGGTCACGTACAGGCTCGCCGGCTGGTTTCCATAGAAGTCCCCTTCGAGGTAACCCGTGACCGTCAGGTTCCTGGTCGGGTTCTCCGTGATTGTCAGGGCAACGCGCGAGTTCGCGGCGCTGGACCGGAACTCGTCCATCCTGCCCGCCGCGGTGTTGCCGAACGGAACGGAGGCGAAGGAGGTTGCGACGCCGCTCCCGATGGTGGTGGAGCGCCACACCGTGGAGAAATCCATGAAGCCGCTCGGGGTGAAATCCGCGCCGCCGATGTGAAAGGCAAGCGGCGAGAAAGCCCGCCCTTTGGCGTCCGCTTCAGCGGCGGGAGCGGCCGGCTGTGCGGGCGGCGGCGCCGCGGATTGCGCTGGAGCGGCCACCGGCGCGCTCTGCGCGGCAGCCAGACGGTCCAGCAGCTTCTGCTGGGAATCGATCGCTTTCTGCGCGGATTCGAGCGCTTGCCGCTGTGCGTCGAGTTGTTTCTGCTGGGCCGCGATCTGCTCGCGCAGCTTGGCGATGTCGTCCGTCTGGGCGGATCCCTGCGCCAGACACAAGACGGGAAGCAGCAATGCCAGCGGCAAAAGCGCGCCAACGATTCGGACGCGGCGTACACAAATCGCTGGTGTAATCTGTCTCATTCTGGAGGAACCTCCGGCAAAAGGGTCGTGGCAAGACCCTGACATGCGGTCCAAGGGACCATTTTGGCATAAACGGAGCCGAAACGGCCATATAGCCACCCGAAAGAGGTGCACACCTCAATGCAGTGGTGCAGGCTCCCGGCCGTCGCCAAGCCCTCGTTGCTGTACGGCCACTGGGCGCCCGGCTGAAAGTGCAGCGGCTGTGCAGTTCATTATTATCCACGAGTTGCCGGAAATGGGCTGGAATCTGGTTCAGGAGCTCCGCGTTTACGGAAACTGGAGAGGATTCGGAACGGCGGCAAGAGCGTTCAGGCCAATCGCAAACCACGCGAGCGTCTTCAAGGGGAATGAAACCTTCATGCTGTGGAAAGGACCACGCCCCGGAACCGCGTACAGTCAAGCGGCATCCGGTGCGCGGCGCCGTGACAACCGTGTATCCTTGTGGTTTGACCAAGCTCGAAGGTATCTTCACGCCACTGCTGGTCCCCCTGGATGAGCGCGACCAGATCGACGAGCCGGAGTTGCGCCGTTTTGTTTCCTGGCTGATCGAGCGCGGCGTGCATGGTCTGTACCCCAATGGTTCGACGGGAGAGTTCACGCGCTTCACGCCGGAAGAGCGCCGCCGGATCGTGCGGATTGTGATTGGCGAGGCGGGCGGCCGCGTTCCCGTCCTGGCTGGGGCGGCGGAAGCGAACGTGAAGGAGACCCTCGCCGCGTGCGAAGCGTACGCGGAAATGGGGGTGCGGGCCGTCGCGATCGTGGCGCCGTTTTACTACAAGCTGACTCCGGAATCGGTGTACGCTTACTTCGCCGAAATCGCGCGCCACTCGCCGATAGACCTGACGCTGTACAACATTCCGATGTTCGCGAGCCCGATTGACGTGCCCACCATCCGCCGGCTGGCCAGCGAATTCCCGAGGGTAATCGGCATCAAGGATTCGTCGGGCGACCTCGCTTTCATGATGCGGATGATCGGCGCCGTGCGCCCCAACCGGCCGGACTTCACTTTTCTTACCGGTTGGGAAGCCGTGCTGGTTCCCATGCTGATGATCGGCTGCGACGGGGGCACGCACGCTACCAGCAACGTGGCGCCGGAGATAACCCGCCGGATGTACGATCTCTCGCGCGCCGGCAACTACGGCGAAGCCATGAAGTGGCAGTACCGGCTCCTCGAACTGTTCGACGCGATGCTCTACCCGTTTGAGTTTCCGGACGGGTTCAAGGCGGCGGCCGAGCTGCGCGGCTTTCGTTTCGGCCACGGACGGCAGCCTCAAACCAGCGCCCAACTCTCCGACCGCACCGCCCTCAGTTCCGTTCTACAGTGCATCCTGGCCGATTTCGAGCTGGTGGACCGCCCCGCGTCCGGGTGCGCGCCGCGCATCCAGCAGATTGGCGCGGACAAGGTGGAACAACTGGTTTTCGAAGTGCTGCACGAACTCGAAAAACGGGGCGCCCTTTGATCGAAGCGCTTGCCCTGATTGAGATCGGCGGTTGGTCGCCCGCCATGGTCGTGCTCGACGCCATGGAGAAATGCGCCGGCGTGCGGGTGCTGGAAACCGAGCTCAACGACAGTCCGGGCGTCTGCATGAAGCTGTACGGGCGGCTCGGGGACATCCAGTCCGCCGCGCGCGCCGCCGAGGAAACCGCCGGCGCCATGCAGACGCGAATCCTCGCGCACGTCATCCCCGGCCCGTCGGAGCTTTCGCGCGCCGCCTACCAGGCCCGGCCGGAATTCAGTCCCCTCATCGAACAGGCAACCGTCCAAAGGCCGGAGAAGGTTATGAACGATCAATCCAGTTTTGCCGTGGGGCTCATCGAGACCCAGGGTTTCACCGCCGTCTTCGAGGCGATCGACACCGCGTTGAAAACCGCCTCCGTGGAGGTGCTGGCCCGGGAAAAGCTGGGCGGCGGATACATCACCGTGTTGATCAAGGGCGACGTAGCGGCGGTCCGAGCGGCGGTCGACGCGGGCAAGGCGAAGGTCGAAGGACTCGGCCGCCTCGTCGCCGCGCACGTCATCCCCAGCCCCAGCCAAGGCGTCTTGTCCCTATTGCCGAAGTAGGCCTTCAAGAAAGCGGGGGCAATGGCCTCAAGCCGGCCGCCCGGTTATCGCTTTAACGGGGCCTTCGCGGGCCCTGGCGCGGGTGGTCTTTCCGGCACGTAGACCACTTCTCCGTTTGTCAGCCGGTAGGCCGTGCCAAGTCTTTCCCCTTCGCCGGTCAATTGTTCCGAGGTCGCCCGGTAGCGTTCGATCTTCGTGCCTTCCTTGCGGATCAGCTCCATGTCGATGCCGCCCGGATTCGCGATCAGCGTGACGCTGGAATTCGCGTTTATCAGCTCCGGCAGCTTCATGTAGCTCACCATGGCGAGCAGCAACGCCACCGCGAATGCGATCCACACGTCGAACAGATTCAGGAGCCCCGCTCCCGGATCGTCTTCGAGGATCTCCTGCCAGCGATGCCTGGCCGCCCGTCTGCTACGCATCGCGGGAGCCTTCCCTTCCAGCGATTGCATCCACGATGAACTCCAGGCTGCTCAGATCGCGCGAGTACCAGGTGCGGCGGGCCAATCCCATCCCGTAAGCCACGCCGCTGATCAAAAGACCGACTACGGTCGCGGTGAAGGCTACGATCAGGTTGCCCGCCAGCGCCTGCATATTCCCGTTGGCGAGACCGCTGAGCGCCGGACCCAGCGGGATCAGGGTGCCCATCAGGCCCAGGATGGGCGCCACGCGCGTGATGAACGAGTGCCGCGCCACGGACGAAGCCACGTCGTTCTCGATCACGGTGAGGCCCTGTTCCATGATCTGCGCGTCGCCGCTGCCCAGCGCCACAAACCGGGCGAACCGCGCGGGCAGTCCGGAAGGCGCCGCGGCCACCAGCTTCCATATGACGTCCGGATCCCGCCGCTCGCGGGCCGCCGCTACGGCCGCCGCCATCGGCGGGGCCAGTTTGCGGCGCTCGAACCATTCGCGCAGAAAGCCGCCGAGCAGCAGCGCGGTCCACGCCAGCATCCCGAGGATCGTCAGGATCACCGGAATCAGTAGAGAGTTGGATATGTGATAGAGAGTCGAAGTCAGGAAATTGAGCAAGTGTCCCCCATTAGAAAGCGCCTCGCCGCGTCGCGAAACCCATTCCGATCGCCAGCAGCGTCAGCGCGCCGCACCACGAGGCCGCGCCCGCGCTCAGCGGAACCGCGGCAGCCGTAGCGCGGCCCTTGTTGGGGCTCGCGCTCAAGGCAAGATGTTGTCCGGAGACCATGGCCTGGCGGGCCGGACGGGGCTTTTGGACAGCCGGCGCCGGCGGCGGATCCGCGCGCATTGCGGCATTGGCCGGGCGCGCGCCGTTCGCGGGCCCCGGCGCGGCGGCCGCGCTCGCCGGCAGGCCGCCCGGCGCGTTGGCGAGCCGCGAAACGTACTGCTTCAGCTTCTGGTTGCCGTCGGAAACCACGCCGCCCGACTTGCCGTATTTCGCGACCAGACTGGTAAACGTCGCCGCCAGTTGCGCTTTGGTCTTCGCGTCCGCGTGCCAGTACCCCTTGCGCTCGGCTTCCAGCATGACCGCCGCCGACTCTTCGAGCGCGTGAGGATTGTCCTTCTCCATCCATTCGCGGGTCCCCAGATGATACTTATCGTCGAAATACACCGCATACATCTCGTTCCAGGTGGCGTCGCTGACGCTGCCTTCCCGCGTCGTCGTCCACCCGAACGTGTTCTTCATCAATTCGGCCACCTGCCCGGCCCCCGCATAGCCGTGCTCCTTCATCCCCTTCACCCAGTTGGGGTTCAGCAACTGGGTGCGGAAGTCGGTCTGGAGCACTTCGTCGAAATCGCGCATGCGCGCGCCGTCCGGATCCCGCACATCGGCGATATAGGCTTGCGGCTGCCGTCCCGTGAGCTTCGTAACGGCCATGGTCAGCCCGCCCAGATACTCATAGGCGTGATGGTTGGAAAGCTGGCTCGACATGTTCGACGCCCAGACGCGGATGAGCGCTTCGGTTCCCTGAATCGCCTGTTCGTAAACGCCGTCGATCTTCTGCCCCCACGCGCCATTTGTGTAGACGTAGCTCATGTGGTCGATGTAGACGTCGGTCACGTCCTGTTTCTTTTCCCACGCGCCCGAGTTCGGTATCAGATAGAGGATGTTGGTGCCCGACATATCGCCCGGTTTCGCCCCAAAAATGCGGGCATTGGCCAGCGAGGCCGCCTGCTCGGGGGAAAGGCCTTGTTCGAGCAGCTTCTTTTCGTTCGCGAGTGTTCCTTCGCGGACGTAGTTTTCCTCTTCCTTCAGCGACGAAACTAACCGGACGGCCTTATCCAGCATTTGGACGCGCGTCGGGAAGTTCTCTTTGTAAAGGCCACCCATGGCGATGAAGACGTCCACGCGCGGGCGCTTGAGTTCCGCGCGCGGAATCAGTTCCACGTCGATCGCCAGGTTGTTGCGGTCCCACACCGGCCGGACGCCCATCAGATAGAGGATCTGGCCCTCCATGACGCCGAAGTCGCGCATGGTGTCCATGCCGTTCAGGTCCATGCCGGCTTTCTTCACTTTGTGGGTCCGCAGAAAATCGTCGACGAGCTGGACGGCCACATCCCAAGCCGGTCTGGTTGGAATCTCTTCGGGATTGAGCGCGTACAGGTTCCGGCCGCCCGGGACGGAAGAAGGATTGCGGATCGGATCCGGTCCCGGCCCGGGCGGCATATAACGCCCGCCGAGAGCGCGGAAGAGACCTTCGACCTCCTCATTCGCCGAGTTCAGCTTTGCCAGCATCTCGCGCGCAAAGGCGAGATCTTTTTCGAGTTCCGGGGTTAGCCGGACCGCTGGCGAGGTCCCATCCAAAACCGCGGCCTGGATGAGTTTTTCGCCTTCGGCGCGGAGCCGGGCGCGGCGCGCGTCCGCCGTCGCGTCCTCGGCCGGCGGCAGCGCGGTTTCAAGGTGGTCCAGAAACTTCTTCCCGGCGATCGCGGTCAGATACGAAGGCAGATACTTCTTTTGCGGCGGCTCGCCCAGCGTGTGCAGGTCCAGAGGTTCGCGCGCTTCGGAAAGCTGCTCGACGTAATCCGCCACCGCGTCAATCTGGTCGTCGGTGAGCGCGCGGACAGGACTGGGAAACTTGAGAGTCTCGAGAATCCGATTCTCGCGGGCGGCTTCCGTGATGCGGGCGCGATAGCGCTCCCTGACCAGGCCGCCCTCGAGGGCTTTGAACTTGTCGATATCCTCGCGCAACAGTTTGAACTGGTCGCCCAGGCCCGCGTTCACCGCCGGCGGAGGCAAGTGATCGGAGATCACCGCGTAACTGCGCCGCCGCGCGAGGGTCGCCTCGCCGAGATTGTCCGTGATCCAGAGATCGATGTTCGGCAGGTTGCCGATGCAGATGTCGCTCCAGTCGTCCGGAGACATGCCGGCTTCCTTGCCGGGCAGCATCTCCAGCGTGCCATGGGTTCCCCAGTGCATGACGGCGTCGGCATGGAAACCCTCCTCGAGCCACCAGTAGAACGCGAGGTAGTTGTGCGGCGGCGGGACGTCGCGCGAATGCACCAGCGTATAATCTTCAAGCTGGCCGCGCGTCGGCTGCGGCATCATCGTCACGTTGCCCATTTGTATCCGGGGCAGCACGATGAGTTTTTCGCCTTTGCGCTCCACCACCATGAATTTGCCCGGCGGGGGACCGTAGGCGGCGATGATTTTCGCCTGGTTCTCCGGACTCAGCTTTTCGTGGAACCAGCGCTCGTACTGGCTGAGCGGAATCAGCGCGGGATCGCCTTTGTCCGCCAGCTCTTCGAGATCCTGCTGCGCCCAGGGTCCGATATTGCGCCCGCGGTCGCGCATCCAGGCGATCAGCTCGTCTTTGTCGCGCGGCAGCGGATCTACGGAATACCCGCGCTGCTTCATCGCCTTCAGGAAGATCTCGGCGCTGGCCGGAGCGTCCAGAAACATGCCCGTCGGGCTGCCGCGCATCAGATCGTCTTTCCCCAGTCCGGAGTTGTAATAGACGATGGCGACGCGCTTATCGGCTTCCTTGGTTGCGCGCAGCCGGGCCCACCGCTCGATGCGGGCCGCGAAGCGCTCGATTCCGGCATCCACGGGATCGTGCATGTGGAGGCCCTGAATGCTGGCGGAGAGCCCGCCCACCACGACCGGCTCGATCGTGCCCCAGGATTCCTGCAGAGTCATGAACATCCCGACGTCGCGGGAGGAAAGACCCCGCGGGTCGTTCTTCCATTCGTCAATCGTGTAGCCGAGCATCGAAATGGGACGGAAGTAAGGGAGATCGAGCTTCTCGAGCATCTCGCGGGATTCCCACATCGTGCCGTGCCGGTCCTCGATCAGGAGGTCGGGATGGGTCTCGGCGATCAGGCTCGCGATCATGCCCTCGCGGTCGCCGAATATTGCGACCGGATTGATGCCGTGGCGTTCCAGGGCGCGCACTTCGGCGGCCAGAACCTTGGTGTCGTGCGTGATCCAGAAAGACTGCTGAGTCAGCAGAGCCGCGATGGGCGCGCCGTCTTTCCACCGGCCGCGGGAGACCTTGAATTCCTTGTAGGCCGCAAACGAGGGAAAGTAATCTTCTTCTTTGTCCGGATCGTAGTAACCGGAATCCGGAACCTCGACGGGCGGCTGAATCTCGCCGGTCTCGCCCCGGTACTTGATCAGCGTATAAGCCAGCAGCCGCTGGATGTTCATCGTGCCGTTGGCGCGCCAGTACTTCGGGATCTCCTCGTCGGGCGTCAGCAGGCCGGCCTTGCTGAGGTCCTGCTGGCTGGCGCGGGAATCGAGCGCGAAGATCTTCCGCGCGGGATGCGCCGGCGCGGTCTGCTGAAAGAAGTCGCGCAGCCTGACGGCTTCGGCGGTGTCCATGTTGAGAACAAAGACCAGGTCGCACCGCTCCGCGGCGGCGCGCTTGGGCGCCGGATCGCCGGCGATTTCGGCCGGGCGCGCATAGACCGTGCCGAAGCCGCGCGCGGCGGTGGCTTCCGTCAGCATGGTTTCCGACCGGTCCCATCCCCCGATGTAGGCAATGCAGCGGTCCGGCGTCTGCGCGCACAGCGCCGAAGCCGAAACCGCCAGGAGCGTAACCGTTCGGAGAATTCGCATGGAGGCTAGAAACGCCAGCGGCATCCAACCACCGCGCCGAAGCCGGGCGCGAGTAGCTGCTGCTGCGCGTAGGCCTCGCGGTAGCGCTGATTGAGAATATTATTGAAATCCGTCAGCAAATCCACCGAGCGCCGGCCCTCCGCCAGCAGTTTCACGCTGATCCGGATGTTTTCCACCGCATAGCCTGGAATCTCGTAGCCGGGACGATAGGGCGGATTGGTAGCGCTGGGCGAGCCGTAGCCGGGGTCCTGGGAGAAGCCGGCGTCGAGTTCGTCGTCGGGCGCGTGCCGCCGCAGGCGATCGGCCAGCGTTGTGTTCGCCTCCACGTGGAACCGGCCCGTGGCGTTTTGCCAGACCAGCGCCAGCAATCCATTGGCCGGAGGGATGAATCGCAGGGGAACGGCGAGGGAGGTATTCTGGCCGCGGGTCGTAGTGAAGTTCCCGAGCAGCGTCCACTGCGAATTGATGCGGAAGGCGGCAGCCGTTTCAAAACCCCGCACGTACCCGCTGCCGGAGTTTGTGTTTGAGCGGGCGGTTACCACCCCGATGCCCGGAATGTCGATGGTCCCCGTACTGACGGCGGTGACCACGTCGGTCAGTTGCAGCGAGTAGACCGTGGCGGTGGCCGAAAATCGCCGCGAATTCCAGCGTGCGCCGCCTTCGTAGGTGAGACTGCGCTCCGGCTGGACGTTCGGGCTGGGCACGGTGGCAATGCCGCTGGCGAATACCGGTACGCCGGTCGAGAGCGCGTCCGAGAACGTCGGCGCGCGGAAGCCGCTCGCCACATTGGCGACGAGGCTGAGATCGCCGGTGATCGCGTAGACCGCTCCGGCGCTGCCGGTGAGCGGATTCCAGCGCTTGTTCATCGTCAGATCCTGCACGGTAAACGGCGTCAGAGCATCCTGCGGCCGGGGATACGACTGCAAGTGCGTCGATTCCGCGCGCCCGCCGGCTGAGACCGTCAGTTTCCCGAACTGCCAGCGCGAAAGGAAAAAGGCGTCGAAGACGTTATAGCTTCCCGGCGGAACGTTGCCGTTGGGGATGGTCATCGTTACGGCGCCGGTCGTCTTGGCCGTGGTGTAAAGTTGCTTCATCGAAAAAAGATCTTCGGCGCGGTAATCGCCGCCGTACACCAGAATCGATTTCCATACCGAGGTTTCGTTCTGGATGCCGCCGCCGGCTACGCTCTGGCTGGTCACGCTGTGCGTCTTGGCGAAGGCGGTCGCGCTTTCCACCACCGTGTCGCGCGGGGAGCGAAAGTGCTCGAAGTAGGTATACAAACGCAAGTCGTGGCTCCACCGCCCGAGGTCCGGGGCTTCGTAAGCGATCCGGCCGATTCCACGTTCTTCGTACGGGTTGGTATTGCGCGGAACGCCGCTCGGATTCAGCTTCGATTGCGAGTAGCTCACCACGTCGTCGCGGCGGTTCTCGATCCAGTTCAGCCGTAGTACCTGCTTCCGGCGCAAACGCCAGGCGCCATCGAAGTAACCGCCTTCGGCCGCGAGGCTCGTGTCCTGTATGTGGCCGATGCCCGGGGCCGCATAGTCGCCGATGTGCTGGCCGGTGACGCCGGCCGCGAAGTTAAAGCGCGAAAACGACCCCCATATATCGCCATTTTCCGATTTCTCGGTGTTGACGGAGCCATAGCGGCCGTAGATTTCGCCGCCCCAATGTCGCGTATCGGAAAAATCGTCCTGGTGCTTGCTGATGATATTCACCACGCCGCCGATGGCGTCGCTGCCGTATTGTACCGCGCCCGGCCCGCGGACCACCTCCATGCGGCCGATCGCTCCCATCGGAAACTCGTTGAAGTACCCGTTCGGGCCGGCAAAGAGCGCGCCATTATTGATCCGCAGGCCGTTCCAGAGATAGAGGACGCGGTTGCCGATCTGGCCCCGAATGATGGGCGATCCCTGCGTGCCGACCTGGGGGGAGAAGATTCCCGGTTCCTCGCGCAGCAACGCGTTGGGCGTAACCGGCTGGCGCTCGGCGAGCATTTCCTCGCTCACCGTGTTGACGGCCTGCGGAATATAGCCAATCTCCTCCGGAATCCTCGATGCCGTCACCGTGACGACCGTCCGTTCGAGAACGGTGAGCACGGTCGGTTCTTTCGATTTGTCGTCGGCCGGCGCGGTCTGGGCGGGTCCGCCCGGCTCCGTGGCGGCTGGTCCCGCTTGGCTTGGACCTTGGCCCTTGCCTTGGTCCGTACTCTGCGCGCGCGCGCCGAAAAGCCCTCCGAAACACAGCACACAGAAGGCCAGCCTGGCAATACCGCCTTTCTTCATTCGCTCGTCCTCCGGTCAGGGCGCAGGATTGTGATGATAATCGCACATGTAGATTACTGGAAGATTAAGATTCTGTCAATATATTGCAGTACTAATGTAATGTACTAATGTAATCCTGGTACTCGCGCCTCGGTTCAGAAGGGCAAGGCCGGCAGCGCTTCACCGACTTGGAGAATAACCGGCTTGTTTTCAGTAGCTTTCCATCGCCAAGCTGGGGTTTCGGCGCATGGCGCCGCCCGCGCGTGCGGGGGCCTGAAAGCGGAAAGAGGCACATGACTCGGCAGGCCGCCGGGCAGTACAATACAGCGTTTGGTACCCTGGGCTGCTCTGGCATCGGCCAGGCGGTGCGCATCCGTCCATGAAGCTGTTGGTGGTCGAAGACGAACCGAAGACGGCGAACTTTCTGAAACGAGGTTTCAGCGAGGCCGGGTTTGTGACCGACGTCGCTCCCGATGGCGTAGAGGCGCTGAGCCTGATCCAGGCGCGGCCGTTCGACTTGATCGTGCTCGACCTGATGTTGCCCGGGATGGATGGATTGCGGGTCCTCACTTGGCTGCGTGAGTCGGGATTCCAGGCCCCGGTCGTGATCCTGACGGCCCGCGAGTCGGTTGAGGACCGGGTGACCGGGCTCGAGCTCGGGGCGGACGACTATCTGGTGAAGCCGTTCGCGTTTGCGGAACTGTTGGCGCGCGTGCGCACCATCCTGCGCCGGCCTCCGCTTCGCGAGCCTGCCACCCTGCGGGTCGGCGATCTCGAACTCGACCTCGCCGCGCACCGCGCGACGCGCGCGGGACAGCGGCTGGATCTCACCACGCGCGAGTTCGCGCTGCTTTCTCTGTTGGTGCGAAAGGCCGGAGAAGTCCTGACGCGCACGATGATCGCCCAGTCGGTGTGGGATATGCATTTCAGCGGCGACACCAATGTCGTGGATGTCAGCGTCCGCCGCCTCCGCGGCAAACTGGACGACCCCTTCCCGCAGAAGCTGCTCCGCACCGTGCGAGGCGTTGGCTATGTTCTCGAAAGTCCGGAGTAAAATCCGCCATCTGCGAAGCGGCCCCTCTCGCGGCCTGTCGCTCGCATTCCGGCTCACCACCTGGTATTCGGTGACCGCGTTCCTCCTCGTGTCCGCAACCACCGGGTTGCTCTATTTCGGTGTTGCCGCCAGCTTGAGGAGACTCTCCGAGCAGTTGCTCGCCGACGAGCTGGACGTCTGCCGCGCGCTGGTTCGCGAGCGGTCGGGAGACGCCCACGCGTTGCGGGAAGAAGCCGAGATCGATTCCGCAATCCGGAAGTACGAAAAGTTCTACGTCCGGGTCCTCGATGAGAGCGGGAAGCCTCTTGCCACCACGCCCGGCATGGACCAGGAACTGAGCTCGTCTCATATCGCGCGGGAGGAAGCTCGCTATCCCGGCGGCATCTTCTGGTTGAAATCTCCTGGCGGCACGCCTTATCGAGCCTTGGTGGCGAGGGTTCCGCTTGACCCGTGGGGAACGCAAGTCTGGACGCTCCAGGTGGCGGTGGATCTGACCCAGGAACAGGAAGTTCTCGCGCGGCACAGGGTCTGGGTTTGGGCAGTCCTGGCGGCCGGCGCCATCTTCTGTCCCTGGGTGGGATTTGTAATCGCGCGCCGCGGGACCGCGCCGCTGCGGGACGTCGCGGAGACGGCCCGCCACATCGGTTCCAGCACCCTCAGCGAGCGCATACGGGCGGAGGGGCGGCCCACCGAGATCGCCGACCTGGTGGACACCTTCAATGCGATGCTCCAGCGGCTCGAGGAATCGTTCGTGCGATTGTCGCAGTTTTCCGCCGATATCGCTCATGAGCTGCGGACCCCCGTCAACAACATTCGCGGAGAGGCGGAGGTGGCCTTGGCCCGGGCGCGTTCGGCGGACGAATACCGCGACGTTTTAGGCTCCTGTCTGGAAGAAGCCGTGCGCCTCTCCGAGGTGATTGAATCCCTGCTGTTCCTGGCGCGGTCGGAGAGTCCGGGCGATCATTTGAAGCGCATGCCGGAGGATATTGGCGCGCTTCTTGCCGACGTTCGGGACTATTACGAAGCGGCGGCGGCGGAGGCGGGAGTCGCGCTGACTGTGAGCGGAGGAGGTGGCGTCACAGGCGACGTCGACCGCGGTTTGCTGCAACGGGCGATCGGCAACCTGGTATCGAACGCGCTGGCGCACACGCAGGCCGGCGGGAGTATCGCGATGAACGCCCGCGAAGAGGCGGGCCGGATTCGCATCGAAATCGCCGATACCGGCGCCGGGATCTCAGCCGAGGCTTTACCCCGCGTCTTCGACCGTTTTTATCGCGCCGACCCGGCGCGGCCGCGAAAGTCCGGGGGGGCCGGCCTCGGTCTCGCCATTGTGCGCCAGATTGTCCTCCTGCACGGAGGCGAAGTGCAGGTTGCGAGCCAGGTGGGACGAGGTACGACAGTTTCCGTCGTGCTGCCAAAAGAGGCGCGAAACGTCCAAGCCTGAGCGCGCCGGCGCGATTGGCGAGCGCCCTTGATTTTCGTTACAGTCTTGCGCGAACCGGTTCACGCGTCTGAATGAGAGGAGAAGAACCAACGATGTCCGATCGAAAGCAGTCCCGCCGGGAGTTTTTCGGGGCTTCCGCGGGCGTCGCCGCGGCTGCCGCCTCGGCGGTCGCCGACCCGCCGCGCGCCGCGGCGCAGTCGGCCGGAGTCAAGCCGGCGGATCTTCCCGACCTGACCATCAAGGAGGTGAAAGTGTATGTGGCGGACGTCTCCAACTTTCGCCGCCTGAACTCCACCGAGACTGGCGAGATCCTATCGGTAGTGACCAATAGCGGCCACGAGGGCAACTACACCATCGGGAACCGCTCGCTAACGCCGAACTGGCTGGAATGGGCCAAGCCGGTCCTGCTGGGTAAGAACGTCATCGACCTGCTGCCCGCCATCACTGCCACCACGGGCACGAAGGAAACGTTCGGGTTCAGCGGGGGCCGCTCCGCCGCCCCCGCCGCCGGGGGAGGCCGCGGCGCCGCGAGCGCCGGCGCCCCCAATCGCGGCGGCGGCGCGTGGCCCAACTACTACGCCGCCGCGGCCGAAATCTGCATGTGGGACATCCTGGGCAAGGCCGTCAACCGCCCCATCTACAAGATTCTGGGCGGCGCGAAGGACCGCGTGATGGCCTACGCCAGCTCACAGCACCTCGCCAACATCGAGGACTACATCCCCGACGTGCTCAGCGCCAAGGAACAGGGCTATAAGGGCTACAAGATCCACCCCGGCGGCGGGCAGCCGAAAACCGGAGCGGCGATTCCCGCCTATGCCGGCCACATCGAGGAGATCAAGACCGTCCGCAAAGCCGTGGGCGACGATTTCGTTCTGGCCCACGATCCCGTGCAGCGCTATAACCTCTTCGAGGCCCTCAAAGTCGGCCGCGTGCTCGACGATCTCGATTACGCGTGGTTCGAGGACCCCATCCCCACCACCGATATCGAAGGCCTGGTGGAGCTGAACCGCGCGCTCGATCTTCCGCTCCACGTCGGCGAGTTCCTGTTCTCCATCTCCGACTTCGCCGAATACATCCGCCGCGGCGCGCTCGACGTGGCGCGGCTCATCGCCGACAACGTGGGCGGCATCGGCGGTTCCATGCGGGTCGGCATGCTGGCCGATGCCTTCAACCTGGAGTGTACGCCGCACAACTGGGGCAATCCCACCGATCTCGCGGTGCATTTCCACCTCGAGCTCGCCATGCCCAACGCCTACTGGTTCGAGATGCCGCATCCCGCCACCGCGGCGGACCGGCCCTACCAGGCGAAATTCCGAATCGATAAGGACGGATACGTGCTCGCTCCGACGGAGCCGGGACTGGGGTATCCGATCGATCGCAATGCGCTCGACAAGATCATGAAGAGAATCGACCGTTAAGCTCGGAAGGAGCAGATATCGATGGAAAGTTATTCGCAAGCTCCCGGCAGGCGGGAATTCCTGCGGACATTGGGCGGCGGCGCGCTGGGTCTGGCGCTGGCGGGCAGCGCCCGCTCCGCCGGGACGAAACCGCTGCGCGGCGTCTTTCCCATCGGCCAGACGCCCGTCACCGAATCCGACAAGCTAGATCTGGAATGCCTTCAGAACGAGGTTAAGTTTTGCAACCGTTACAAGGTCCACGGCTTCGCCTGGCCGCAGATCGCCAGCGGCTGGACGACCCTCTCCGACAAGGAGAGGCTGGATGGCGCCGAAGCCATCCTCGCCGCCGGCAAGCGCGGCCGGACGGCGCTCGTGATCGGCGTGCAGGATAAGGAAGCCAACCTCGAAAAGGCCGTCGCGTATGCCAAACACGCGGCCAGGAACGGCGCCGACGCCATCGTCTCGCTGCCTCCCGAGAAGGCCGACGACAAGGCCATGATCGAGTACTACAAGACCATTGGCCTGGCCACGGACCTGCCCCTGTTCGTGCAGAGCCGGGGCGATATGAGCGTGGACCTGATCGTCGAGATGGCCCGGCAGATCCCCACCATGAAGTGCATCAAGGACGAGGTCGGCGACCCCCTGACCCGCATTACGGAGATCCGCCGGCGCACCAACGACAAGCTGGCGGTGTTCTCCGGAAACGGCGTCCGCACCATGATCGACGAGATGCGCCTGGGCTTCTCGGGCCACTGCCCCACCACGGTGCTCGCCGATTTCTACGCCGCCGCATTCGATCTCTGGCACGCCGGCAAGCGGCCGGAGGCGTTCGACATGTTCGGCCGTATCCAGGCGTTCAACAGCATCACCGGCGCCGGCGGCTACCTCATGGTCATGCGCGGAATATTCAAGGAAAACACAAGATCGCGCCCCATGAGCGCGAGTGGCGGCGGAGCGGCGCCGGCCGGCGGCGGCGCCGGCCGCGGCGCCCGGGAAGCAACCGCCCCGCTCGACGAAGCCGGCAAGCAGTCAATCCGCGACGCCTGGGACCAGTTCATGAAGCCCTACCTCCGCGGGTAGGGGCAAATGCTCGCTTAGATCGCTGAGTGGCGGAAGCGCCGTGACCACAGTGTAGTCACGGCGCTTCAGCAAACTCTTTATTCTCAATAAATGTCACTTTTCTTGTGACTACAGTGTGGTCACGGGCCCCGCCGCCGGCCCTCAAAACGTTGCGATCGGGTTCACCGGTCCGCCCGTCGCGCCGGGCACCCGCAGCGGGTTCATGGTCAACAGATAGGTCCACCGGCGTCGCTGAACTGCCGCCTCGCTCAGCGCCTCCAGGTCCGCGTTGTCGATTAGGGGCATTCCCAAAGCCATCAGCCCCAGTTGGTATATCGGTTGGTTCACGCCCTCGACGCGCGAGGGCCGCACGTCCTGCACCACGTCGCTGCCGAGTACCGACACGCCGCGCTCTTTCAGCCATTTCACGCACGAAGCGTACAGCCCCGGCGTGGCCTGGTTGAGATCGAGCGGGCCTTTCTCCCGCACGCGCACCCACCGCCCGGTGCGGACCAGCACGGCGTCGCCCGGTTCCACCCGGAAGCCGGCCATTTCTTCCCAAGCTTCCAGGTCTTCCACATAGATCGGCTCGCTGTCTCCCAGATAGAAAACGCCCTTCAGCTTCGGCATGTCGAACAGGACGCCTTTATCGTTCCCGAGGCGTCGGTTGAAAGGCGTAGCCCCTGTGTTCCGCCGATCGAACCGCTTCACTGCCGCATCCGCTGCATCAGTTTTGGCTAGAATGCGCTACTGCTCGTCGAGGGTGAAGCTGAATGGCACCTGGTAAAAGCCGCATTCGGTTTTTACGCGGATCGATTGGTGGGCAGTGCTGGTAACCGCGTTCTGAATCAGCATCGCGACGTTGGGCGGAGCACCACTTAGCCCGGACGGTACGACCGGCTCGACGACCCAGTGTCCTGGCGACTGCGAGGTGCGCCGCACCTGCGGGTAGGAGGTCAGCGCCGCGTCGGCGGGAAAGCAGTCGCAGTCCGTGCGGTGATAAATCAAGAAGTAGATGGTCTGGCCGGAATCGGAAAACATAGTCGCTATCTCCAACCCGACGTAATAGGTCTGGCCGACAACCATGTCTTGAAATGCAGGCGCCGCGGGGCGCCCCGCGTCCGCTACCGGCCAAGTCGAGATCGCGTTCGTGTAGGCAGGTGGATTGGAGGGCGAAATGGTCGATGGAGGGGTGCAAGAGTAGGTCCCATCCGTCGGGGGCGCAATAGCGGCGCCCAGATACAATCCGAGCTGGCGAGAAGTTGAGTTACCTTTTTTCCCTCCTGCACTGCTTAGGTTGATCACCAGATTGCCGTTGGAGTCCAGGTTGGCCGAGACATTGTTTTGGCCATCGATGTACTGGTAGGGATACTGGCCGACCGTATCCGATGTGACACTGGTAGGAATTCCGGTCGGCGTGCTGTATTGTTGGTTCGCATTCACGGTGACCTTGAGCGAAACCACGGCGGGTTTGGGGGCTGGCTTGGCGGCCGCGGTGGCGGTCCACGCGGTCGAGCAGACCAGAAACGTAAGCAACGCGATGTTACGCATAGATATTCTCCTTGTTCGGCGGAACGTAGTTACAATTCGGGCTTCCGAAAGATCCCTGGGCGATGACTTACTGTCCTGTCATGCCCGGGGGTTTCGGATGTTCGCCCTGGTGTTTACGAGCGAGGAACGTTGTCTACTTGTTCCTGGTCACTCTTACTTCTTGGCGGCCGTTTTGACCGCGGGCAGGAAATTCTCCATCACCCACAGCTCGCTCTTGGCGCCCTCTTGCAGGTTGAACGCGAAGTGGCGGCTGTCCGGGCTAAGCACGAAGTCGACCATGTTGGGAACGGATACGTCCAGCTTCAGCGGCGTCCCGCCCTGCACCGGAAGGCGCCAGATTCTAGTGCCTGACCGGGCGGTGATGTAATGGCCATCCCTCGTCCACCTCAGGTCGTAAGTCTTCGCCAAGCCGCGGAATAGCTCCCGCGGCTCCCCCCCGTTGAGAGGCGCGATCTTTACAGCGCCTTCCAGTTGGAACACCACCTCCCGGCCGTCCGGCGAGAGGTCGAATCTCTCCGAGTCGGTTTTGGCGACTACCGACTCCTCACCGCTGTCGAGGCTACGCTTCCTGACCGCATCGTCCCACACGAACACCAGGGTCCTCCCATCCAGGCAGAGCTGGGGGGCCAAGCCCTGATCTCTCAACATGGTAGTCGCGCTAGTCTCAGCGTCAATTCGAAAAATCGACTGATTCTTCACCGTAATCCCGGTCGTAAGGATTGATTGGCCGTCCGGCGCCCAAGAGGGCCAGGCCATGCTACGAAGAGGCGGTGACAGAAAGCGTTCTTCCCCGGTTGCAACGGACCGGATCGTAAGGATGTTGTTTCCAGGACCGATGGGGCCCGGATGGGAAAGATAGACCAGGCTCCGGCCGTCGCGTGACCATCTTGGCCCTACGGCGGGGCCGGCATACCGCGTCGCAGCCAACGCGGGTGGCGCGAGTACCTTGCCGGTTTCAAGATCGACCTCACCGATGTAGAGACCACCTGAAGCGGTGGCAGTCGTGTAATAAAGGGAGCCGTCGGGAGCAAACCCGAAAAGCTCTGAATCATAGCCGAAGTCCCTTTTTAGCACTTCCGGCTCTCCTTGCTGCTTCCCTTCGGCGATGCGGACGGTCCAGATGTCCCAAGTTCCCGAGCGGTCGCTGAGGAAGAGAAGGCTTCCCCCGTCCGGCGCCCATCGAAGCACGTAATCCTCCGCGGGATGTCCGGCAATAGCTACCTCGTTCCGGCCGTCGGCGGTCATCACAAAAACATCACTGTGTGGAATGCCGCCCTCACGGATAAAACTGAACGCCACAAATCGCCCATCGGGCGAGAGCTTGGCCCTTCTCATTAAAGGCCACTCCGGGGTAATGGTGTTCTTCAGGACGCGCACCGCGCCATCCGCTGTTGAAATCAGCGTCAGTTCTTTCGCCCCGTTACTCAGGCGAAGCGCAAGTATGGACGCCCCATCGGACGACCAATCCAAGGGTACGGGGTAAGAATCGAGATTGCTCTTCCCACTGTAAAGTGTGCGAAGGCTCGAACCATCCAGATTCCTGATCCGCAGTACAGGAACACGGTCCTTCGTAATCGATTCGTAAGCAATTTGCTTCCCGTCGTGTGAGAACACTTGTTGTTGGAGGTATCTGGCGGCCCCCTCGCTCCAGCCGTCCGCGTTCCAGGGCTGTCCTTTATATGGAATTCGGCTTGTCTGCCCGCTGGCAACTTCGAACTGGACAACTTCACCTGTGTCCCTGTCGATACGGCTGATGTACTTGCCATCCGCGGTCAGGATGCCATTGACCCCGGAGGCATCTGCCAGAAGCCGGCGTGTGACGAGCCCCCCGGCGCCACCGGAGCCGCCCATCTCCTTCAGTCGCGCGCGGGCGGCGGCCACGGCATCCTTCTGGTCCGCGAAGTCGCGCACCAGCCGCTCCAGGGACTTGCGGGCCTGCCCGTCGCCCAGTTTGCTCTGGCACCCGGCCAGTTGCAGCAGCGCCTGGGCGGCCACCTTGTGGTTGCTCGCGTACTTGTCCACGATACGCTGGTAGAGCTTGATGGCTTCGGGCAGATTGCCTTGCGTGCGTTCCTTGACGAGCGCCTGTTGGAACAGGTCGTTAGGCTTGTCGGCCGCGGGCGCGGGCGCGGCGATCGCGAGGACTGAGAGCGCCAGAAAAAGCGTTGAGATCAGCTTCATTTCGATTCTCCAGCACCAACAGTAACGGCAAAAGGAGAGACCATTGTCATCCGCGGGCGCCTCCAACGTAATCTCTCGCCGAAGAGTTTGTCAGGGGATTGTGGGGCGGACCTCCCGGTCCGCCTTGCGCATCGAACCGCCCTCGGACGCGGATCCAGCAAAACCAACGCAGACCGGGAGGTCCGCGCCACCCAAGAACCGATGCGGCGCGAAATCTGCTCTAGGGAACCCATTTGTACCCCACTCCCCGCATGGTGAGCAGGCGCTCCGGGTTGGCGGGGTCGCGCTCGATTTTGGCGCGCAGGCTGGCGATGTGCGTGTCCACTGTTCTCGTCGTCGGATAGTCGTCGAGGCCCCAGACTTGATCGAGGAGTTCCGGCCGCGTGATAACCTCTCCCGGCCGCGACGCCAGGACGCGCAGCAGTTGGAACTCCCGGCGAGTCAGTTCCAGGGGCCGTCCTCCCGCGGTCGCTTGATATTTGCGGAAATCGATGGCGACGTCGTTGACGCGAAGCTCATCGAGTAGCGTCCGCGGCGGCTGCGCGCGCCGCAGCAGGGCCCGCACCCGCGCCAGCAGTTCGCGCAGGGAGAACGGCTTGGTGACGTAATCGTCCGCGCCGAGATCGAGGCCCAGCACGCGGTCGCCTTCTTCGCCTCGGGCCGTCAGCATCAGAATCGGAGTGGTCACACCCTCGGCGCGCACGCGCCGGCAGAGCTCATAGCCGCTCATCTTCGGGAGCATCAGGTCGAGGATCACCAAGTCGGGATGTTTCTGCGAAATCAGACCGTAGCCGGCTTCGCCGTCGGCGGCGGTCAGCGCCTCGTGCGACTCGCGCCGCAGGCTGTCGGCCAGACCGCGCAGAATCGCAGGATCGTCTTCAATTACCAGGATGCGGCTCATATCCGTTCCTCAATGGCGGCGCGCGCTTCGATCCGCTCGGGCGCAAACGGAATCCGGATCGTAAACGTGGACCCGGCTTGCGGAAGGCTCTCAACCAATACGCAGCCGCCGTGGGCCTTGGCGATGTGGTCGACCAGCGTCAGGCCAAGGCCGCTTCCGGGGATCCGGCGATTCTCGGGCGTGCCTGCGCGGTAGAAACGCTCGAAGATGCGTTCCCGCTCTTCGGGCGCGATTCCAATGCCGCGATCAATAACGCGGATGGCGGCGCTGCCATCGTCGCGTTCTACCCGCAAGCCGATTTCGCGCGAGTCGCCGGAGTACTTCATGGCGTTGCCCAGCAGGTTCAGGATGGCCTGTTCGAGTGCGTCGCGATCGGCGAGTACAGGGGGAAGGTTAGGCGCCACGGTCACCTCCAGGCGAAAGCCGGCCTCTTCCGCCAGGCGGCGGAAGCCGCGGACGGCGGCGGCCACCACCTCCGCAAGCGGCGCGGGCCGGAGGTCGTACACGGTCCTGCCCTGCTCGATGCGGGCAAAGCCCAGAACGTTATCCACCAGCCGGCTGAGCCGTTCGCTCTCGCGCAGTACGGTATCCAGATACTGCGCGCGCGTTTCCGGGTCCATCTCGTCATCCAGCCGCATGCTTTCCGCGAACATGCGGATGGACGTGAGCGGCGTCCGCAGCTCGTGCGACACGCTGGAGATGAATTGCGACCGCAACTCGGCCAGCCGCGCGTCGCGCCGCACGTCCCTCCAAAGAAGGACGCCCGCCATCAGCGTCAAAACGACGACGAACGTCATGGCCAGCGTCAGAAAGGCCCGCCCCAGGGCGCTATTCTGCGGTGCGCGAACCTGGACGACGGCGCGGAGGCCGGGAAAGTTGTCGCCCAGCGATTCGCCTTCCTTGCTCTGCACGATCCGCACGTCTTCGGCCGAACGGCCAAGCAGCGCGGGCAGACGACCAAGGCTCACCGCCACCAGCGCTGGTTCGCGGCTTGCGCCGGCCGCCAGACTGAGCAGCCAGGGAGCCTCGCCGTAAGGGATCCAAGCCGCGTCGTCCGCCTGGAGTCTGGGGAGGACGCGAGCGAAGTCGGCCTGCAACGCCTCGGCCTGCTCGCGCCCCCGAACTAACCGATTCAGTTCCGGCAGCAACTCGGGGGCCGCGGCTTTATCAGCCATCTCCCGGATCATGCTGAGCGCGGGCGACGGCATCCGGCCGAAATCGGTCGCCATGGTTCGAATAACTTGTGCGACCTGCCCGCGGTCCGCGCCGGACTCCAGCAGAGGGGCCGAGGCATACAAGGCGATCGGGATTCCGTACTCGTCCGTCAGATCGGTCGGCGAGTTCAGGACCGCCCGGTATTGCGCCAGGGCTTCGTCTTGCCGACCGGCTTTTTGCTGGGAGCGGGCAAGCAGGAGGCCCGCGTAGGCCCGCTCCCAGGGACGGCGCGACTCCGTGATGGCAGCCCGGCATTGCTCCGCTGCCTTCGCGAAATTCCGTGTGACAAGTTCCTCGTGCTCGGCCTGCCGGATGCGCGCGCCGAAAGCGGTTGATTGCAACGACTGGCGAAACTGCACGGCGTGCGCATCGTCCTCGAAAGGGAGCACGAGCCTTCCATCGCGCACAGCCGCCACCAGGACGGCCGCCCCGCTCTCGCGCCCGGCTGCGGCCTGGTGCTTTACACGCTCCAAAGCCCCCAGCAGGTCGCCGCGAAACTGCGCCAGCCTCCGCTGCCGATCCTCCCCGGCGCGCCTCTCGGCGAGTTGGCTCTCCTGCCGGCTCACTTGCAGGCCGAGGCCTGTCAAGACCAGGCAGGGCGCCGCCAGGACCAGCAGGAACAGAACAGCCTGCCGCTTGGGGAGGCGACCCTGAATCGTCCAGGACAAGTGGATCTTATTCTACGCGCATTCCGTAAGCGGAGTGTCAGGGGAGTGTCAAGGCGGCGCAATCTCGGAATAGGGCGGACCGGTGGCCGGACCTTCCTTCGGCAGATCGGCATCGAGCGACATCGATACGCTGACGCCTTCACGCACCTGCGCCGCCGCGGCCTTGCGCTTCGCGGGCGTAATCAGGTTGATCGTCCCCGCCTGGTCGTCCTTCCCCCATTTTCCCCAGTTGGAAAGTTCGGTCATCCACCGGTCCACGTCTTCCTTCGTAAGATTCCGGGGATATCTCTCACCTTCGGCGGCTGCCTGGCGGGCGACGGCGGCGCAACCGGCGGCCGTCAGCATTCTTCTTCTTGTGATTGGCTCCATGCGGAAATCCTCTGTTCGGAGATGTGCGATGCCTCTCTTGTTGGATTGGTCTTGCTCGGTGGCGGTCCACTTTTGGACCGCCACCAGCCGCCGCTCACGCGGCGGCATGTGGTTTATTATCGCTCCGCCGTTTATACCAGGTATCGCAGCGGAATTGACCGGCCGACCGGTACTAGGGTCGCTGCCGGCTGACCCACCATTTCAGCCAGCCCGACCGGTCAATGCCACTGCTTCTGCCGCAATCCTGCCGCCGTGGTTCCCCGATCCGGATTCCCACGCAGTCGATTGGCAACCACCTCACGCGCCTTCCACGGCCCCCGTGTGGACAGCGTTGGACCCGGACGGGGAGGCGGCTCCAAGACCCCGAATGCGGAGCATTCTGCTGTAATGAACTTCTGGAGTGAAAATCATGAGAATCTTCCCGGCCCTGGCCGTTCTGACCGTGTGTCTGCAGTTGCAGGGCGCGCCGGCAACTGCGATCGCTAGTCCAGGCGCACGCCACACCGTCAGCCTCGATGGGAAGTGGCGCACTATCGTGGACCCTTACGAAAACGGATACTACGATTACCGCTTGCAGCCCTCCCCGGACGGCTATTTCCGGAATGCGAAGCCCAAGGACAAAAGCGAGCTCATCGAATACGATTTCGATTCTTCCCCAACGCTCGACGTTCCGGGCGATTGGAATTCGCAACGTGAGAACCTCTTCTTCTATGAAGGAACGATCTGGTACAAGCGTTCCTTCGATTACGAGGCTCGACCCGGGACGCGCCTGATCCTCTACTTCGGCGCGGCGAACTACGAAGCCATTGTCTACCTCAACGGGGAGAAACTGGGATCGCATACCGGCGGGTTTACGCCGTTTGCCTTCGAGGTCACCGGGAAGGTCAGGCCCAAAGATAATTTCGTGATCGTCAAAGTGGACAACAAGCGGCGACGAGACGGCGTCCCCACGGTCAACACCGACTGGTGGAATTACGGCGGGCTGACGCGTGGCGTTTCACTCATCGAGGTCCCGGAGACCTATATTCACGATTACTTCGTGCAGTTGAGGAAGGGATCGCAGAATACGGTCGCGGGATGGGTGAAGCTGGACGGACCCCGTGCGGCACAGCGGGTCTCCATCGGGATTCCCGAGGCAGGCGCCTCCGTCACGGTCAACACGGATGCGAACGGGTATGCCGCGGTAAGTTTTCCAGCAAACCTGACGCTCTGGTCGCCCGATCGGCCAAAGTTGGACGACGTGGTGATCGCGGCGGAGACCGACGCCGTACATGAGCCGATCGGCTTCCGCACAATCGAAACGCGCGGGACGGAGATTCTGCTAAACGGGAAATCGGTTTTTCTGCGCGGCGTGTCGGTGCATGAGGAGGCTCCGTTCCGCGCCGGCCGAGCCTTCAGCGTGGAGGATGCGCGGACGCTGCTTGGCTGGGCAAGAGAGATGGGATGCAATTTCGTGCGGCTCGCCCATTATCCTCATAACGAAAACATGCTTCGCGAGGCTGACCGCATGGGTTTGCTGGTGTGGTCCGAATCGCCGGTCTATTGGACCATCGACTGGGAAAACAAGGACACATTCTCAAATGCCAGTAACCAGGTTGCGGAAAGCGTCGCGCGCGACAAGAACCGCGCTTCGATTATCCTCTGGTCGGTGGCGAACGAGACGCCTGTCGGAGGGCCCCGCACAGCGTTCCTGACGAAACTCGTGGATCAGGTGCGGGCGCAGGACCCGACCCGCTTGCTGACGGCCGCCATGGAGCACCATTCGGAGGGCGCCACGCAGGAAGCCAACCCGGTGATTCTCAACGACCCTCTGGGCGCGGCCGTCGACGTGCTCGGGTGCAACGAGTACCTGGGCTGGTACGATGGTCTGCCCGACAAGGCCGACCGCACCACCTGGAAAATCGCCTATGAAAAGCCGCTGATCATGAGCGAATTCGGCGCGGACGCGTTGTACGGCCTGCACGGCGACGCGATGGCCAGATTCACGGAGGAGTACCAGGAGAACGTATTCCAGCATCAGGTGAAGATGTTAAGCCGGATCCCGACGCTTCGAGGGACTACGCCATGGGTGCTGATGGACTTCCGCAGCCCTCGCCGGAGCCTGCCGGGCATTCAGGACTACTTCAACCGTAAGGGCTTGGTGTCGGTCCGCGGCGAGAGAAAGAAGGCCTTCTTCGTAATGCAGGACTTCTACCGGTCTAAGCAAGCGAATTGAGAGTTAGGGTCAGGCCGACGCCGCGCCGGTCGAGGAGCACCTGCTGGTGTGCGAGGAGCGCCGCGCGCGGCTCGCGGGGGTGATTGCCCGGAAGTCCGTTGAAAGTAGGCGGCCCTCGAAACTCATAGACTACGCGACCGCGACTTCCTTCGCAGACGGCTTCTTTGAAACGGCGTTCGCCATCGAGGACAACAGCAATGGAATCTGACGATATTCGATGACCCGTGCCGCCGCCTTACTTTTGCCGCCGAGCGCGGCATACACAGGCCCGCCGTCTCTCGTGGGCTCCGGTGGCCTTGAACTTTGTGTCGCTGCAGAGTATCCTAAGCGCTCCAGGAAACAGTGGCGTGTCTAAAAGGAGAGAGGATGGCGGATAGTTCACGCAGAGTATTCTTGAAGGCGGCTTCGGCGACTGCGGCTGCATTGGCGGTATCGAGCAAAGGTCAGGCCTGGGCCAATGCCGCAGCGGCCTCAGGGCCGGTGCGGATCTGGGGCACGTTCCGGGACCGGCGTCATGCGCCGGGCGACGCGCTCGCATGGAAACCCGTGACCGAGGTGGCCTCCGATGCGATCGCCCTCGATCCGGGAACAACCCGGCAGGAGATGCTGGGCTTTGGCGCCGCGATGACGGACGCCTCTTGTTGGGTGTTGAGCCAGATTCCCGCCGAGGAGCGGGCGGCCCTGATGCACGAGCTTTTCGCTCCCGAAGAGATGGCGATGAACGTCTGCCGGACGTGCGTCGGGTCGAGCGACTATTCGAAGGAACTCTTCAGCTACGACGATGGCGAACAGGACGATCCGGAGCTGAGGAAGTTCTCGATCGATCACGACAAGGCTTACGTTCTTCCCATGCTCAAGGAAGCGCGCAAGCAGAATCCGGACCTGTTCCTGTTCTCCTCGCCGTGGAGCCCTCCGGGATGGATGAAGTTCAACCGTTCCATGCTGGGCGGGACGATCAAGAAGAGCACCCTGGAGCCGTATTCGCGGTACTTTCTGAAGTTCCTTGAGGCCTACAAGGCCGAAGGCGTACCGGTCGATGCGATCACGGTGCAGAACGAAACCGACACTACGGTGGACGGCCGGTATGCCTCCTGCCTGTGGGCGCAGGAAGACGAGATCCTGTTCGTGGGCAGGTACCTGGGCCCCCTATTCCGCAAGAACAACATCCCAACCAAGATCTGGGTTCTGGACCACAACTTCACCCTCTGGGGCCGCGCGATCGCCGAACTGGCCGACCAGGGGGCCCAAGAGTACATCGACGGTATCGCGTGGCACGGGTATGCGGGCGAGCCTTCCGCAATGACGCAGGTACACAACGCGTTTCCGCAGAAGTCCTCCTACTTCACCGAAGGTGGACCGCGGCGGGCTGCGGGACAGGCCCCCGCAACCGGCAACAGCCAGATGACGGCCTGGGCTCCGTGGGCGCAATGGGCGAACGACGTGTGCAGAAACTGGTGCCGGTCGATCACCATGTGGAATATCGCGCTCGACGAGTATGGCACGCCGTATATCGGTATCCGGGAAGGGCCGGGGGGAATGGCCGCTTCGTCAGCGGAGCAGCGGCGGACGCCCAGGATGGGCGCCGGCGTCGTCACGGTGGAGAACGCGAGCCACAAGGTAACACGCAGCGCGCGGTTCTGGGCGCTGGCGCATTACTCGAAGCACGTGAAGCATGGAGCCAAGGTCTTCCAGACCGATGGCATAGGCGCCAACAGCGCGGCGCCGGCCTCCCAGAGCCCCATCTCTCACGTTGGGTTCCGCAATCCGGATGGGAGCTATGTGGTGGTGCTCTCCAATACCGGTCCGGAGAAGCGCGTCCAGTTGCTCATGGGTACGAGCGCTCTGGATGTGGATTTACCGGCCGATTCCGTGCATACGTTGCAGTGGTCGTAATGGTCGCGCCCCACCCTCGCGCTCGAGAGGACGGCGCAAGCGTGGGGGTTTCTTCGTCTGGACGCCGACATCATCGACTGGTTCGCGAAGGGGGATGCGTACGTCGGGGCAATGCGGGCGGCGGTGCGCGGGGAGGTTGCAGGAGCGTTGACCGACACGTTCTGCGGGTCTGAGGATCTATGGCAATCCCGTCGGGGACGTTAGCCGGCCGAGGAGCACCTGCCGGCATGCGAGGATTGCCGGGCGCGGCTGGCGGGTGGGACGAGTTCGTCGGGAAGTTGCTACCGGACCCTCCGCCTCACGGTCTGGCCTGCGTAGACTGCGAAGCCGGCGCCGGCGATGACATACCAGTAAGCCTGGCGCAGAGTAACGGTGAACGCTGCCATGCCGAAGGCTATGCCCCACATGAACGCCTCGCCTGTGAAGCCGTCCACCCAATCGGGGCGCGCCTCGCCGACCGGCACGCGCGGGTGCAGAGCAGGTATGAGGCGCGGGACGGCTCTGAAGTACTCGCGATAGCTCTCGCCCTGCGACGCCAGCAGGCCCGCTTCCTCTCGCAAGATCAGGCGATAGACGATGACGGGTATTCCCGCCACGATGATCGCAAAACCAAGGCGGCTGGCCATGGTCCCAAGCCCAAGGGCGAGCAAGACCGTACCGAGGTAAAGCGGATTGCGGACGTAGCGATATGGGCCGTCGGCTGTAAGCCGGCCGCTGTGCATTTTGGCATCGTGTACGACGGAGCTGTGCAGGTACGCCTCCGCCCACGAGCGGATCAGCGCCGCCGCGGCCGCCAGCGCCGTGCCGAAGCCCAAAATCACGCGAGAATAACTGCTTACGTGGGTTGAACCTGCTCCCGCCAGCCACCGCGCCACAGACAAAGAGAAGTTCCTGTCCCCGGCGGCATAGAGAGCGAACCCCAGATAGAAGACCCCACCGATGATCCAGAAGCGGGCGCGAAACTCGAAATCTGTAGCGCGAAAATCAGACAACCGGTTTGGCATTCCGTCTCGCTTCGCGACGCTCTCCGTAAAACCAGTCTCTCACATCTCCGACCAATCCTTGGCTATTCTAGCTCCCGAGTGCGATGGCCGCCGGGCCGGGTGATCCGGCGCCGCACCGCGACTGTCGCAGGCCGCGTGCCGTTCTTGCCAGCTCCTTGCGGTCAATTCGCCCCCCACTGGGGGGAAACTGGGGGGATTGGGCGGGGAAACTCGGGTAGACTCGGGTCAGGATGGGTAAAGATCGAAAACAGCCGTGGCTTGGGCGCAGTGCGGCAACCGTCGTGTTCAGTAGGGGATACGTTGAAACTAAAGGACTTAATCTGGCCCCTCAGGTAGGACTCGAAGCTACAACCCTACCGTTAACAGCCGAATGGCTTATACGGTCTTCCGTCTTTCGTCTTTGGGGGCACACGGGGGAGGGAGAGAGTCGTTACCGGCGTAAAGCCTTCGGCTGGGGCGTTGCGCGTCGTACTCCGTCGTACTGCGAGGCCCGTAAGTCTATGAGGAATTGGTAGCGCTAACGGGAATCGAACCCGTATTTAAGCCTTGAGAGGGCTCTGTCCTAACCGTTAGACGATAGCGCCACGGGCGTGATTTATCATTCTATCACGCCTCCCGCCGGGTGCTCGTCGCTAGGCTCCCGCACGGGTCGCGCCGAGTCCTCCGCCGCGCCGAGTGGTATAACGGAATCGGGACAGCCGATATGCAACCCTCCGGGTCCAGCCGCCGCAGTCTGTTGCGCCTTGGCTTGGCGGGGGCGCTGGCCGGGTGCGCCCGCGGACGTGATAAATCGCGAGTGGTCGTCGCGCGGGACGCGGATTTGCGGCCCTCCGGAGGCGCCGTGGATTCGGGGCGCCTGCTGAAAGTCCTCGACCGCGCTGTCCAATCGGCGTGCCGGTGCGATTCGCCGCTCGAAGGGTGGAAGAAACTGGCGCGCCCCGGCGAAGTGGTCGGCCTGAAGGTGAATTGCCTCGCCGGAAGGGGCGCCTCGACGAGTCCCGCGCTGGTCGAGGCGGTCTGCGAGCGGCTCCAACAGGCGGGGATTCCAGCCAAGGACATCGTGATTTGGGACCGCCTCAATGACGATCTGGACCGCGCCGGATTCCAGGTCGCTTCGCGCCGCGACCGCATCCGCTGCATCGGGAACGACGCCGGCGGCTACCAATCCGAGCTGGCCGTCTTCGGGTCCGCCGGAAGTCTCGTTTCCAAGACCATCGCCGAGGAGTGCGACGCCGTGATCAACCTGCCGGTGTTGAAGGACCACGGCATCGTCGGCGTGACCATGGCTCTGAAGAACCTATTCGGGGCCATTCACAATCCCAACAAGTACCACATCAATTGCGGCGACCCCTACGTCGCCGACGTCTACATGCTCCCGCCCATCCGGCGCAAGGTGCGCATCGCCATCTGCGACGCCATTGCGCCGCAGTACGAAGGCGGGCCGTCCTACATGCCGCACTGGTCGTGGCCGTTCAACGGCCTCCTGGTCTCCGGCGACCCGGTCGCGCTCGATTACACCGGCTGGCAGATCATCGAGCGGCAGCGCGCCGAAAAGGGATTGCCGTCCCTCAAGGCCGCCAAGCGCGAACCGGCCTATATCGCCCGGGCCGCCGACGCGCAACACGCCCTGGGCACGAACGACCCCGCGCTCATCGAGCGGGTGGAGGTCTAACGGGATGCCGAAAAAGCCTGAAGACCGCTCTCCGGCGTTCGCGGCTCTGAAACGCCGTCAGTTCCTTCAAGCGGCCGTGCTTCCCTGTTTCGCCCCCGGCGTGGCCTTGGCGGCCCCGGCTGCGGCCGACGCCCAGTTCACCGTGGAAGCCAAGTTCTACGAGAAGCTGCCTTACAAGAAGATCAAGTGCAAGCTGTGCCCGCGGGAATGCGTCATCGACGACCGCGAGCGCGGCTACT
Organism: uncultured Acidobacteriia bacterium; assembly: GCA_903882645.1. GTDB lineage: Bacteria > Acidobacteriota > Terriglobia > Bryobacterales > Bryobacteraceae > BOG-224. Next base: position 7,492 of record CAIRXZ010000316.1, on the reverse strand, counting down.
GCGGCGTTCGCGAAAACCACGGCGGGACCTACTACTCGCTGGTTTATTCGCGGGTCTGCTCCGCCAACATCGACCCCATCGAGAAGAAGCCCCTGTTTCACTTCGCGCCGGGAACCATGGCTTTCTCGGTAGCCACGGCGGGCTGCAACGTAAACTGCAAGATGTGCCAGAACTGGGAAATCTCCCAGGTCCGCCCGGAGCAGGTCCGCGCCGACTACGTTCCGCCCGCCAAGCTCGCCGGCCTGGCTTCCGGGAACCACTGCTACTCCATCGCCTACACCTACAGCGAGCCCGTGGTCTTCTGCGAATACGTCCTGGACGCCGCCGCGGCCGGGCACGCGGCGGGAATCAAGAGCGTGGTGATCTCCGGCGGCTACATCCAGCGGGAACCCCTGATGGAGTTGTGCCGGCGCGTGGACGCCATCAAGGTGGACCTCAAGGCGTTCTCCGAAAAGTTCTATAAAGAGGTGGTCAACGGCGAGCTGAAGCCCGTGCTCGAAACCATCGCGGCGATTCGCAAGCAGGGAGTCTGGAACGAGATCGTCTACCTGGTGATTCCCACTCTCAACGACTCCGACCAGGAATTCCGCGCTCTCGCGCGCTGGATCAAGACGGAGATCGGCCCCGACGCGCCGCTGCACTTTTCCCGGTTCCATCCCGAATACCTGCTGAAAAACCTGCCTTCGACCCCCGTCGAAACGCTGGAACGGGCCAAGGCCATCTGCGACGCCGAAGGCCTCAACTACGTCTACGTCGGCAATGTTCCCGGCCATCCGGCCGAGAGCACGCGCTGCCCCAAATGCCGCCGCGTGGTGGTGGAGCGGGCCGGCTTCACGGTGCGCGCCATCAACCTCGACAACGGCAAATGCCGGTTCTGTCACAACACCATCCCCGGAGTGTGGGAAGGAGCGCTCCACGTATGAGGATATGGCCTTCCATGATCGCGGTCCCGGCGCTGGCATGCCTGCTGTTGGTTCAGTGCGGCAATGTCAGTACCGGCCAGACGCAAAAAGTCAGACCCGCCGCCGTTGCGGGAGCGTTCTATCCAGCCGACCCGAAGGTGCTGGCGAAAACCGTGGACGATCTGCTGGCCGGCGCCAAGCAGGCCCCGCTCGATGCCGTGGCCCTCGTCGCGCCGCACGCCGGTTACGAGTATTCCGGGCCGGTGGCGGCTTATACCTACGCCTCGCTCAAAGGCCGGAAGGTGGACCGCGTGGTGATCATCGCGCCTTCCCACTACGAGCCGTTCGGCTTCTCCTCGGTCTACGATGGCGCGGCCTACGCCACGCCGCTGGGGCAGGTTCCGGTGGATCGCGCTTTCGCCGCCAAGCTGGCCTCCGGGGGCAAGACCATCAAGCTCTCGGGGGTGGGTCACACGCCCTCCGCAGATAAGCCCGAGCACTCGGTCGAGGTCCAGTTGCCGTATCTTCAGCGCGTGCTCGGGCAGTTCCAGATTGTGCCGGTGGTCATGGGCAACCAGACCTACGAGGTGGAACGCGAGTTGGGGGTCGCGCTCGCCAAGCTGGTCCAGGACTCGCCCAACACGCTGATCCTCGCCAGCTCCGACCTCTCGCACTATCACACCTACGACGATGATGTGAAGCTCGACCGCAAGACGCTGAAGGCCGTCGAAGAGTTCGACTACCTCAGCCTGTCGCGCAACTTCGAGCAGCGAATCTGGGAGGCGTGCGGCGGCGGGCCGATCGTCTCCGCCATGATCGCCGCCGAACGGCTCGGCGCCTCCGAGGCCCGCATCCTGAAGTACGCGAACTCGGGCGACGTCCCCGGCGGAGACCGAAGCCGCGTGGTGGGCTATGGCGCCGTCGCCTTCCTTAAGCAGCCGCGCGCCGGCGCGGGCGAGGCGGCGTTCGCGCTGGACCCCAAGGAAAAGGCCGAGCTGCTGCGAATCGCCCGCCAGTCCGTCGAGACCGCCGTGCGGGACCGCCGGGACTACGAGCCGCCCGCGCCGGTCTCCGATGCGCTCAACCAGGAGCGCGGCGCGTTCGTCACCTTGAAGGAGCGCGGCCAGCTTCGCGGCTGCATCGGCTACGTCTCACCCATCAAGCCTCTCTACCTTACGGTTCGGGACGTGGCGCGCTTCGCGGCTCTCCAGGACTCGCGTTTCCGCCCCGTCGCCCCCGCCGAGTTGCCGTCCCTGGAATATGAGATTTCGGTGCTCTCACCCATGCGCCACGTGCTCGATACCAAGGAGATCGTGATCGGCCGGCACGGCCTGCTGCTCCGCAAGGACGAGCGCGAGGGCGTCTTTCTGCCGCAGGTTCCGGTGGAGGAGAAATGGGACCGCGCCACCTATCTCGAAGAGCTCTGCGGCAAAGCCGGCTTGCCCCCGCACTCCTGGCAGGATGCCGCGGCCGACCTGTTCCGCTTCACCGCGGTGGTGTTTGGGGAACAGAAGGGGATATAAGCGCGCGCCCTCCGAAGGCCGCGGCCACTGCCAGCGCGGCCGGAGCCATGTTCAGCTCCGCGGCCAGAATGGCGGTCCTGCCGATACCGAAGACCGGAACCAGGTATGCGCTCACCAGCACCGCCGCCAGGCACGAGCCGCCCAGGTCGAGCGCGTAGAGAGTCCCCAGTCCGGTCTGCTTGCCGGCCCGGCAGAACACGCGGCTGGCCGCGGGGAATTGGAACCCGCCCAGCATCCCGCACAGCAGCGCTAATCCAAAGAACGTGATCTGCCCGGCCCGCGCGAGAATCGGAATTAGCAAGCAGAGCGCCGCAGGCGCCAGCACGGCGCATGCCTGCGCGTAAGCCAGTCTCCGTTCAGAGCCGCGACCGTAAGAAAGCGGTCCCCCGGCGCCGCCCAATCTCGCGCCCAGCCAACTGCCGGCGCCCATCCCCCCCATAAACGCCCCGATCAACAGCGCCAGTTGCCGGTACAACGACCCGTGAATCGCCTGGAACGCCAGCAGCACCAGCACCTCGAGGCCGATCATCGTAAAGCCCATGGCCGCCGTGCAGCTCGCGGCCGCGACGCGCGCGCGCTGCTCGGGACGCGGCAACAGCCTTCCCGCCGCCAGCGCCGCCAGCGAGAGCAGCCCCACGCCCATCGCCAAGCCGGCGAAGCTCACGCTTGCCAGCGCCCGCAACAGCCGCGCATAAGCCTGGCTGAAGCGCGCGCTCCAGAGCACCGCGTCGAAGTAATAAGCCGCGGGCTCGAAATCCCGGTTCACGCGCGTCGCCGCCAGCGGGCGGATCCGCTCTTCGAGCGCGGCCATCCGGTCGGGCGGCATGCGAAACGGGAGGTAGTATTCGCGGACGTAGCTCGTCGCCAATCGCCGCTCGCGCATACGGGCCAGCAATGTTCCGGCATCGCGCGCCAGAACACCCGCGCGCTTGGCGGCGAAGAAGTGGACCGTCTCGCCGGGCATCGCGACGACTTCCGGGAACACCATGCGCAGGGTCTTGTCGATGGAGCGCAGGAACTCGGCCAGGTCCGGGCTGATGTAGTTCTCCGAGGCCGCCAAGTGGAACGAGAGGACCCCGTCGGGCGTCATTTTGGCCGCCGCTTCGCGGAAGAACTCGAGCGTGTAAAAGCGGTTCAACTGCGCCGTGCGCGGCTCCGGCAGGTTCACAATCACCACATCGAAGGCAGCGCCGGTTTCTTTCACGAACAGGCGTCCATCGGTCACGTGCACATGAACGCGCGAGTCGGTCGCCCGGAATTGCGGGAAGTAGTCGCGCGCGAGGTCCAGGATGGCGGGGTCGAGTTCGACGTAATCGACCCTTTCGAGCGTCGGGTGCTGAAGCGCTTGAACCAGGCTCCCGCCGGCGCCGCCGCCGATCAGCAACAGCGTGCGCGGCGCGGGATGCTCGAGCAGCGCGTAGTGGACGGCCTCCTCCGCGCTCTCCGGATCGGGCGCATGGAACAGCAGCAAGCCATCGTCGTACAGGCCGCGGACGCCCTCCGCCTCCACCACCGCCAGGCTGCCGTAGGCCGAGTTCCGCGTGGCCGCCAAGTGGTAGCCCGGCCACAGCCGCGCGAGCGACGCGGCTTCGAACCGCGGAACGCCGAAGGGCAGCCACACCAGCGCGAACGCCGCCGCCACCGCGCAAACCGCCGCGCCGCGGACCCGCGCGCCGCGAACCGCGAGCATCGAGGCCGCCAGCAGATTCAGCAGTCCCAGCATGCAGGCGATCTGAAGCGCGCCCAGAAACCGGACCAACACCAGCCCCGCCAGCGCGCCCCCGGCCACCGACCCAATCGCTTCGAGCACGTACGCCGCGCTGGTGGCCGCCCCAGGCTCCGCTCCCAGCAACCTGGCGCCGGCCGGGAACAGCGCTCCCGAAAGCAGGCAGCAAAAACTGAGCGCGGCGGCCGAAACCAGCAGCACGGAAGCCGGTCCGAGGCTCTCGCCCGGCACGCTTTGCAGCGCTGTTTTGGAAGCGCGCACGGCCAGGATGGTCGCCGGCAGCGCAGCCGCGAGCAGGACCTCAAGCCCGGCCATCAACCGCCGCGGGTCTCCGCTCCGGCGGGCCAGCCGTCCGGCGAGCGCGCTGCCGACCGCGGTCCAGAACAGCCAACTGGCAAGCGCCAGCCCAACCGCCATCTCGTTGCCGCCGAAAACCGCCATCAGCTCGCGCAGCAGGACAATCTGCGCCGTAGCCGCGGTAAAGCCAATCAGGACCACCGCCGCCCCGGTTAGAGCCGAGACCTCGTCAGAGCCGCGACCGCGAGGGAGCGGTTCCCTCACACGCCCTCAATCCCCAGGGCTTCAAACACCGCCATCGGTTCGCCCTGGTCGTCAACGACATACCTAATGGCCGCCGACACATTCTGTGGTTTCCACAGCCGTCTTGTGCTCCCGTGACGCGCCCATCGCTTCCGCCCTGGTTCATCCACCTTCATCCGATTCAGACGCCGGCTGGCGTAAACCTTGAAGTCGCCCATGATACGTTCCGGCGCAACCTCCGCGCCAACCACCGCATGCACATGATTACTCCGCACGTGCGCCGCCAGCAAGCTCCACCCACGATGCGTACATTCCTCTTGTATCGCCGCCAACACGACGCCGCGACGGACTTCGTCCAGGTTATAGGGAGCCTGGTCCATGAGCCCGCTCCCGGCGGTGGCCCGGGGGAAGTCCGCTTCCAGGACCGGCGTCCGATGCACATTGTGCGTGCGGTCGACGGAGCCCGATTCGGCGCCGTGCAGGTGGCATCCGTAGCAGGCAAAGGTGATCAGATAAGTCACGTGTTGTGACCCCAATTCTACCGCCAAGCAGCTCATACGCCCCGAGTCAGAGCCGCGACCGCAAGGGAGCGGTTGCCTGTACTCTCGACGTCACTTGAAGAACCGCTCCCTTGCGGTCGCGGCTCTGACCCGGGCATTTTGTTCAACACGGCGATTCCCCCGGGGGTGCACGGCTGGTGGTCAGAGCCGCGACCGCAAGGGAGCGGTTGCCGAGATCATTTATGACGCTCCGTGTAGTCCGCGAGCGCCGTGCTAACATGACTCGGAATCAAGGCCCAGATGAGCACTACGAAACGGTTTCGGGTGGCGCTCTCGTTTCCTGGAGAGCGCCGCGCGCGAGTCGAGAAGATCGCGGAGGCGCTGGCGGACAAGCTGGGCCGCATCCTTGTATCAGGGCACGGCTTGAGCCGTGCCGCGAAGTTTGAGGAGTTGAAGGGCTTTAGCCCCTGGTCTTCTTCTTCGGAGAGGCTTGCGTGATGGTCGCGCTTCCACAGGGGCTAAAGCCCAGAGCTTTTCCGAATCGGTCCGGCACGGCTCAAGCCGTGCCCCGATACAAAGCTCGTTTCTTCAGCGAATTGTTTTGTGTGAATTCGACTCCGCCGAAATTGACTTCGGAATTCAGGATTCGAGTACGCCAACGCTCCTCCTTTGCCGGCGCGGACCCAATCATGGCGGCGCCAATCGTGCGATATTGGGTTTCATCCATGCGATTTCTTGAACCGATCGCCCTCGTGCTTCTGGCCGCCGCGCCCGGCGTTGCGGCCGATGCCCCGAACCTTACCGAACAGTACCGCGCGGCCGCGGACAAGCTCATCGCGGCATCCCTGGCCGACACGGAAGGCTACGACCGCCTGGCGTATCTCTGCTACCGCATCGGCAACCGCTTGAGCGGCTCGCCGTCGCTTGAGCGCGCCATCGCCTGGTCGGCCGAACAGATGAAGGCCGCCGGGCTTAGCAACGTCCGCGTCATCCCGGTCAAGGTGCCCCATTGGGTGCGCGGCGCCGAGTCGGCGCGGATGCTCGAGCCGCGCGACCAGCCGCTGCACATGCTGGGGCTGGGCATGAGCACCGGCACTCCGCCGGGAGGCATCACCGCGGATGTCGTGGCCGTGTCCGATTTCGACGAGCTGGCGCGGCTCGCGCCGGACCAGGTGCGCGGCAAGATCGTTCTCTTCAACGAGGCCTACCGCGGTTACGGCGCGACCGTGACTTACCGGTCGAACGGTCCATCGCGGGCGGCGGCGCTGGGGGCCGTGGCGGCGCTGGTGCGCTCGGTCACCCCGTTGGCCATGCAGATCCCGCACACCGGCACGCTCCGCTACGACGAGGCCCAACCGAAGATCCCCGCCGCCGCCGTCTCCCCGGAGGACGCGGGCATGATCGCGCGCCTGTGCGCCGGCGGCGTCCCGGTCAAGGTCCATCTCGAAATGGGCGCGCGCATGGAGCCGGACGCCGACAGCGGCGACGTCATCGGCGAGATTCCCGGCCGCGAGCGCCCCGAAGAGGTCGTGGTGATGGGCGGGCACATCGACTCCTGGGACGTGGGCCAGGGCGCTCAGGACGATGGCGCGGCCGTCATGGCGAGCCTCGAGGCCATGGCCCTGTTGAAGAAACTGGGTCTGGCGCCGCGGCGCACGCTCCGGCTGGCGTTTTGGGTCAACGAAGAGAACGGCAGCCGCGGCGGAGAAGCCTACCGCGCCTGGGTGGGAGACCAGATTGCGAACCACGTGGCGGCCGTCGAAATGGACGGCGGGGCCGAGACGCCCCGCGGTTTCGGCGCGGCCAGCATCTCGCCGGCAGGCATGGAACTGCTCGGCCAGATCGGCAAGCTGCTCGATCCGATCACCGCGGGAGAGACCGACGGCCTGGGAGGCGGCGAGGACATCCGCCCGCTCATGGCCGCCGGCGTGCCGGGGGTCGCCGAGCACGCCGCCGGCACGCATTACTTCGACTGGCACCACACCGAAGCCGACACGCTCGACAAGGTCAATCCCGAAGACTTCCGCAAGAGCGTGGCCGCCATGGCGGTGATGGGCTACGTGCTGGCCGACATGCCGGGACGGCTGGGGAAGTAGCTGTCGGCGTTCAGCTGTCAGCCGTCAGCCAAAACCATGATGCCGCGGCTATCGCGAATGAGCGCCCGCTTCACCGTTGCTTTAGGATCTGTGCATCAATAAGTGCTTCACAACGGCTGTGCAATGCGCTATGGTCGAATTGTGGCCGGCACGGTTGGTGCAGCGCAGGGTATTCGGCAGCGTTACGAGGGACTGTCGCCTGTTC
>CAIRXZ010000315.1 GCA_903882645.1 uncultured Acidobacteriia bacterium | reverse complement strand
GCAACAAACTCAGCAGTAATCCCCAACTTTCGTCGGCCGCGTTTTCCATGCTTCCGCACCCTGAAATCAGAGTACGCAAAAAATGAATAGAAGTCAATCATTATCTTAGCGCTTATGGGGCGGGCCCCCTGGTCCGCGACCGACGCCCTCGTCGGCTTCCGGCCGAAGGCCGGCCGGGGGGCCGGCCGCGGACCAGGGGGTCCGCCCCACCACGAGTCAGTGACCGTAAGTACAGCGTACTTCCAGATTTGTGCCGTCGGCGCGCAGTTCGATAGTCCCGCCCACTTTCATGTCGGCAGAGGGCGGGCGAACCGCGCCGGGGGCTGAAACCTGCTAACCTGACAGGCCATGCGATCGATTGGCCGTGACCTGCGCTACGGCGCGCGCTTGCTGAGGCGATCGCCAGGTTTTACGGTTGTCGCGCTGGCGGCGCTGGCGCTGGGGATTGGGGCGACCACGGCGATTTTCAGCGTCGTCGACGCGGTGCTTCTCAAGCCACTGCCGTTTCGGGACGCCGGCCGGCTCGTGGTCATCTGGGAAGACAATGCGGCGGTCGCCCGGGAGACCGTTTTCGCGGCCCCGTGGAACTTCCAGGAATGGCGCAAGCAGGCCCAGGCGTTGCAGGAGGCCGCCGCCATCCAGGATCTGCACGTCAACCTGACGGCGGGACCAAACGGGCCCATCGAGCCCGAGGAAGTGCTGGCCGAGCGTGCGTCGGCGGGTTTGTTTCCGCTTCTCGGCGTGAGTCCGGTCCTGGGACGGGTCTTCAGCCCGGACGAAGACCGGCCTGGCCACGCGGATTTCGTCCTGCTGAGCCACCGTTTGTGGCAGCGGCGGTTCGGCGGCGATGCCGCCATCGCCGGCAAACAAATCCGGCTGGACGACCGGACTTACGCCATACTGGGCGTTCTGCCGGCGGGGTTTTCGGTGCTCGAACCGGAGGCCGATGTCTGGCTCCCCCTGGCGCTCGATCCGGGCGACGCGCGCGCGGCGGGCTTGCGCTATCTGGAGGTGATCGCGCGGCTGAGGCCCGAGGCGGGGATCGCGCGGGCGCGCAGCGAAATGGACATCATCGGAGCCAGGCTGGCAGCGGCCAATCCAGGTCTGGACAAGGGGTGGAAGCCGGTTCTGGTTCCGCTTCGCGAGGAGCTGGCCGGCCATGTCGAGCGGGCCTTGCTCACGCTGCTGGCGGCGGTCGGGTTTCTGCTGCTGATGGCCTGCGCGAATGTGGCCAACCTGCTGCTGGCGCGCGGCGCGTCGCGGAGAAAAGAAGTGGCCATTCGCGCGGCCATGGGCGCAAGCCGCGGACGCATCGTGGCGCAACTGCTCTCGGAGAGCCTCCTGCTGGCTCTCGGCGGCGGCGCGCTGGGGATTGCGCTGGCGCGGGGCGCGGTGGCCCTGCTGGCGCGCTTCGGCCCCGCGGAAATTCCGCGCCTGGCGCAGGCCGCGGTGGACGCGCGGCTGCTGGCGTTCGCCCTGGCGGCGTCGCTTGCGGCGGGAATCCTGTTCGGTCTCGCGCCCGCGATTCAGGCTTCCGAGACCGGCTGGAAGGCGGCGCTGGCAGAGGGAGGCCGGGGAGGAACCGCGGGCAGCCGGAGCCGCAAGGTGCGCGATGCGCTGGTGGTCTTCGAGATGGCGCTGGCGGTGGTGGTCCTGATCGGCGGGGGCCTGTTGATGCGCAGCTTCGTTCGCTTGCGGGCCGCCGATCCGGGCTTCCAGCCCTCCGGACTGCTGACCTTCCGCCTGCCGCTGACGGGTGGCCGGAACGCTTCGCACAGCCGGCGCGTCGCGTTCTTCCAGGAAGTCGAGGAGCGCATCGCAGCCCTGCCCGGGGTGAGCGCGGTGGGCGCGGTGAACGCCCTACCGTTGCAGGGGGTGGGCGTCGGCACGACCTTCGCGGTGGAAGGCCGCCCCGCGCCTCCGCAGGACCAGCGGCCCCTGGCGTTGTTGCGCACGGCCAGTCCGGCCTACTTTCGGGCCATGGGAATCCCGCTGCTCGCGGGCCGCGCATTTGCGGCCTCCGATACCGCCGAGGCGCCCCCCGTGGTGATTGTGAACCGGACGCTGGCAACCCGGTTCTGGCCGGGAGAGAACCCCATCGGCGGCCGCCTGACCGTGGACGCCATCAGCGGGCGGGTCGCCGAGGTGGCCGGCGTGGTGGCCGACGTGAAGCCGCAGGGCCTGGAAGGCGAGGACTGGCCTGCCATCTACAATCCCTACGCCCAGGCCTCCGCGCCCGCCATGACCGTAGTGGCGCGCTTCGCGGGCAGCGCGGCCCCGCTCGCCGCCGCCGCGCAGCGCGTGGTGCACGCCATCGACCCCAGCCAGCCGGTGGCGGATGTCCGGACGATGGAAGATGTGCTGGGCCGCGCCGTCGCCGGACCGCGGTTCCATGCGGCGCTGCTCGGCATCTTCGCGCTGGTGGCTTTCGTCCTGGCGGCCGTGGGACTCTACGGAGTGATCGCCTACGATGTCAGCCAGCGGACCCACGAGATCGGCATCCGCGCGGCGCTGGGCGCGCAGCCCTGGGCCGTGTTAAGACTCATCCTGGGAGAAGGCGCGCGGCTGGCAGCGTGCGGCATCGCCCTCGGCATGGCGTCGGCCTTCGCGCTCACCCGGCTGATGGCCAGTCTGCTTTACGAGGTGAAGCCCACCGACGCCTGGACGTTCGCGGCGGTCCCGCTGCTGCTGGGATCGGTCGCGCTTCTGGCGAGCTACATTCCCGCGCGGCGCGCCATGACGCTCGATCCCGTGGCCGCGCTGCGGCATGAATAGGACAAACCATGATTACCCTCCGCAATCTCGAGAAGTTTTACGAAGGCGGCTACGGCCGCAGCTACGTCCTGCGCCGCATCAACATGGAGATCCGGGAGGGCGAGTTCGTCACGATCATGGGCCCGTCCGGAGCGGGGAAATCGACGCTCCTGAGCATCCTTGGGATGCTGGACGGTGCCTGGACCGGCGAGTTCGAATTTCAGGGCCACATGGTCCATCGGATGAAGCCCAGGGAGCGCGTCGAGCTGAACAAGAAATACATCGGCTTCGTGTTTCAGAGCTACCACTTGATCGACAACCTCACGGTTTACGAGAACCTGGACATTCCGCTCTCGTACCGGAACGTCAAGAGCTCCGAGCGCGCCGCTCTGGTGTGCGACACGCTCGACCGCTTCCACATCGTCGGCAAGCGGGACCTGTTTCCGAGTCAGCTCTCCGGCGGGCAGCAGCAGCTCGTGGCGGTGGCGCGCGCCGTCATCGCCAACCCCAGGCTCATTCTGGCCGACGAGCCAACCGGCAACCTGCACTCCAGCCAGGGCAGGGAAATCATGGAGCTTTTCAAGAAGCTCAACGAAGAAGGCGTGACCATCGTGCAGGTCACCCACTCGGAAGCCAACGCGGCCTACGGCCACCGCATCGTCCAGCTCGCCGACGGGTGGATTTTGAAGTGAGCGGATCTGGTCTCCGGCGTGTTCTGGTACAATCGAGTGTCCCGGAAGACGTTGCTGGAGAACATGAGATGGGTGAAGCTTTAGGAATGATCGAAACGCGCGGCCTGGTGGCTATGATCGAAGCCGCCGACGCGATGGTGAAGGCCGCCAAGGTGAACCTGGTCGGCTGGGAGAAGATCGGTTCCGGCTACGTGACCGCCATGGTCCGCGGCGACGTGGCGGCGGTGCGGGCGGCTACCGACGCCGGGGCTGCCGCGGCGCGTCGCGTGGGCGAGCTGATCGCGGTGCACGTGATTCCGCGCCCGCATCAGAGCTTGGAAGAAGTTCTGCCCATAGGCAAGTCGCAGGCGCAGGGCGCCGGCAAATAGGCGGCGGCTGTCATGATTCTCGCCCGCGTCGTGGGCACGGTGGTCGCCACCCGCAAAGATCCCCGCCTGGAAGGTAAGAAGCTCCTCATCCTGAAGCCTGTGTCGCCGGAGGGACACGACGAGTCCGGCTATGTGGTGGCCGTCGATACGGTGGGCGCCGGCAACCGCGAGCGCGTGATCGCCGTCTCCGGCAGTTCGGCGCGGATGGCTGAAGGCTGCAAGGACAAGCCCGTCGACACGGCCATCGTGGGGATCGTCGACGAAGTGCACCTGGACTGACCCATGTACCTGGGCCGCGTTGTCGGGTGCGTCTGGGCCACCGTGAAGGACCCCAATCTGGAAGGCTTGCGCATGCTGGTGGTCCAGCCGGTGACCCCCGATTTGCGGAACGCCGGCAAGCGAATCGTCTGCACGGACTGCGCGGGCGCGGGCGCCGGCGAGGTTGTCTATTGGGTGCGCAGCAAGGAAGCCAGTTTTCCATTCCTTCCCCAGGAACCTCCCACCGACGCTACCGTGGTGGGCATCGTGGATTCGGTGCATCTGAAAGCCGCGGAAGCGCCGGCCGCCAACGGAACACCCGGCGCGGAGGGCGGGGGACGGCCGCGCCCCGCCGGCCGCCGGCCGGCGGCCAAGGGCCGGCCATGCTGATCGCACGCGTGGTTGGGGACCTGACGGCCACCCAGAAGCACCCCAGCCACGAAGGGCGCAAGATCCTGGTGGTTCAGCCGCTGAACCTGGATGGCACGAACCGCGGCGACGCCTTGGTGGCGCTCGACGCCGTGGGCGCGGGCGTCGGCGACCGGGTGCTGGTCGCGACCGACGGTTTCGCCGCGATGACCGCGGTGGGCCGGCCGCCAGGTTCCCCGATCGACATGGCGGTAATTGGTTTTATCGACCACGTCGAACTGCTGCCGGGCGTGTCCTGAAAGCAGCCATGAGCCTTCAGCCGTCAGCCATCAGCTTTGGCGCCGCCGCTTCGCGGCGTGGCGCTTTTAAGGGTTTAGCCGACGGCTGAAGGCTTCTTCTAATCTAAAGTTTTTGCGTCCTCCGCCGATAGACAGTCGGATGGAGGCGTGATGCAGGCTCTTGAGACGAAGCTGCTGGGTGAGATTCAGTATGACGAAAGCGCGGTGATCGAGTTTCCGCGCGGCCTTCCGGGGTTCGACGACCGCCGCCGGTTCGTGGCGGTGCGATTGGACCGCACCGATCCGCTGATTTTCCTCCAAAGCGCGGAGGACGCCGGTTTGTGTTTTACCACCCTGCCCGTGCAGGCGGTGGACCCGCAATACCGGTTATCGCTGAGCGGCGAGGACCGGGAACTACTCGATCTCCCCGCGATGCGCCAGCCCGTGATTGGACGCGATGCGCTGTGCCTGGCGGTGCTGTCCATTCGCGAGACGGGCACGACCGCCAACCTGCTGGCTCCGGTGGTGGTGAATCCGCGCAATTTGAGGGCGGTGCAAGCCGTGGCGCAGGAGCCGGGCTATTCTCACCAGCATGTCCTGACGGCGGCCGAAGAGGTTGCCGTATGCTCATGATGTCGCGCCGGGCGGGGGAGACCATCCTCATCGGCGACGATATCGAGGTCGTGATCGCGCACATCGGGCGGTCGCGGGTGAAGGTGGGCATCCGGGCCCCGCGAGAGACCGCGGTGATTGCGCAGGAAGTCAGACTGGTGCGCGATGAGAACAAGGCTGCCGCGAACGGCGCGGCGGCGGCGGCGGAGTTTTCGAACCTGATTGCGCGTTTCGCGGCCGGCTTCTCAAGTTCCACCAAGGCCCGCCGATAAGGTAGGCGTCCGGCAAGATGCCGGCACGCAAACTGAAAGGATTTCACGATGTCTCTTTCCATTCAAACCAACGTAAACTCCCTCGTCGCTCAGCAGAACATGAACGTGAACAACGCGTTCCAGAGCAAGACGATTCAGCAATTGACATCCGGCTACCGGATCAACCAGTCCGGCGACGACGCCGCAGGTCTGGCGGTCGCCAACAAATTCCGCAGCAGCGTGGCGGAGCTGACCCAAGGCGTTGCCAATGGCAACGACGGCGTGGCGCAACTGCAGATCATGGACGGCGGAATGAGCAACATTTCCCAGATCCTGGACCGGCTGAAGACCCTGGCGACGCAATCGGCGTCCGGCGCCTTCACCGGCAACCGGGCCACCCTGAACAGCGAGTTCCAGACGGACTTGCAGGAAATCAACCGCCAGGCGCAATCCATCGGGTTGAACACCGGGGGCACGTTCGCCAAGAGCCTGAGCGTGTATCTGGGCGCGGGCAGCGGCAGCGCCGGCGTGACGGGCTCGGCCTCGGCGGCGCTGGTCAACAGCGCGGTCTCGGTCGACCTCTCCAAATCCACGGTGGATTCGCAAAGCCTCGGCTTGCAGGGCATGCAGGCGGCCGGCACGACCGACATCGGCCCCGGGGCGGGAAGTCATTCAGTGGCCAACGTCGTGGCCGCGACCAGCGGCAACGCCCAAGCCACTTCGGGCGACGCATTGTTCTATTTCATGGGTGGCGGATTCTCGGGCTCGAGTAAGATCGCGGTCTCCGTGAACCTGGCCTCGGTTTCCGACGTGAGCACGCTGGCTAACGCGATCAACACGGCCATTTCGGCCGCGGCGAACAACCCGACGCAGGCCGCATCGTACTTCAAGGCGGCAAACGTGGTGGCTTCGGTGCATACCGACTCGAGCGGAGGCCAGGAACTGGCATTCACCTCCGGCACGGCCGCCTTCCAGGTGCAAGCGGGCGACCAGATGGCCAACGCGCTGCTGGGCAACTTCCAATCCTCCACCAGTTCGACGGGGACGGCCATCGCCGCCACGGTGTCGGGTGCGGCCACGACCGCGGGCACGGCCTTTACTCCCAGCGGAGCGGGCGCGGTGGTTCGAATCAGCGGCGCGAGCATGAGCGCGCCGGTGAATCTCACCCTGGGATCGGACGCCACGGTGGGCGCGGTAGTGACGGACCTCCAGACCCAGATCGCGGCCAACTCCGCGCTGACCAGCGCCGGCATTTCGGTCGCTCTGACGGGCGGCAAAGTGACGTTCACGAGTTCCTCAGGCGAGCAGATTGGCGTTCAGGTTTCGGGCGACACGACGAACGCTCTGGGGTATGGAACCTTCCAGACCACTACGGTGAGCGCCGCCGCGGCGCTTGACTATACCGACATCGTCGCGCCGGCCAACTACGTTCCTACGGCAGCGGGTTCGACGGGTACGGCCACGTTGCAGCTCTCGGTCAACGGCGGCGCCACAACCACCGCCAGCGTGGACCTGAGCCAGGGAGCCACGGCGGGGACCTGGACCAGCGCCGCCGGCGCCGGCGGCGACGCGCACGGGAAGTCGTTCAGCATCGACGGCGTCGATATGACCGCCGCTTTCTCGGGAGCGGGCGTGAACACGCTGGCCGCCGCGGCGACGGCCATCAACGGCACGGCGGTCGACGTCAGAGCCACCATCGATACCTCCGGCCACCTCGTTCTGACCAAGACCTCGGCTGGTCCGGGGACGATCTCCATCACCGGCACGGATGCCGCGGCCGTCACCACCGCTCTGTTCAACGGCGCGTCCGTCGTGGCCGGGCAAGGGTCGTCGCTGGCCAACGTGGTGGAGCAGCTCAATAACGACTTCTCAACCAGCGCCGCGCAGACCGCGGCCGGGCTGAAAGCCGTTGTCAATGGCTCCGCCGTCGAGATCACGTCGCAGAACGGAACCTATTTCCGCGTGGGATCGACGGGCGCGCACGACATCGGTTTCGGCGTCAGCGGCGGGACCATGGCGGGCATCACGGTCGGCGGCGCCGCCAACACGACGACCGATGCCGGCGGGGTGTCCTATTTCGCCAACGTGAACGGCGGCAGCAACACTACCGGCTTCACGTTCAGCGGCTTGGCCAACGGGAACGATTCCCAAGCCATTACGCTGTCAGCCAACAACGCGACCACCGGGGCCTTGCAGAGCATGACCATCACCCTGCAGAACCACGGGGCCAACCGGCAGGGAGCGGACATCGACTCGGCGATCAACTACATCAACCAGCAGTTGCAGCTCAGCAACAACCCGACGCTGCAGAGCATCGTGGCGGTGAAGGAGAACAACGGCGGCACGCAGAAGATCAACTTCATCAGCTCCTTGGCTTCGTTCAGCGTCGGCATCGCCAGCACGGCCAACGCCAATGGCGTCAACGGCGGCGCGGCGAACACCTACGCCGCGGGCATGAACGGCTCCGCGTCCAACATGGCGATCGATACCCAGGCGGGCGCGCTGCAGGCCATCAGCGCCATCACTGCCGCGGTCGGCTCTCTGGGTTCGGCGCAAGCCGCCGTCGGCAAGGGCGAGAACCAGTTGAACTACGCCATCAACCTGGCGCAGTCGCAGATCACCAACTTCTCGTCCGCGGAATCGCAGATCCGCGACGCCAACATCGCCCAGCAAGCGGCCAACCTGACCAAGGCCCAGGTCCTGCAGCAGGCGGCCATCGCCGCCATGGCCCAGGCCAATTCCGCCCCGCAAGCGGTCTTGAAGCTCCTCCAGACCTAAACCTGAACCGACCGGCCCGCGGCCCGCAAGGGCCGCGGGCCCGGCCTAGACCTTCGGGCCGAACCGGACGACCGGTCCGGTTCGGCCCTGGAGTTTTTTTTATGGGTTCCATCTCCAATTCGTTGACTTCGCCTGTCACGGTCTATTCCGGTTCCAGCGGTTCCAGCAACTCCAGCGGTTCCAGCAACTCCAGCGGTTCCAGCAACTCCACGAGCGCCAGCGGCATCTTCGCCGGCACCAGCGAGTATTCGGCGGATTTACAGAACGTGATCACGCGCGCGGTCCAGATCGCCTCCCTGCCTATCACGCTGTTGCAGAATCAACAGACCTTCCTCACGGGCCAGTCGAACGAACTCAGCACCCTCGATGGGGACTTCTCCGCGCTTCAGTCGGCCGTGCAGGGCATTCAGACAGCCATGGCCGGGTCCTCTTTTAACGCCGACGTCACCAACTCCGACGGTTCGACCGCGAGCCTGGTTACCGCCACGCTCAGCGACGGCGCGACCGAGGGCGTCTACGCCATCGATGTCAAGGATATCGGCGCGTACGCCACCAGCATTACGAGCAACTCGTGGAATTCCACCGAAACGGTTCCCGGCCAGCCCGACACTTTCAGCCTCGTCGTCGGCAACAATTCGTACAGTGTTCAGGGAAGCGATGACAGCGCGGCGTCCGTGGCTTCGGCGATCAACACGCGGTATGGCAACATGGTGAACGCCACGGTGGTCAACGTGGGAACGGCCGCGAGCCCCGACTACCGCATTTCGCTCCAAAGCACCACGCTTGGCCCCACGACATTGGACATCCAGACCTCTACGGGCACAAGCCTTCAGAGGCAGCAGACCACCGGCAGGCTCGCCCAGTACGAAGTCGACAATTCGGGGAACACCGTGACCAGCGCTTCCCGGACGATCACGATTTCCGACGGAGTCAGCCTGACCCTGCTTGCGAGCGATTCCGGGAACCCTGTCGACGTAACCGTCACGCGGTCCACATCGGCTCTGGACAGCGCGCTCTCCAGGTTTACCTCCGCGTACAACGCCGCGGTCAAGGAAATCAACGGGCAGCGCGGCCAGTCCGCCGGCGCGCTGCAGGGGTCTCCGATCCTGTCCGAGCTTCAACACACCCTCAGCGCCATCTCGACTTACTCGTCCAGCGGACCAATCAGCGGTCTGGCCGATCTCGGCCTGGCCCTGAACGACGATGGGAGCCTCACCTACACCGAGGGAACTCTGCTGGCGGCCGATATCGGCAACTCTTCGGCCGTAGCCGCGTTTTTCGGGTCGGCGACCTCGGGCGGTTTTCTGCAAGCGGCGACCAGCGCGCTCGCCAAGCTGGAAAACCCCACTAGCGGCCTGCTCAAGAACGCGGAAACGGACGTGCAGACCCAGATCAAGAATCTCGGCGACCAGATCACCGCCAAGCAGAACCAGGTGAGTCAATTGCAGACCACTCTGACCAACCAGATGGCGGCGGCCGACGCCATGATTTCCACGATTCAGCAGCAGTACTCTGAGATCTCCAGCATGTTCGATGCGATGCAGACGGCGGCGAAGACGTATGCAGCCTGACAGTAGCGCCGCCGAACCGATCCGCCGCGCCGTCGCCTCCGGAGAGTTTCGCAAGGCGCTGGCGCTGTGGGAAGACTACGCCCGGCAACTCCGCCAGGAGCTGTGGGGCGGAACGCTTTCGAGCGAAAAGCTCGCGGAAATGCGCGACCTGGTGGAGTGGTGCGGCGCCGCGACCTTGTGCGCGCGCTTTCAAGCGCAGGCGCAACTCAACCGCATCGGCGCCGCGCAACAGTACTTCGGTTCGCGTTCACAACCCGCCCCGCGGATTTCGACCAGGGGCTAGCTTTCGCGCGGCAAAGTGAATTCGACGTTTCGAGCGCAGGCCTCAGCCCCAGTGAGCGACCGCGCGGCCTGGTCCGGCCGTGCGAGGATCCGCAGCCAAACCCAGGAACAGCCCTGCGCCAAAGACAGTGGCTTGGGCGCCAGGCAATTGCTTGATGTAACTTGAGTGATCCCGAGATTCGCGAGGCGCCGGTCTTCGCTCCTTGCGGGCCGCTGCCGCCAAAGCCCGCGGATCAAACGTAACCGAGAGCAGTCGGGAAAAACCCGACGAGGATGCCCCCGCGAGGGCGGTCCCGCCGGCCTCCGGCCCACCAACTTCCGGCCAGCGGTCCCAGCGGCGCGCCCACGCCACGCGCGCCCATCAACAGGCTCATGCTCAGCATGGCGCCCCGGCTTGCATCGGCGCCCCCCAGCCGGACCGGGAAGACACGCTCGCCGAGGAGGGGCGCGAGTCTTCGACCGGGTGATTGCGCGCTTCTTGGTGGCAACCACTCCCTAACCCGGCGTAGCCGGAACCAAAGAGGTTCTTCGCGTCCCGGTTCGGGGCCCTGATTTCGGAGTGAGACTCGGCTCAGCGAGAAGTTCGAGCCAATTTCAGAGTGGAGCCGGAGCCGCGCCAACATTGGTCACGAACGATACTCGCAACAATATTTTGCCGGGAATGCGCAGAATTCAACACGGTAGGTACTTACGGTCGCGGCTCGGTACGGAGCCGCGAGGGTCAGCGAGCGGGACGCTGAGAGCTTCAAGCTGAACGCCGATGGCTGACGGCTTCTTCAGACATACAAGCCCATGCGTTCTTTCACCATGCGCACCGTGGCGGCGGCAAGGGGCGCGACGCGCTCGGCGCCTCCGCGCAGTACCCCAGCCAGGTAGCCCGGCTCGGAAACAATCCGGCGGTAACGCTCCTGGAACGGTTCCAGGTGGGCGATCGCCATATCGGCCACCTGTTTCTTCAGTTCGCCGTAGCGCAAGCCGGTGAAGCGGGCCTTCATTTCGGCATCCGGCGCGCCCGAAAAGGCCTGGTAGATCGCGAGCAGGTTGAGCACGCCGGGCCCGGCGGTCTCGTAATCCACGGCCGGATTGGAATCGGTGGTGGCGCGCATGATGGCCTTGCGGATCTTATCCGGCGGATCGAGCAGCGCCACGGCGTGGTTGGCGGCGGTCTCCGACTTGCTCATTTTCTGCGCAGGGTCGTCCAGGCCCATAATGCGCGCTCCGACGGCCGGCAGACTGGTTCCGGGCACGACGAAGGTCTCCCCGTACAGGGAATTGAACCGCTGGGCGATGTCGCGCGTAAGTTCCACGTGCTGCGCCTGGTCCTCGCCCACTGGAACGATGCCGGCCTGGTAGAGCAGGATGTCGGCGGCCATCAGCACCGGGTATTGGAGCAGGCCGTCGCCCACGGATTCCTGCCTGGCCGCCTTAGCCTTGTACTGCGTCATCCGCTCGAGCCAGCCGACCGGCGTCACGCAGGTCAGCATCCAGGCGAGCTCCGCGTGCTCGGGAACCGCCGACTGCACCATGATGGAGCAGACCTTGGGGTCGATGCCCGCGGCCAGATACAGCGCGGCGATCTCGTCGATCTTGGCTCGCAGCTCCGCGGGGCCCTGGTACAGCGTGATCGCGTGCAGATCGACGATGCAGAAGATGCACTCGTACTCGCTCTGGATGCGCACCCAGTTCTTGAGCGCGCCCAGGTAGTTCCCGATGTGCAGATTCCCGGACGGCTGCATGCCGGAGAAGACTCGTGTTTTCATGGTAGAGAGCGGGGGTAAACCTTTATCGTAAGCAATTTCGAAGCTACGGTGGAAAAGCTGGTGTACGGCGGCGACGCGCTGGCGCGCGTGAATGGCCGCGTGGCGCTGGCGCCGTTCGCATTGCCGGGAGAGCGCATCCGCGCCGCGGCCGAGAGCGAGAAACCGGGACTGATCCGCGCCCGCGTGCTCGAAGTGCTCGACCCGTCGCCCGACCGCGTAGCCGCGCCGTGCCCCCATTTCGGGCGATGCGGCGGCTGTCACTACCAGCACGCGGCGTACGCGAGCCAGCTCGCCGCCAAGCGCGCCATTCTGGCGGAGGAGTTGCGCCGCCTGGGAAGGATCGAGCCGCCGGAAGAGATCGCGGCCGTGGCGGCCGAGCCGTGGGGCTACCGCAATCGCGCGCAGTTGCACTTCGACAAGGGCGGCGTGGGCTACCGCGAGGCGCGCTCGCACAGGCTGTGCGCCATCGGCGATTGCCCCATCTCCTCGCCCAGGATCAACGAGGTCATCCGGGCCTTCGGAGAGATGCTGCGCGATGCCCGATGGCCGCGCTTCGTACGCTCGGTCGAGGTGTTCACCGACGAGCGGCAGACGCAACTGAACGTGCTTGCGGCGGATCGCCCCGTGGCGCGCCGTTTCTTCGATTGGTGCGCGGAGGCTATTCCGGGGCTGGTGGAAGGCGCACTCGATTACGAGGGCCGGTTTCGCGTCAGCCGCAATTCCTTCTTTCAGGTGAACCGGTTCCTGCTGGACCAACTCGTGGAAACCGCGATCGAGGAAGCTGGGGGCGGGACGGCCCTCGACCTGTACGCGGGCGTGGGCCTGTTTTCACTGGCTTTGGCCAGGCGATTCCGCGAGGTAGCCGCCGTGGAATCGGGCGCGGCCGCCGCGCGCGACCTGGCCTTCAACGCGGAGCGCGCCGGCCATGCCAACCTGCGCGTGGAACAACGCACGACGGAGGCTTACCTGGAAGCGCTCGGACGAGCGCCGGACTTCATGCTGCTCGATCCGCCGCGCGCCGGTCTGGGCAAGGCGGTAGTAGGGCGCATCGCCGCCCTGCGCCCGCCCAGCGTGACCATCGTGGCGTGCGACCCCGCGACCCTTGCGCGCGACGTGGCGGCGCTCGTCGCCTCGGGCTACGGAATCGAGAAGATGACGCTGATCGACCTGTTCCCGCAGACGTATCATTTGGAAACGGTCGTGAGGCTGAAGTGGGGCGGACCTCCCGGTCTGCCTTCTTGCGGCTTCGGGCTGCAAGGCCCCGAGGCGTCTCAATGACACTTCTGATCGATCGCCCGAAGGGGAATCGTCAGCGTGCCATTCTCGCCGTTGGAGTTGTTCAGGACGAATACTCGTAGTCTGGTCGCTTCCGGGGGAATGCGCACGTCGCGGGTCAGGACAAGGCCCTGCCGCTCCGTGGCTTCATAGGTCCGCTGGGTAAGATCGAAACCGATTGTCTCCGACGATGGCACGCCGGCCTCTTCGCCGTTATCCACAGCGAATCGCATTACCAGATCGGCTCCGCCTTGCCAGCGATCGCCCTTCATTACCAGCCCGAGACTGGACGGCTTCAATACAATCTGCAATTTCAAATCGCTCTGGTTCCGTTCGGCTTTTGCCTGGATCGGGATGGCCGTGGAGTCCACTGGGCTGAGCAAGACCTTAATCGCCTGGGCCCTTCTGTCCTCCGGCGTCAGACTGGCCGATTGGTTGTCAGTGCTGTATCCTTTCCGATACCGTAACTGCACCCCGGGCTTCTTCACTCGTACCGTGAGCCGGTGAAAACGGCCCACCGGGTCGTCCGCCGGTGCGTAGAAACCCAGCGTGTAGCCGATGCGAACGTCGTCAAGCGCTCTCCGCATTCCCAGGGCAAGCTCGTTACGGCCGTGGTAGGCGAGTCCGCCGGTCGCCGAGGCGAACTGGTCCATGGTCTGAGTCGTCATGTTCTTCCCCGATGGGTCCTTAGCCGGGCTCCCCGTCATCAACCCGCGCGCATCGACGGCATAGACCGCGACGTTTGCGTTGTTTAGCTTCCGTATGCTTCGATCCACCGCGGCGCTGTAGGTCTTAATGCCGGGCATGGCCCCCTTGAAGAGCGCTCCTCCGTCCGGTCTCTCCTCAACGTTCGTCGGGAACGCGGACGAAACCCAGATCAGGCCCTTTCGGCCCGGCACGCCGGCAAGATGGTCCGCAATCGCCTCGAATGCCCGGAGCGTATCCCGGATGCGCAGGTCGATGAAAAACGCTTCCTCCATTTTCTGCATCTGGTAATCCACCGCGTCCGGATGGTCGCCAGGCAAAAAGCCAATCTCATCGGCGGTTCGATCGTCGTCGTTGATATTCAAGTCCTTCTGAGCGTACGGGGGCTTCTGCACGCGCAATGACGCAAGTTTTTGGAGCAAGGCGGCCGTACCAGAGCCGAATTCGGCGACAACGCGAAGTCCGGGGCGTTCGAGGGTGTACAGGGCGACCTTGTCCGCGGGACCGAACTGATTCAGCATCTCAATCACCTGCTGGCGGGCGCGTACCGTGCTCACCACGGAGGTGTTGAGCCAATCGAGAACCACGACCACGTACCCGCCGCTAGACGATCCCTCTATGTCCGTGAACTGGTTCGTGAAGGTGTTTGGAGCCAAGGTGCACGGCGCCGCCGCCCCTGAACTCTCAACGACAAATGTCGCGATTGGCCGCGGCCGGCCGTTGTCCAGAACCTCAAAGTCGTCTTTAGTCAGGCCCGCTACAGGCTGGCCCTGTTTGTCCTGAGCGACCACTCCGACCTGCACGAGGGTGGTTGTGGAACGCAGAGTCACGCCCGGAGCGCCGGGAAGGGAAGGCGCCGCGGGGCCTTGGGCAAGCGCCCATGACAGGGCGGCAGCCACCACCACAAGGGGTGGCCGTCTCAACGAAGAGGCATGCATAAATGTTCCGTCTCATTTGCTATTACCGCCAGGGCGCAGCCAGGATACGGGCGCTCGGAAAAAAACTCGCCAGACGCGTGGCCAATCGCGGTCGTAAAGACTGATCGAGCGAAGAGCGGGTCCAGGGGGACCCGCGCAGACCAGGGGGTCTGCCCCATAAGCGCTAAGATAATGATTGACTTCTATTCATTTTTTGCGTACTCTGATTTCAGGGTGCGGAAGCATGGAAAACGCGGCCGACGAAAGTTGGGGATTACTGCTGAGTTTGTTGCCTTTGGGCTGGGAAGAGCAG
>CAIRXZ010000314.1 GCA_903882645.1 uncultured Acidobacteriia bacterium | reverse complement strand
CCGGGTCGTTCTGGACTGTCGCCGGCGCCAATGCCATCATCGCTTTGCGCTGCTGCCGCCTTAGCCACAGGTTCGAAGACTACTGGGAAACCCGTTCCCGAGCCGCCTGATTACCCACTTTTTTGTCGTGCACCCCCGGACAGGCACACCGGACAGGCACACCGGACATCTGCTTGACCGACGCACCTCAAGCGCCGTTAAACTGGGGTTTCTGGAAAATGAGATTGCGGAAACCCGCGTCCACCTGGCCGTCTCACGCCCAAGCCGTGCATTCGGCTGAGACTCGCGTGATATTGGCGGATTACTCCCCACAAACACCCTCGCGCTTTGCGGTTCCGCGGGCGGCATTATCGGCGGCGCCGACGAACTCCGGGACCGCGCCGGGCGGGGAAGGTCCGGCGTTCGCTCAGGTTAGCGACTATTGGGGTTCGCCGCGCCGGTTTGCCGACCCTGCCTTCCTGCCGCCGGGCGGCGCCGTTGAAGACCGGCGCCGCACATTGCAGGACCGCCGCTATGCCTTCCTGCCGCTTTCAGATCGGCGCCTTCACCGGGGTTTTGGTTTACGCCGGTTCAAGATTATCGTCGCCCAATACTCTCATGCGGCTGGATGCGTTACGCAACCAGTCCGAAAAGTCCACGCCCCGGGCGGCCGCGGACCCGAGCATCCGGCACAGCACCTCGGCCAGTTCCATCCTGTCCAGCGGATTGAGCTCCGAAGGGGACGCCTCCAACATGTTGGCGGCCGACCCGCAACGTCTCAGCACCTCCACGAAGCCTTGCGGCTCGGGCGGAGCGGACTCGGATTGCGCGCGGCGAAGCAGTTCGGCCACGGCTGCCGACACGTCCAGGCTGTTCTCCGGCGACAGCGCCACCAGCGAGCCGTCCAGCCGGATGCCTTCGGCGTAGACGTGCTCGGCGATAGCGCGGTATTCTTCCGGAGTAATGTGGGTAACCTGCCGGATCTCGAAAAACGCCGGGCCGAATTCCTCCAGGTAACGGATGCTTCTTTCCACGTTTCTGCGGCTGGCGCCGACGTGGACGGAGCAGAACTCGTCCCAGTTGCGGGCTACCCCGAGGTAGAGTTTTTCCTCGCGGATGTGGCGGAGGCTCTCTGCTTCGGCGGCGGAGCAGCGGCCCGCGATCAGCCCGAAGGCCTCGCGGCGGCCCAACCAACGGCCCAGGTTGACGCTGTCCGCGGTCGCCTGGTCGGGGCTCGGAATCTCGATTTGGCCTGTCTCTTCCATGCTGTTTTGTCCGATACTTGGGCAAACGCCCAAGCGTCCTTTCCTAAGTGATTGATAATAAGGAGCTTCGTTTCGCGGCTTGGGCAAACTGCCCAAATTGCCCGCTCCCTCTCTGTCTTTATCATCCGCCGGGGGGCTTTCGCGAACGCCTTCCGTGGACCGCCAAATTCCCGCCAAGTGCGTGGATATAGGGGGCTTCGGAAAATTTGAATTACGTGTGAATGCGGTTTATCCTGAATCCCGAAGTTCGACTCAGCCACGGATCGGCAGCGCGATAAGCCATATGCCTTGTGGAAATTCGACTCGGCCGAAGTTGTCTTCGGAATTCAGGTTTGTGGGATTGGTAGAGAGGCCTTGATCGTGGGCGGCACGCCCATTGCGACTGGCCCGCGGCGCTCTCGGCCGCCGGGGCGCTTCACTCCGGCCGGATCACGCCCTTCCGCACGAGCACGTTGCCGTACAAGCGGGTCTCGCCTGTCGCCACAACGGCGAAGGCGGCCTTTGAGCGATCGTAGAAAGCGAACCGCTCCACACTCGATACTTCCACCGGCTTGCCTTCCGCGGCACTCGCAACAGCGTGAAACTCCTTGACCGGCTCGGGGATTTGGTCGGGCGCGCCTACGACCTCCATGACGGTCACCGGCGCTTCCACGTATTGGTCCAGCGGTATCAGGCTCAGAACCGCCTCAAGGACCCGCGGCGCCGGAGAATTGACCCGGACCAGACGCCGCGCCATCGTCACGGCCGGAAAGTTGGCGTCCACGATAGCCAGTTCGTCCCCGTGGCCCATCTCCGCCAGGATGCCGAGCAACTCGGGGCTTACCAGCGGATCGATTCCTTTCAGCACTTTCCCTCCTTCCACGCCTCGAAGAACGCCAAGACCCCAAGGGGCCTGAGACGGTTCTTGCGGCTGGTCTATTTCGATCGCCTGCCGCCCGGAATCCTTTCCCGGGCTACCCTGCAAATTTAACATTCATTCAATCCCTGGCGTTTTCCCAAGCTGGACGGGATTAGCTCGGGCCGGAGCAGGCAGCCGGGCAAGCCCTGCCCCCGGGGATGCCGCCGCGCCTTGACAGCCCTGCTATGCTGGCGATGGAAGCGAGGGCGCGAGATGAGCAGGAAGATCCTGATTGTGACGGGCGACGGCGGCGACAGCTACGAAGCGTTGTATGCCTATCACCGGTTCCTCGAGGCTCTTTGGGAGCCGGTCATAGCCGCGCCGGCGCGCCGCCGGCTGCACATGCTGATCCAGGATGTAGAGCCGGGCTGGGACACCTACGTCGAGCGCCCGGGCCATTCGGTGGACGCGCACGTCGCCATCACCGCGGTCGCCGCCAGGGAGTTCGCCGGGATCGTCATTCTCGGAGGCCGGGCGCCGGAGTACCTGCGCAACGACCCCAGCCTGCTCTCGCTGGTGCGCGAGTTCGCCGCTCAGGACAAGTGCATCTGCGCCATCGGCCATGGCATCCAGATCCTCACGGCGGCGGGACTCACCAAGGGCCGCACCCTCACCTGTCACGAGCACGTTCGCGTGGAAGTGGAGAGGGAGGGCGGCAAGTACGTTTCGCGGCCCGCCGTGCGCGACGGCAAATTCGTCACCGCGCAAAGCTGGAGGGCCCACCCCGAGTTCTACCGGGAGATCTTCGCCTGTCTGGAGGAGTGACCCTACCGCGCCGGCTCTTCCACTTTCAACTTCGCCAGCGTCCCGCCCATCCGCATCTCTTTGCTGCCGCTGCTCAGCAGGATCACGAGCCGTCCGTCGTCCTGCGTCGCGCCGCGGCCCGTGTAGATCTCGTCTTCCGTGCTCAGGTTCAGACCCGTGAACCACAGGCGCGGCGCGGCCTGCCACCACTCCAAGGCATAGGCGCCAGTGACCGAACGAAAGGTCTCTTCCGCGCCCAGATCCAGTCCCGAGCCGGTGAAGGTCCCTTGCGAAGTCAGGTGAGTCAGCAATCCCATCCCCGTTCCGGATGTCTCCAGCGTCCCTTCCACGTCCACCCCTCCGTCCTGCCAGCTCAGACCTTTCACCTTGGCGTTCAGACTGTACGAAGGTCGCGCGCCACGCAGGCTGACTGAGAGCTTGCCCGCGAGGGTGGCGCGGTCCAGCTTCGCCTGAATTCCCTCGAATTCCACCCGCGTGACGTCCCACAACAGGCGCGCGCGCACGTTCCGCCAATGCGCGCCGGCGAGCGCCAGATCGTCGATCCGGACCTCGCCCTCCACGGAGCGTTCCTTGAGCCAGTCCGGCGCCGGGACGCGGCCCAGAGCCCTGGCCAGCAGGCCGGCGCGGCGCAGAGTGGGCGCCATCTCGGTTTCCAGATCGGCGGCGTCCACCAGCGCGGCGCGCAGGCGCACGCGATGGGGACGCGCGGCCACAGGCTCATAGGCGTACTCGCCGGTGAAGGAAAGCTTCCCGGCGGTCCCTTCCACGCGATCGAGCGCCACCCGGCTGCCATCGATCTGGGCGCGGGCCGAGGTGAGCCGGACCACATCGGCCAGCCCCGGAACATCGAGTTCGGCCCCGGTCAGTTGCAGGCGGCCCGTCCAGCCGGCGTTGGCCGGCTCGAGATGATAGCGCAGCAGGCCGCTCCATTCCCCGGCTTTGACCCGCTCGAGCCACGGCACGGCCGCCAGCGCCACCTGCGTCCTTAGCGACGCCACGCGCATGGCATCGGCGGAGATGGATAGATCGAGCGCCTCCCGGCCAATGTCGTAATCCGCTTCAATTCCGGCTTCCTCCCCATCGGAGGCGCGCACCTGCGCCGGAGAAAGGCGCGCGTGGCCGCCTCCGACGATCACCTCCGCGTGCTCGAAGCGGACCGGCGGCGAGCCGGGGATCGTAAGCGCCGCATCGTGAAACGCCAGCCGGCCCTGTAAATCTCCCCGGTCCGAATAGTCCAAAGCGCCGTCCATGGATCCGCTCAGCGCCAGCCGCGGCGGAAACTGCGCGCCCATGTGCCGCGCCAGTTCCATCAGGGGCGCCACCGGGAACTGGTTCCAGTTCCCCGCCAAGGTCCAGTGCGGCTGCGAAAGGTAGTCGGACGCCTGGAAACGCAGCGCGAGCGGCAGCGGCGCGTCGCTGGTGGAATTCGACTGCAATTCGAGCCGTTGCGCGACAAGATCCAGCCGGCCGCGGATATCGACCGGCCAGCCCTGGCCGTGCGGCGGCAGCACGTCCCAGCGATGGACGTCCTCGACGTTTACGCGCCCGGCGATGGCGATGCCGCCGATCGGACCAGCCATGTGCAGGCGCGCGGAAAGCTCGCCGTGAACGCCGCCGGCCTGGCCGCGCAGAAGGGCGGTGATTTCGCCGAGGCCCGAGCGGTTCAATTCAAGGTCCAGGTCCACGCGCTCCGGCGCCAGATACCAACGCCCTTTCACGGTGAACGACCCCAGGCCTTGCGCCGGCCGGTCGGTGCGCGCCGGCTTGGCCGAGCAGGAGACGCTCCAGCCCGCGCCGCCCGGCGAGGGCGGCGAGATGTCCAGGTCCGTGTCCATCAAATAGAAGACCGATTTCGTGTCGCCGAACTTGAAATTGACGCGGCTGTCGCGGACGTGGATAGCGGGCGCCGCGCTCATGATCGAGCGGTTCACGAACGACGCGAAGTTCCAGCGCCCCGGCTCGGAGGCGCTCGCGGATTTGCTTAGGTTGATGCTGGCGCCGTCCAGCCGAATGGAAGCGATTACAAAACGCCCGCCCAGCAGCGACCACAACCGCGGGGCCACTTCCAGGCCGCCGCCGGAGGAATCCTGAATGTACGCCATTGGCTCGGAGCCGATGGCCGGATCCTCGTGGATGATGACGCTGTCCACGGAGAAACGGGGGCCTTTCATCAGGCTGAAATGCACCTTGCCGATCTCGACGCGGCGGTTTCCCCCCAGGGCGCGCTCGAGCGAGCCGCGCAGACGCTCGCCGTACCGGTCGGCGCCCAGGTAAGGCACGGCCAGGCCGATGAGCAGCAGCGCGCCCGCGGCCGTTCCCGCGAATTTCAGAATTGGGCGGGCCGGTATCCTCATGGGATGGCGCCGATCAGAGACTGGTAGGCCGCCGGGTCGTCGATGTCGGCTGCGATGCCGGCGTCTTCGAGGTCGAGGAAGGCGGTTTCGGCGGCGTGCCGCCGCACCACGTCGCGCGCGGCGCCGTTCTCTGGCAGGGCCAGGAACTCCGGGATCAGTCCGCACGAAAACCAGACCGGATGCCCGCGGCGGCCCCTGTAGCGCGGGACTCGCAGCAGGTCGCTCCCGCGCGCGGCAAGCAGAGCGTCGAGCGTGGCGGGGGCGACGGCCGGATGATCGACCAGCGTGAACAACACGCCTTCGGCCTCGGGCGGCACGGCCCGCAATCCGCACTGCATCGACGTGATCTGGCCGCGCGCATAATCGGCGTTCAGGACGAATTCCGCGCGCTGCGCCGCGCTGGCGCGAATCTCCCCGGCGGCGGCCCCGAGCACTACGATCACCGGCGAGCAACGCTCCGCGAAAAGGCCGGTCAGCGTATCCAGAAACGTGGCGCCGCGGTAATCGAGCAAAGCCTTGGGAAAACCCATGCGGCGCGATTCGCCCGCCGCGAGAATGAGTCCGGCGGTCACTTCGCCAGCGCGGCGGGCCGCGGCGCATCGCCCGCGCATATCGACATCGAAAGCGCGCGCCAGTTGGATTCCGCGTTGCGGCGCACCGCAATCATTTCCGCGGCCACCGATATGGCGATCTCCTCGGGGGAAATCGCCCCAATATCGAGGCCCATGGGCGCGTGCAGGCGCTCGAAGGCCGCGCGCGGAATGCCTTCCTTCTCCAGCTCGCGGATCACGCCGAGGACCTTCCGCTTGCTGCCGATCATGGCGATGTAGCGCGCCGGCGAGCCAATAGCCAGCTTGAGCACGCGCATGTCGTCCCGATGCCCGCGGGTCGCCACGATCAGGTAACTGGTCTGGTTGATTGGAAGCTTGGGGAATACCTCCTCGTACTCGGCCGCGTGGATCTCTTCCGCCTCGGGAAAGCGCTCGCGGTTGGCGAAAGCCGCCCGGTCGTCGATCACCACCGAAGCGAAGCCCGCCAGCGTCGCCACCTTCGACAGGCTCTTCGAGATGTGGCCGGCGCCGAAGATGAAGGCGCGCGGCACGGGCAGCACCGGCTCGATGAAGACATCGAGCTGGCCGCCGCAGATCAGGCCGTTGTCGTAAGCCGCGTCCTGGCCCAGGTTGAACGTCAGGCGTTTGGGTTTTTCGGTTTCCATGACTTCGCGAGCGGCGCTCCATACATCGGCCTCGACGCACCCGCCGCCCACGGTGCCGGCCATGGTTCCATCGTCGCGCACCAGGAGCTTGGCCGTCTGGTAGCTCGGGATGGAGCCGCGCACGTCCACGATGGTGGCCAGCGCGCACTTCCGTCCCTGGCTGCGCAGGCGCACCAGTTCCTCGAACACGTCCATTTGAAGAGATTATAGCGTGCGCCACCCTCACGCTACACTTTAGGGGAACACTCGTGAACTCAAAGCGAATCATCGTGATCGGCGGGGGCATTGTGGGGCTGGCCACCGCCTACCGGCTCGGCGAGCGGTTCCCGGGCGCCCGGATCGTCGTGCTGGAAAAAGAGGACGGCGTCGGCCGTCATCAGACGGGGCACAACAGCGGCGTGCTGCATTGCGGTCTCTATTACAAGCCCGGTTCGGTGAAGGCGCGGCTGGCGGTTTCGGGCATCCGGCAGATGGTCGAGTTCTGCCGGGAGAACGGCGTGGCGCACGACGTCTGCGGCAAGCTGGTGGTGGCCGCCGATGAAACGGAGCTTCCGCGCCTCGACGCGCTTCTGGAGCGCGGCATTGCCAACGGCCTGGAGGGGCTGCGCCGCATCGGCCGCGAGGAGATGCGCGAAATCGAGCCTCACGTGGGCGGCGTGGCGGCGCTGCGCGTTCCCCAGGAAGGAATCGTGGACTACGCGGGCGTCTGCGGCGCGCTCGTAGCCCGGATCGAGGCGCGGGGCGCGCGCGTCGTAACCGGCGCGCGGGTCGAACGGCTGCGGCGCGACGGCGCGGGGTGGATCGCGGAGACGCCCGCCGGCGTGTTCGAAGCGGATTTCCTGATCGCCTGCGCCGGGCTGCATAGCGACCGGGTGGCCGGGCTCGCGGGCGAGCGCCGCGAGGTGCGCATCCTGCCGTTTCGCGGCGAGTACTACAAGATCCGCCCCGAGCGCCAGAGCCTGGTGCGGAACCTCATCTACCCCGTGCCCGATCCGCGCTTCCCGTTTCTGGGGGTCCACTTCACGCGCCTGATCCACGGCGGCATCGAGGCCGGGCCGAACGCCGTACTGGCCTTCTCGCGGGAGGGCTACCGCAAGACGGATTTCGACGCCCGCGACTTGGCCGACGCGCTCACCTACGGCGGGTTATGGCGCTTCCTGCGGCGGTATCCCGCGATGTGCTGGTACGAGCTGAGGCGATCGTTCAGCCGCGAGCTGTTCTGCCGTTCGCTCCAGCGCCTTGTGCCTGAGATCCAGTCGGACGACCTGGCCACCGGCGGCTCCGGGGTGCGCGCGCAGGCCATCTCGCCCGAAGGCGAACTGGTGCAGGACTTCAGCTTCATCGCACGCCCGAACGCCCTGCACGTATTGAACGCCCCCAGCCCGGCCGCCACAGCCTCGCTGGCCATCGGGGCGGAGATAGCGGACATGGCCGCGAAGGCGGCGGCGGGGTGAACTAGAGAAACAGTCCGGGGCTGACGCGGAAGAGCTGGCCGAGTTTTCGCGCTTGCGGCGCGCTGATGCTTCGCTTTCCGGTCAGAGCCTCATGCACGTGGCTGCGCTGTCCGAATACGGGCTGGAGGTCCGTCGCCGTTTTTCCGGAGTGCTCCAAAAGGAACTGGAGCTTTTCGGCGGGGGTGCTATCGTCGGGCGGGAGCGCATGCCGCCGGTCGTAGTCCTCGACCAGCAGGGCCAGCAGGCGCAGAAGCTTGGTTTCTTCCGCGGAGCGGGCCCGGCCTTTGCCGGCGAGGTCGCCGAATCGGCGGGCGATCTGGCGATACTGCGCTTCCGTCTCGATCACCTGGGGCACGGTCTCGATCAGCAATTCTTCGTAAGTGGCGATTGGCATGGTTACAAGTCCTCCCGGTCGTATTCCCGGTGGGTCAGAACGGTCTGGATTACGAGCAACTGTTCTTCGAAATCGACGCGCGCGACTAGCCGATATTTGTTTCCGCCGATGTTGAAGATCAGCGTGCCGGTGGCCGGTGCGTAATCCGTCGCCGGGAACGTCTCTTTGACCGCCGGAAAATGCGGCCAAAGGGCGGCGCGGGCTATTGTCACAAACCGTTGCAAAGGCTTACGGGCGGCGGGATGTTCTCTCGCGAATCCCGCGATGACCGCGTCACCGAAAACCTTCACGTCCCGATGTTCCCATTTGTGGGAACGTTTGTCAAGGAGATTCCGCGGAAGTCGCTGAATCGAGGTTTTCGGTGGGATTCGGACTTCCCGTTCCAAATCCGAGCGGACGACCTGGCCACGGGCGGCTCCGGGGTGCGCGCGCAGGCCATCTCGCCCGAAGGCGAACTGGTGCAGGACTTCAGTTTCATCGCACGCCCGGATGCGCTGCACGTGCTGAAAGCCCCCAGCCCGGCCGCCATCGGCGCCGAAATAGCGGACATGGCCGCGAAGGCAGCGGCGGGGTGATGGAAGCCCAAAAAACCCGCCGGGACGCCCTATGCCAGCTACGGGATAAGCTGGGTCCAATCCAGGTTCGCGGCCATCTGTTGGCCAATGGCCACCAGAGTCGGAATAGCGGACAGATCGGCTTCATCGATGTCGCTGGGCAGGAGCGGATTGAGGTTTGTCGCGATTCCCGGCCACTGGCGGTTCACGGCTTCCCCGGCCCAGTCCTCGGAGGTATCGACCAGCGTGCTGGTGGTCCAAGCGATGACTTTCAACAGGCCGGACGGGGCAGCGTCCGAACCTGGGAAGTAACCGGTTCCGAGGGCGATCACGCGTGTGTCGGTGGGGGTGAAGGCGTCGAACTCGAAGGCCTCGACGCAGGCTTCGTAGACAGGATTGGCTGTGCCGCCGACGCCACCATCGAAGAAGCGGATGGTCCTGCCGCCGATGCCGTCGATTGTCCAGTGGTCGAAGTAGGTGGGCGCGCAGGCGGAAGCCACCGCGGCATCGACCAGCTTGACGGACCCGGTGGTTCGGGCGTTCTTGGGATTGTCCTTGACGAAAAACCAGTTGTGGCCGTCCATCGCGGTGGCTGAGATCATCACTCCAATGGGGCAATCGTTAACAACCCAGTTGGCGGCGGGGCCAAAGACGTCGACGAGTACGTCGCGGAGGTGAGTAGGATCGTAACTGAAGCCTTCGGCGATTCGTTTGGCTTCCGCGAGGATGCCGGTGGGGGTGAAGATCTCCTTGGAACGCTCCTTGTAGACCTTGAGAATATCGGCGGCGGGGACGCCTGCCGCAATGGCTGCCGTGAGCAGGGCGCCGGTGGAAGCTCCGGCGCAATAGGCGACATGGTCGCGGGTCAAACCTCCGAGCTGCGATTCGAGTTTCACCATGCAGCAGGCGGGGATGACGCCGCGGATGCCGCCGCCGCGGATCGAGAGAATGTATCGCATGAGTGCCTCAGTAGAACAGGTACTTGCGCCATTGGGCGTCGCTCCGCCCCAGCATGCGCATCAGGTGGCGGCTGGTGTGGAGGCTGAAGGGGCGTGGTGGACGCGCCAGTTTCATGCCGGCGTCCTCGGGGGTCCGGCCGCCTTTGCGGTTGTTGCAGGAGTGGCAGCAGGCCACCAGGTTCTCCCAGGCCGATTCGCCGGCGCGCGAGCGCGGGATCACGTGGTCCAAGGTCAGCTCCGCCGAAGGCAGCGTGCGGTGGCAGTACTGGCAGGTGTAGCGGTCGCGCATCAGGATGTTCTTGCGCGAAAGGGCCCGCGTCTGGTGGGGGATGCGACGGTATTCGAGCAGCCGGATCACGGAAGGCATGCGCATGGCGGCGCGCGCGGAGTGTACGGCGTGCAGGCATTCCTCCTCCGCCGCCGCCACGCCCTTGAGCACCAGCACCAGGGCGCGCCGCGCCGCGCAGATATTGATCGGCTCAAAGCTCGCGTTGAGCACCAGCACGGGCCGTTGCAGGCGATCAGTCGGCATTTAGACCGCCCCTCCGGCTTTGGAATGCGCCGCCGGGGCGCGCGCGCCGCCCATCCGCCGGTCGACGCGGGCGACGGTCAGGAGCGCGACTCTGGCCGCTCCGGCCCGCTTGAGGGCCAGCGCGCAGGCGGCCGCCGTGGAGCCGGTGGTCATCACATCGTCGATGAGAAGGACGCGCTTCCCCTCGATTCGCCCAGCCCCGCGGGACCCCCGCCGGCAGGCGAACGCCCTGGCCACGTTCTGGCGGCGGCGTGTGTTGCTGAGACCGGCCTGCGCGGCGGTGGAGCGCAAACGCCGCAGCGCGCGCACGACCGGAATGCCGCTGCGCCGGGCCAGGTCCCGCGCCAACAGCTCCGATTGATTGAACCCTCTTTGCCATTGCCGGCGCCAGTGCAGCGGCACGGGCGCGATAAGGTCGAACCGTTCGTCCCGCGGCAGCGCCGCCGCCAGAAGATCGCCGAGCGGCCGGGCCAGCGTCTTGACGCCGCCGTACTTGTACAGGTGAATCAACTCCCGGAGCGCGCCTTCGTAAGGGCCGAAGCAGTAAGCCGCGTCAAAGCCGCGAAGCCCGGCGCGGCACAAGGCGCAGCGGCCCTCGAAATCCAGCGGAAAAGCGTTCAGGAAGGGCGTGCGGCAACTGACGCAGAAGAACTCCGCCTTGAGCGGCCTCGGTCCGGCCAGGCAATCGCGGCAGACCGGCACGCGCGAAACTTCGCCCAGGGGCTGGCCGCAGATGCGGCAATCGTCGGGGAAAAAGAGGGAAAAAAGGGCGCGGGGGACTGACCTTGCCACCGTGGGACCGGCGTTCGCGATTGCGGCTCGTCCGTTACTACTCGAGAAGACCCACCTCCGCTAAAATCCGATTGTACACGAAATCCGGCGATTGGGGTTTTCCTGTGCTCAACTGGCATCCCCTAGTACTCCCCACGACGCCCCTGCCCTCAAGAATCGCTGTACAATGTCTATCCGGAGGCATTCTCTGAGGTCGCGCCAAGCCATCGCGGCGGCGTTTGGGCTGAGCATCCTGGCGGCGCTTGCCATGCGGGCGCAGGTCGCCATCGCCCCTGGCTTGACCGTACCGCCGACCGCGCCGCCGAAGAACAATCTGCGCGCGGACGCCAACCTCGTGCTGGTACCGGTCACCGTTTGCGACCCTAAGAACCGGCCGGTGACGAGTCTCGAGAAAGAGCACTTCCGCGTCTTCGACAATAACGTGGAGCAGACGCTCACGGCGTTCGCCATGGACGACGCGCCGGTTGTGGTCGGGCTGGTCTTCGATGTGAGCGGAAGCATGGGGGCCAAGCTGCGCAAGTCGCGCGAGGCGGCGGCGGCGTTCTTCGATACCGCCAATCCGGAGGACGAGTTCTTCCTGGTGGAATTCAACGACCAGCCGAAACTGGCGGTTCCGCTGACGCGCAGCAGCGAGCGGATCGAGACGCGGCTCCTCTTCTCCGAGTCGAAGGGCCGCACGGCGTTGCTCGATGCGGTGATCCTGGCAATCCACGAGCTGAAGAAATCGGCGATGAGCCGCAAGGCTCTGCTGATTATTTCCGATGGCGGCGACAACTGCAGCCGCTACTCGCGGAACGAGCTGAAGAACATCGTGCGCGAGAGCGACGCGCTGATCTACGCGATCGGGATTTACGGCGGCGCGGCCACGCCCGAGGAAGTGGATGGCCCGGAGTTGCTGAGCGCGATCGCCGAGCAGACGGGAGGCCGCCATTTCCCGGCTGAGGCGTATGAGATGCCCGACATCGCCGCGAAGATCGGGGTCGAGTTGCGCAACCGGTACATGCTCGGCTACTCGCCCGCCGCCACGCAACGCGACGGCCGTTACCACCCCGTACAGGTGAAAATCGTTCCGCCGCGCGGCCTTCCCGCGCTGCGCGCCTTCTGGCGCCACGGCTACTACGCGCCGTCGGAATAGCCCGCAACCGGTCCGGCGCCGGGCGCGTCGCAGCCTGTGAGGCGCTGTACAATGCTTTGGGGAGGTCGCTCGATGGGCGCTCGGCAAACCGTTGGATTGGCGCTCTGGCTGACCGCCTTGGCGCGTTTCGCCGCAGGCCAGGCGGCCATCCAGCCCCGGCCGCGGCCCGCCGCCGCGGCGCCGGAGAGACCCACGGCCAATCTCCGGGTGGACGCCAACCTCGTGCTGGCGCCGGTGACCGTATGCGACCCGCTGAACCGCCCGATCACCGGCCTCGAAAAGGAGAATTTCCTCATTTTCGACGACGACCTCCCGCAGACCATCACGCAGTTTTCCATGGACGACGAACCGGCGGCCGTCGGCTTGATCTTCGATGTCAGCGGAAGCATGGGAAGCAAGCTGGCGCGGTCCCGCGACGCCGCCGCGGCCTTTTTCAGGACGGTGAACCTCGAGGACGAGTTCTTCCTGATCGAGTTCGATAGCAGCCCGAGAGTGATCGTCCCGCTGACCCGGAACCCCGGGGCGATTATGGGCGAGCTGACGTTCACCAAGTCCCACGGCCAGACCGCGCTGGTGGACGCCGTCATCCTGGGACTGCACGAGTTGAAGAAGTCCAAGCTTAGCCGCAAGGCGGTGCTGGTGATCTCCGATGGCGGCGAGAACAACAGCCGCTATACCGACGGCGAGCTGAAAAGCATGATTCGCGAAGCCGACGCCCTGGTCTACGGCATAGGCATCTACGGAAACCGATCGAGCAGAGAGGAGTACGCGGGGCCGGAGTTCCTGCGGGGGATGGCCGAACAATCCGGAGGCCACGTGTTGGCCGGCACGGCGGCCGAGCTGCCGGACATCGCCTGGCGAATCGGCGTCGAACTGCGGAACCGCTATGTGCTGGGATTCTCTCCGGCGAGCCAGCCGCGCGACGGCCGGTATCACCGATTGGAGGTCAAGGTAGTCCCGCCGCGCGGTCTCCCGAAACTGACGGCCCACTGGAGGCGCGGTTACTACGCGCCGGCGGATTAGGGAGCGGTTCCCGGCCGGGAGGAATCTCTCAGGCCGAACGATGCGCCTTGCCGGCGATTCGTTCGAGCCGGATGCGCACCACGGCGGTTCGGGATTCGGAAGCGGCGATCGCCTTTTCCGCCTCGGGCGTCAGACTGCCGCAGAAGCGGACGGCTAGAAGCTCCAGAGCCCTCCGTTTCTCCCCGGGATCGGTCACCAGAGACGCCCGGCCGAATGCGATGGCGCTCTCATAGAGGGTGGACAGCTTGGCCGGCGACACTCTGGCGCTCCCTACGGCGCAGAAGGAGACCCGCTCTTCGTGCGCGATGTTCTCCAGCTTGTGACCCTCGATGGCGCAGTGAATGTACAGCGCATCCCCCGACAGCACGTGGTTCACGGGGACGGCATAGGGCCATCCGTCGGACCCCAGGGTGGCCAGCACGCCGTGGTCCGCCCGCGCCAGAACCTCCCGGGCCTGGTCTTCGGTGAGCGCCCTGTCGCTTCGCCGTATGTCCCTGAAAGCGGTCATCTCCTGGAACTCATGAACAGGTTAGCAGGAGTGCGGGAGGGCAGCTATCATTCTCTCGCTGCGTCATCAACTGAAAGACACCACGGTGAAGGTCGTAGAGTTGATCCCGCCCTATGTGGAGAGCGAATTGGGCGGCGTTGCGAAGGATGCCGCCCCCGCCGGCGCCATGCGCCCCATGCCGCTGGACGAATTCATCGCCGAAACCATGCGCGGCCTTGCCGGTGATGCCGACGAAGTGGCCGTTGGCCAAGCCCGGAACCTCGCCGCCGCAGCCGGCCTGGAGACATCCAAGAAGGTCTTCGCCGGCATGAACCATTAGCAGCTTTGACGCGGAGACGCGGAAGTGGCGCGCGCTTCAGCCCAATGCCACTTAGTTCTCGGAGGCTGCCAATCCGGCGGAGGTCGTGGGGCAGGCTTTTCAGCCTAATGCCGCATACTTTTTGAGCGTCGCTGTATTAGCCACCGCGGGCGGGCGGTTGGGGTTTGGGCTTAGTG
This sequence comes from uncultured Acidobacteriia bacterium, assembly GCA_903882645.1. GTDB lineage: Bacteria > Acidobacteriota > Terriglobia > Bryobacterales > Bryobacteraceae > BOG-224. Next base: position 67 of record CAIRXZ010000314.1, on the reverse strand, counting down.
TTTGCGGCGGCTTCGCTTTTTCGGGCGGAATCGGCCAGGGCCCTGCGCGATAGCTTTTCGAGCCGGT
>CAIRXZ010000313.1 GCA_903882645.1 uncultured Acidobacteriia bacterium | reverse complement strand
ATGTGTGCGCAAGGACGAACGCTCTTGTGGGGCCGGCCCTTTCGGGCTGCCGCCGGCTTTTGAGCCGGCGTTCTTCGTGTTGTCGCGCCACGCCGGGCCAAAGCCCGGCGGCAGGCCCGAAGGCCTGACCCCACTTTTGTGTGGCACACGCAATTCGCCCGCGCTCCCGGTCGCGTCCGACGCGGTAGGTTAGAATACGGCAGAGCATGGGCATGAGCGATTCCAGCGGCGGTTACTGCCCCATCTGCGAGAGGAGCTACGGCCCCGACGCGGACCGCTGCCCCGTACATGGGTTCCTCTTCCAGAACCGCGACGCGCTTCGCCCCGGCGTCGTCATCGACGGAGCCTATGAGATCCTGCAGCGCCTCGGCGCCGGCGGCATGGGCGAAACCTACCTCGTCCGTCACGCCTTCCTCGGCGAAAACCTGGTTCTCAAACGCGTACGCCCGGAGCTGGCCGAAGACCCGCTGTATCAGCAATCCTTCCTCCGCGAAGCCCACTCCCTGGCCGCGCTGCGCAGGCTGCCCCGGGTGGTGGAGATTCGCAACGCGTGGCAGACGCGCGAGGGGTACCTCGTCCTGCTGCTGGAATACGTCGAGGGCGGCAACCTGCTTCACTGGCTGGACACGGCGCGGGGCGGCGGCCCGCTGGAGGTCCTTGAAGCGGTGGCGATCGCGGCCGACCTGGCCAAGGCGCTGGCGGCGGCCCACGCGGTTGGCATCCTGCACCGCGATGTGAAGCCGCAGAACGTCCTGATGCGGCAGTTGGAAGGCGGCGGATTACAGTTGAAGCTGTGCGACTTCGGGCTGGCGGTGCAGCGCGTGGAAGAGATGACGCGGCAAGGGGCGACGACCGCGCACATGGGGACGCCGGGGTACGCGGCGCCGGAGCAGTATGTGCTGCCGAGCCAAGAGCAGGACGCGCGGGTGGACGTATTCGGGTTGGGGATGACGCTCTACCGCCTGGTGGCTGGGCGGCTGCCGTGGGAGGCGAGCGCCGCGAGTTGGCCACTGGCTTGCAAGGAGCAACAGCGAAAAAGCCTGAAGAAGTTGCGGCCGGCGCTGGCGCGAGAGCGCTGGCTGGAGAACCTGCTGGTGCGGCTGACGGCGGTGGAGCGCGACGACCGCATCGGGACCGCCGCCGAAGCTCTGGAGTTGATGCAGGAAGCGCTGGCGGCGCCGGCCCGTGTCGTTAGGCCGCAGCCCCGTGTCCCGGCGCCGGCAGGATTGCAGCCAAACCGCCGCTCGACACGCAGACTCGCGCTGGCCGCCTCCGGCCTGGCGGTAATCGCGCTGATGTTGGGCGGGTGGTTGGCGCTTCAGAGTCCGGAGGCGCGGCTTAGGCTGGATAGCTTTCTGGCGAACCACCTTGGCAGGAAGGCTCCCGGCAACCCGCCTGTGCAGGTCGAACCGGGTAAGCAGGCGCCGCTTTCGCATCCGCCGGCTCCCGCCGTCGTGCCGGGCGGCGGTATACCGGCAGAGTCCGCCGGCCAAGAGGAGCCGGACGGAACGGAGTTGTCCAGGGCAGAGCGATTGTTACAGCAGGGCGACTATCCGGCAGCCATCGAGTTGTTCCAGCGAGCGCTGGCAAGCGATCCGGCGAGCGCCCGCGCGCGGGACGGATTGAAGCGGGCAACGGACGCCAAAGCGACTGAAGATCTGGTATTCGGGCGAGGCGGGACGAAGAAAAGCGTTCGGAGGAAATAGCCGGCGCGAAAGCGGCTGAACACCGCGTATTTGGGGGGGAGGCCGTTAGTGAAGCCGAAGGCGTTGAACTGGCGCGGTCCACGATGCCGGATGCGGACCGGCGGCGAGCCTCCGAGCACGCGGTAAAGCCATGCGGGAACCGTCGACCACCGGGAGCGGCACGGGGTGAGCGCAAAACTTGCATCCATCACGATGCTGTTGTTGCTTCCGGCGCTGATGGAAGCGCAGCAGGCCGTGCCATGCCGCGGCCCGATGTCGGCGGCTCAACTGACCCAACTGGTGAAAGGCTCGGTGCCCGAGGAGCGGATCGAACAACTGGTTGCCAGTTGCGGCATCGGCTTCGAGCCCACCACGGGAGCCATCGGCCGCCTGCGCGCCGCGGGAATGCCGGAAACCGTCCTCGACGCGGTGCGAGCCGCCACAGGTCCCGCCGCAAGGAAGCGCCAGGCGGAACGGGCCTTCTGGAAGTCCATCAAGGATAGCCGGGACACGACGGTGTTCGAGGATTACCTTCGCCGGTATCCGGATGGGCAATTCGCCGACGCGGCCCGGCAGAGGCGCCGGGACCTGAAGGTTACGGGTGTGCGGGTGGAAATGGAGCGGACCTTGGCCGCCGGGCAATGGGACGCGGCTGACGCGACGATCCGGGACTTGCTGCAGGTTGTCCCGGAAAACGACGAGATCAGGGGCTGGGAGCGGCGCGTGGCGGACGGGCGGGAAGCCGACCGGAAGCAGAAGGCCGACGCGGCTGTGTGGGAGTCCATCAAGGATAGAGTAGACCCGGCGGTGTTCGAAGGCTACCTTCGCCGGAATCCGGAGGAGCGGTTCGCCGCCGTGGCCCGGCAGAGGTACGGGGACCTGAAGGTCGTGGGTATGCGGGTGGAAATGGAGCGGACCCTGGGCGCCGGGCAATGGGACGCGGCTGACGCGAAGATCCGGGATCTGCTGCGGGTTGCCCCGGATAACGACGAGATCAGGGGTTGGCAGCGGCGCGTGGCCGACGGGCGGGAAGCGGAGCGGAAGCGGAAGGCCGGCCAGACTCTGTGGGAGTCCGTCAAGGATAGCCGGGACCCGCAGGTATTCGAGCGGTTCCTGGGCGAATCTCCGGCCAGCCAGTACGCTGGAGCGGCGCGGCTGAAATTGGAGGCCATGGCGGGCACAAAGAAGGTGAACCCGAAAGATGGGCTGACGTACGTCTGGATTCCGCCGGGGAGGTTCATGATGGGCTGTTCGCCCGGGGATGCGGAGTGCAATGGCGATGAGAGGCCGGCGCACGAAGTCACGATCGCGAGAGGCTTTTGGCTGGGACAGACGCCCGTAACCCAGCAGGCCTATCGGCGCGTGACGGGACAAAGCCCGAGCCATTTCAAAGGCGCTAATCTTCCCGTCGAGACCGTGAGTTGGAACGAAGCGAAGGCGTACTGCGCGGCGATCGGAGGGCGTCTGCCGACGGAGGCGGAGTGGGAGTACGCGGCGCGGGCCGGTTCTGTGGGCGCCCGCTATGGCGATCTGGGCGAGATTGGCTGGTATCTGGGAAATAGCGGAGGCCAGACTCACGAAGTGGGGCAAAAGGCAGCCAACGCCTTCGGGCTGTACGATATGCTGGGGAACTTGTGGCAATGGGTCGCGGACTGGTATGGGAGTTACCAGCCCGGCGCGGAGAACGATCCGGCCGGGGCTGGGAGCGGCCAATCCAAAGTGACGCGCGGCGGCGCGTGGAACGGGCTTGCCAGTGGCGTGCGCGCGTCGTTCCGTGGCGGCGCCCTGCCTGGCAGCCGTAATCTGGTCATCGGCCTTCGGTGCGTCGGGGAATGACTTTCCCTTTGTTCTTTTTCCTTCCGGAGACAACTGTTCCGATTGTGGGGCAGCTTGCCAAGCTGCGGGCCGATTGTCAATCGGCCCGCGCGGCGGTTGGCAACCGCCGCGCAGGATTCCATCCCGCCCCACATCGGGGGCCAAGCCGGTACGGCGCATTCACGGTGAGCGGCTCCAAATCGGACGATGTGAGGAAGTACATCGCTTCGCAGGAGGCGCGCCACCGCAGAGTGTCCTTCCAGGAGGAGTTTCTCACCCTGCTGAAGAAACACGGCCTGGAATACGACGCGAGGAGCGTTTGGGGATTAGGCTGTTACGCCCCTGAAAGGGGCTACCCGAAACTGGAGGGTCCGGTTCCCGACGGCTTGCGCCCTGGGCTTTCCGGCGCCCCTGACGGGGCTTGGATCGTGCGGGCGCAAGACCGGCGCGACGCGACGAGGCGCCGACGCGGATCGGGAACGCACAAACTCCAGGCTCGCGCGGCGCGAGCGAAAAGCCGACGGCCTACAGCTTGCCGCCCCTCCGCGTCAATTGCCGGTGGATTACAATAGGAGTGCGGAATGGCACTAGAAGCAGCACCTGCCCGTGAATCGCGCACGCTCGCCCAACGCCTGGCGGAGGGGAGGCCCCCGCTTTCCGAAGCGCTGCGTTGCGCCATGTCGCTCGCCGAAGCGCTCCGCAAATTGCACGACGAGGGCCGGGCCCACGGCGCGGTATCGCCGCGCTGCATTCTGCTGACGGGCGCGGGACTCGATCTGCTGCCCGCCGCGGGCGGGGCCATCACGCCCTACACGGCCCCGGAAGCGCTGGAGGGCCTTCCCGCCGACGCGCGCAGCGACGTGTTCGCGTTTGGCGCGGTCCTCTACGAACTGCTGACGGGCCGCCGGGCTTTCGCGGGCGAAGGCGCCGCGCTGGCCGCCGCGCTCTCTGGCCTGGAGCCGGCGCCGATCGGCAACCCCGCCCTGGACCGCCTCATAGCGATCTGCGTGGCCAAGAACCCGGCCGCGCGCTGGCCGCGCATGCAGAAGGTGCTGCTCGAACTGAAGCTGCTCACGGTGGCCGCGCGGCGGGCGGAAACCCCCGTGCCGGTCCGCCGCGTGGAAGCAGCCGCGCCCGGAGCGGATCGGGCGGAGATGCAGCAACTCGAGGCGCGAATCGCGGCCCGCCTGAACACTCACGAGACCGCCGTGGCGGAACTGGGGCGGATGGCCCGCGAAGCCGTTCAGGCGCTTCGCGCGCAGTTGGCCGCGCTGGAGTCGCGCGTCGCGGCGGCCGCCGCCATGGAGCACGGGGGCTTATCCGGCGAAGCCGTGGGAGCGATCGAGGAGCGCGTGGCGGCCCGGTTCGCGCGCGGGCTGGAAGCCGCCGGCGAGCGTATCGCGCTCGCCGAGCAAAGCTTGGCGGCCGCCCAGAAACACGCGGCGGAATTCGAGAAGAACGTGGCCGCGGACCACGCCGATTTCGAGACGAGCATCAAATCGCACGAAGCCGCCATCCAATCCGCGCGGACCGCCGTGGCGCAGACCGACGACCTGGTGGAGCGGGTTGTGGAGGCCCTAGAGTCGCTGCAAGCCGCGGTTCTGGACCAGCCCGACGAGCGCGGGCCGGGACCCAATTAGCGCGGCGGGGGCGCCGGCCCTACCGCACGGAACTCCACTTCAAGAAGCTCCAGCAGGGGCGGGTCAGGGGGTCTTCAAAGTGGTTGGGGCTGACGCGCAGGGCGTAGCCGAGGCGGCCGGTGCGCTCGGGAAGGATGTCCTTGCCGAAGACGGCGGCCGCGCCTTGCTGCTCGATCGGGGGCAGCACCATCACTTCGGTCTCCTCGAGATGGCCGTCGCTATCGATCCGGCCCAATACCAGCTCCACGCGCACGTCTTCGGGCTTGAGTCCGGCCAGGTCGATGCAGGCGCGCACGGGGAGCGGCTTTCCGCTGGTCACCGAGCCGGGGGGCGGCGGGCCGGCCGATTCGACGAACTTCACGCGGTCCCACACCTCGCGAATCCGGGCGTTCCAGCGGGCCTTCTCGCGCACGGCCTCATAGCGGCTTTCCAGGGCGCGCAGGCGCACGGCGTGGGCCGGCTCGTACAATTCGGTCATGTACTCGCGCACCATGCGGCGGCAATCGAAATTGGGGCTGATGTAGGTGAGCGACTGCTTCATGCGGCGCATCCACTCGCGGGGCGTCTGCTCGCGGCGCTCGTAGAAGGTGGGAACGATCTCGTTTTCCAGCAGGTAATAAATGGCGGTGGCGTGCAAGTCGTCCTGATCTTCCGAATAAGGCTCCCGCTCGCCGATCGCCCAGCCGCCCGCCCGCTCATAGGCTTCGTCGAACCAGCCGTCCAGGATGCTGAAATTGAGCACGCCGTTGATGGCGGCCTTCATGCCGCTGGTGCCGCAGGCCTCTTCGCCGCGGCGCGGATTGTTGAGCCACAGGTCCACGCCCTGCACCAACTCGCGGCCGACCTTCATGTCGTAATCCTCGACGAAGACGACGTGCTTCCACAGGTCGGGGTCGCGCGAGAGCCGGACCACCTCGCGGATATAACTCTTGCCCGGCTGGTCCTTGGGGTGGGCCTTGCCGGCGATCACGATCTGCACCGGCATTTCCTTGTTCAGCAGGATGCGCTTGAGCCGCTCGGCATCGCGGAACAGCAGGGTGGCGCGTTTGTAGGTGGCGAAGCGGCGCGCGAACCCGATGGTGAACGCGTTGGGGTCGAGCACCTCGCCGGCGCGGCGCACGTCGGCGGCCGAGGCCTGGCGGCGCAGGGCCGACTGGTTCTGCCGCGCGCGGACGAACGAGACCAGGCGGCGCTTTCGCCGGCGGTGCACCTCGAGCAGCTCCTCGTCGGGGATGTCCTTCACCTGGTCCCAGATGCCGGGATCGTTGAAGCGCTCGCGCCAGTCCGGTTGCAGGTACTGGTCGTAGAGCGCGGCCAGTTCGCCGTTGAGCCAGCTCGGCAGGTGCACCCCGTTGGTGATGGACGTGATGGGCACTTCCCAGACGGGCAGTTGCGGCCAAAGGCCGTGAAACATCTCCTGGGAGACGTGGCGGTGCAGGCGGCTCACGGCGTTGCGGTAGGCCGCGGTATTGAGCGCCAGAACGGCCATCGAGAACGGCTCGCCGCGGTCGTAGACATTGTGGCGCCCCAGCGCCATCAACTGTTGAAAATCGATTCCGATTTCCGCGCAATAGTCCGAGAAATAGTGGTACATCAGGCCGGGATCGAAAATATCGATTCCGGCCGGAACGGGCGTGTGGGTGGTGAAGACGTTGCTCACGCGCGCGGCTTCCAGGGCCTCCTCGAAACTGAGCTTCCGGTCGCGCATGAAGAGGCGGACCTGCTCCAGCACCAGGAACGCGGAGTGGCCTTCGTTCATGTGAAACACGGTGGGCTGCAACCCCATGGCCTGGAGCGCCCGCATGCCGCCCACGCCCAGCACGATCTCCTGCCGGATGCGCGTATCGGTATCGCCGCCATAGAGCGAATCGGTGATGTCCCGGTCCTGCGGCAACAAGTTCTCGGGAGTGTTCGTGTCCAGCAGGTACAGGCTGATGCGGCCCACGTCCAGCTTCCAGACCTGAATGAAAACCTGGCCGGTGGGCAGCTTGACGGCAACCTTCAAGTCCTGGCCCGCGGCGTCCTTGACCAGCGCGAGCGGCAGAGTGTAAAAGTCGTTGGTCGGGTAGCGTTCCTGCTGCCAGCCGTCGGGGTTGAGGGACTGCCGGAAGTATCCCTGCTGATAGAGCAGGCCCAGCGCGACGAGCGGATAATCTTGGTCGCTCGAGGATTTCAGGTGATCGCCTGAGAGGATGCCGAGGCCGCCGGAGTAAATCGGCAGGGACTCGGTCAAGCCGTACTCGGCGGAAAAGTAGGCGATCAGTTTGCCATCCGGGGGGGGCGGGCCTTTGCGCACCCGCGCGTCGTAGGTCTCGCAAGCCACCCGGTACAACGCCAGGTAGCGCGGGTCGGCGGCGGTTTTCTGCAGCGTGGCCTGGGAAACCTGGCCCAGCATGAGAACCGGGTTGTAGCCGCACTCCCGCCACAGGGCCGGGTCGATGCGGCGGAACAGCGCCCGGATGATCGGCTCCCAACTCCACAGCAGGTTGTACGCCAGTTCCGACAGCCGTGAAACCGACTCGGGCAGGGCTGGGCGAACAAGGAACTCCCGGACGGGCTGTATGTAAAAGGGCATGCCTGAGAACTACTCTCCAAGATAACAGATCGGCCGAAACCGTTCGTTCGCTCAGGGGTGTCACCGTGCGCCTCGCACTTGTGGCCGTTCCTGGCGCACGCAGGCGTGGAGTGGCCTTTCGGGCTGCCACGGCGGCGTCCGGACCCACTGTACACCCGATCCTTGGGCGGCGGACTAGCTAACGAAACAAAAATGGCATATCCTTTCGTAAGGAGAAGTCTAACGAAAGGATCTTGTGCCGGCTACTGAGGACCAGAACCCGCGACTGGGCCGCTACATCGTCAAGACCTACGGCGAGGAGACCGTCAGAGCGTTCGTGCCGCCGCCACTCCCGCCCGATCCTCCCGTGCGCCTGGAGGCCATCCAACGCCTGCTCGAACAGGCGAACCAGTCTCTCGGCCGGCTCGATGGCCTGGCTTCCGTGCTCCCCAACTTGCCGCTGTTCATCTACGCTTACGTTCGCAAGGAGGCAGTCCTCTCATCCCAGATCGAAGGCACTCAGTCTTCATTGTCCGACCTGCTTCTGTTTGAGAGCGACGAGGCGCCGGGCGTGCCGCTGAACGATGTCCAGGAAGTGTCGAATTATGTGGCGGCGCTGAACCATGGCCTCGATCGGCTGCGCGGAGGATTCCCGCTCTCCTTGCGGCTCATCCGGGAGATTCATGAGGTCCTCCTGTCGAAGGGCCGGGGCAGCGACAAACAGCCGGGCGAGTTCCGCGAAAGCCAGAACTGGGTCGGTGGAACCCGCCCGGGGACCGCGGTCTTCGTTCCGCCCCCACCCGAGTTTGTCCTCGATTGCATGAACGCCCTCGAGCTGTTCCTGCACGACGGGCGCGCGGATCTCCCGGTGATCGTCAGGGCCGCTCTGGTCCACGTCCAGTTCGAGACGATTCACCCGTTCCTCGACGGCAACGGCCGCCTTGGCCGGTTGCTCATCACATTCCTGCTGTGCGCCGCCGGCGTGCTTCGGGAACCTATCCTGTATCTCAGCCTCTACTTCAAACAACACCGGGCCGCGTACTACGACTTGCTGGACCGGGTGCGGGCCAGAGGCGACTGGGAGACCTGGCTGGACTTTTTCCTGACGGGGGTGCGAGACACCGCCGAGCAGGCCGCGACCGCCGCGCGCCGTATCCTCGCGGTTTTCGAGGACCACCACCGCAAGATCGAGGCGTTAGGCCGCCCGGCGGCATCCGTGCTGCGCGTCTTCGAACACATGCAGCGCAACCCGATCGTGTCCATCCCAGCCGCGGCCATGAGCATCGGCATCTCCGCGCCGACGGTGGCGAAATCCCTGGAGCACATGCAGCAGTTGGGCATGCTGCGCGAGATCACGGGACGGCAGCGCCATCGGCTTTTCGTCTACGATGCCTACCTTGCCATCCTGAGCGAGGGGACCGAACCGATTCGGTGAGTCCTGCAAGCCGAAGCCGGATCGCTTTCCGGCCGGCGCCTCGCGGGCCTTCCGAGGCGGAAGGAATTGCCGAATCCCACCGGCCTTGCGCCACACCTCGATCCAGATGTCCAGGGCGCGACCAATGGCGTCGGCGAACCCGTCGGAGTCATTGATCGGTTCCGACTCCGTAACGCGGACTACGCGCCCTGAGGAAAGTGAACGGCATTGCGGCCATCTACCATTCGAACCGCACGGAGAGTTGGAGGCGGCGGGCGGACGTGGCGGTGTGATCGATGGCGCCGGACGAGCTCAGGCCCAGGATGCGGTTGGGAAGGGCGAAGTTGACGCGATTGAGCAGGTTGAAGGCCTCGATTCGCGTCCGGATCCGCAACCGTTCAGTGAGCGGGATGCTCTTGGCCAGGGCGGAGTCGAGGCTGGCCATGCCGGGGCCTCTGAGGATGTCGAAGCCCGAGTTGCCGTATTGGAACACGGCGGGAGTCTGGAACGCGCGATTGGGGTCCGCGGGATTCAGGCTGGTATTGAACCACTGGAGGTAGGACTGCTGGCCGGCGGGCAACGCGCCGCTTCCGATGCGGTTGGGAAGCTGAATCCCGCCATCGTTCAGGCTGTTGGCGGCCAGTTGGGGCGTGAATGGAAGTCCGCCCTGCATGACGGCGTTCGCATAGATCCGCCAGTTCGCCAGGGCGGCGCCGAGGCGGCGGGCAGCCGCGCCGGAATTCAAGGCGGGGATCGAGCGCGGCAGTTCGTAGTGCGCCGTGAACACCAGCCGCTGGGAGACGTCGAATGTCGAGGGGGAGCGCATGCCACGCGGGTTGTAAAGGTACTGAGGCACCGGGGGACGGCTTTGCTGGTCCGTGCCCGGAGTGGTGGCATCGTCCAGGGCCTTGGCGAAGGTGTAACTCAACTGGAACTGAGGTCCGGAGTTCCAGCGGCCGGTCAGCTTGAATGTACCGCCGTAGTAGGTGGAACCTCCCGCGAAGTCCAGGTATTCGATGCGCATGTGGTACGGGTCATAAGCATAGCGCGGATACGGAAAGGGCGTCGGCGCGGGATACGGCTGGTTGGAATCCTCGCGCGAATACAAGTGCATCCCCATGGACCCCATGCCGCCGATTTCCACGGTCAGCCCGGACCGCGGACGCAGGTCGAGCAACAGGTTCCACTGATCCGAATAGGGCGTGAAAGGTGAATTCTCGATGGCGTAGATGCCGCCTTCGGCGCTGTTGAGAGCGGAAAGGTTGAGGAGCGGCGCCGAAACCGGGGCCGGCAGCCCCGCGCCAAGACTTGGCCCAACCTGGAACGTGCCGTTGACGGTATCCAGCTTGGAGGCGAACGGCGGGTTCCGCGCCAGGCTGCCCAACACGAAATACGCCCCGGAATCCCACGACTGGCTGAAGCCCCCCCGCAGCACCGCCGCGCCGCCGGACAGAAGATCCAGCGCGAAGCCGAAGCGCGGCGCGAGGGCGCGCTTATTGTACTCCTGGTTGGCATACTGGCCGGCCGCGCCCTGACCCGCGAATTGGTCGAGCGCCGGGGCAGTCCGGGAGAAGTTGAAATTCACCATCCGGCTGGAGGCTTCGGTGACGGGAGGAAAGAGCGAGTAATTCACTCCGGCTTCGACAGTCAGCCTCCCCCAGAGCCGGATGGAGTCCTGCACAAAGCCCGCCCACTCCCAGGCGCGGAGGCGGTAGGGCGCGAACTGAACGTCCCGGCGGACCTCCGACGGATAACCGAACATCAGCGAGGCGAGGGAATCCCCGGTGTTCGGGACGCCCGGCTGGCCGGTGAAGTCGGGCGTGAAAGAGAAAACGCCCCGCGAACTCCAGTCCGAAGCGTCGCCATCCAGATGCCTGCGGACGAACTGGGCGCCCAATTTCCAGGAATGCCGGCCAATCTTCCATGCGACGGCGTCCCCCAACTGATAGCTGGCGCCGCGAACCGCGAAGGGAGCCGCGCTGCCGGCGCCCAGCGACGCGTATCCTAGCGGGCTGAAGGCGGGCATTCCATTGGAACTCAACCCAGGAATGCCGAGCGCGGCCGAAGCGTTGAATCCGCGGTCGGCCGCATAAGCGTGGAGGTCGTCTATGGATACGCCGGCGCGCGCTTCGTTGACCAGGGGACCGATGGCGAACGTGTGCGAGGCCGCGCCGCTCTGCCAGGTTTCGCGCGAGTTCACGCCATCGGCGTTCTGGGCGGGGTCGCTTCCGGCGTAGCTGCCCGCCGGAAAGCCCATGCCGGCGGGGGCCGGAAGACCGCCTGGCGACCGCCCGTCCGCCGATCCGGAACTCAAGCGGATGAAGAACCTGCTGGCGGGAGACAGAACATGGTCGGAGCGAAGGTCGAACTGGCCGGAATTCAGGACGCGGCCGGAAGCAAACGAGTAGTTGCCGGCCAAGCCGGGCGCGGTGGGGTCCGGATACAGGGCCATCAGGCTGCGGGACGCCTGCGAAATATCGGACGCCAAGATACGATTGTCGGGTAGCGGGTTTCGCGCGTACAGGTTCCCTCCTATCGAGTGGATGGACAAGGGATCGTAAATCGTCGCCGCCGCGCCGAAATCGCCGGCTTTCTGCGCCTGCGTGGGCACGGTTGAGGTAACGGTGACGCCCTGGCGTCCGCGCTGCAATTCGGAATCGAGGAAGAAGAACCACTTGCCGGGGCGAACCGGGCCGCCCACCGCGCCGCCGAACTGATTCCAGGCAAGGCCCGGCTTGTCCCTTCCATCGAAGAAGTTGCGGGCGTCCAGCAGGGAGTTCCGCCAATACTCGAAGGCGGAGCCGCGCAGCTCGTCCGACCCCGAGCGAGTCCGGAGATTCACCACGGCGCCGGTGGCGCGCCCGTATTCGGCGGGGATGTAGCCCGCCGCCACGGTCGCGGCCCCCACGGCGTCCAGAGGGGGCGTGAACAGCGCGCCGCGCACCCAGGCGTTGTTATCGTCAACGCCGTCCAAGAGGAAGTTGTTATCCTGCCCGCGCTGCCCGTAGCTGTTCAGGCTGGTGCTCCCGCGGAATCCGTAAGGCCCGAAGCCCTCGATGTTCCCGCCTTGCTCGCCGGGGGTGATCTCCGATCTGTTTCGAACCAAGTCCAGGGCGTCGCGCCCGGCGAGCGGCAGGTCCGCATCCGCCACGGGGGCCTTGCCAAGAACGATGGGCAGGCTCAGGGTCTCGCCATCGCATACGACCGCGCTTTCCTCGGCGGCGGCGCCGGACACGACGGAGCGGGCGCTGACCGCGTAAGAGCCGGCGGGCAGGCCGGTCACGGCGTACTTCCCGGCTTCATCGGAAACCAGTTCCCGCCGGAAACCGGTGGCGCGGAGGACCAGCGAGACGCGCGCCGCGGGGACCGGCTCGCCCCCGGGGCCGAATACAACGCCGGCGATGCCGCCGCCATCCGCGGACCAGGCGGTGGCGGCCAGGAACAGGAAGCAGGCCAGCCGGAACCGCATACTTGACGCGGAGTCGCGGAGACGCGGAGAAAACCGTTTATAAGGATCTGGTCCTTCACTCGGACGTGCGATCGTCCCGGAGTTCGCGCGCGGAGGAAGCGGAGGAATGCGCTCACCCCGGCCTGCCAGCGCGTCACGAAACGCGAAGAGTCCTGCCGGGGGCAAAAAGGGGACTGGCACGAAGCTTCGCAAAGGCGGCGAAATCCGTGCCAGTCCCCTTTTCGCGGTGTATCTGCTAAAAGCCATATTGGATGCCGATCCGCAAGAAGCGCGCAGGTTCGATTGCGATCGGCAGGCGCTGGTTGAACGCCGGGCCGCTTGCGTCGATCTCCCGAATCCGGTTGTCTGAGTTCAACACGTTTACCAGGTCGAAAGCAAGCAAGACATCACCGTCCGCCGCGTGAAATGTCCGGCTGAGCCTCAGGTTCCAGTTCATCACGTGCTCGGCGCGGTTGCCGCCTCCGGGGCTTCCGCGGACGGTGGCATCGACCCAGAAAGGCCCTTGGGGCAGGCCGGTGACGAGCAGGAGCCGGGCAAAGGCGGCTCCATCCATGTAGTTCACCGCATGCTCCCACCGGACGCCGCCCAGGAAGGCCGGCAACCTGCCCCAGAATTGGGCTTTGCCGACGTAGGCGCGGTCGAAGAACTGGCGGCCGGCCGCGTTGATGGAGGCGTTCGGATCGGAGTACAGCGAGCCGATCACTCCGGGATCGTTTTCCAGGGGCGAGTTGCCGGGATTGGCCGGACCATACGATTTCACGGCCATGAACGATGCGTGAAAGCCGTAATCCCGCCATTGGCTGCCGGTCTCCGCGACGATTCCCTCGGCAAGCGTCCTCAGTCCCGGCGGGTTGGTGAGGAGGTAACGATCCTGCCCGAGCGAGGCAGGCTGCTGGGCGTACACGGTCAGCGTCTGGTCGTCGAACGTGCCGGGGACGCCGTCAGGACCGGGATCGAGAATCCGGACCGGGACGAAGTCCGACGAAGGAACTCCGGTATCCACGCTCGCAATGCGGTTCTTTTCGTCGCGCCGGAAGAACCAGGCGCGCGCGAGAGTTCGCCCGGGCAGCGAGGCTTCAGCCCCCACGTTGAACTCGTCGGCGTAGGGGCGCCGCAGGGCGGGATCGATGCTGGAATAAGGCCCGCCGAAAGCCATGAGCAAGGGGCCCATCTCGCCAGGCTGAAAGAGGCCGTCGTGGTTGCGGTCGATCCATTGGTACTCGAGTCCGCCCAGGCTGTTCGCGCCGGTGAAATCGAGATATCGTCCGGCCAGGGGCGCGAACAGGCGCGCGTAGCTGGCCCGCAGCGCGAGACGGCGAACCGGCGCAAGGGCGAAACCGGCCCTGGGAGACAGGCTGTTCCAGGCGATCGGCCCGCCGCGGGCGAGGTCCGCGACCACGCCCAGATCGAGCGTGAGCCAGGATTGGAGCGCGATCGCGTCCCGCACGAACACGGAGAAGCCGGAGGCGCGCTGGCGCGCGTCGAGCGGGGTGTTCAGAGCGACCACAAACGCCGGGGCGCCGTTGGCGGTGATGAGGTTCATGGCCGACGGCGCGCTGAAACGGTTGCGAACGCCGCTGTGGTCCCAATCCGCGCCAACGGTCAGGGCGTGGCGCGAACGGCCGATCTCGAAGCGCCTCGGGGCGTAGACCGCCCCGGCGGCCTGGCGGGTCCGCCCGCCCAGGTTGGTCAGGGGGGCCACGCCGTTGACCGCGCCGCTAACCAGGTCGATGACGCTCTGCCCGCCGGGCGAGGCGTTGGAGGTGTCGAGCTGCGCCGATGAGGCTGCCAAGCGGGCCTGCCATATTCCACCGGCGGCCAGACGGGTCCAGGCGGCCTGGAAGGAATCGAAATGATCGTTCTCGGGGCATCCGGCGAAGCCCTCGAGGCTCGGGATGGTGAGCGAAGGAGCCATGCGCCGTCCGGCCCAGGCTTCGATTCCGGCGGGCGCGCCCCAGTCCGACAGGCGCGCGCGGGAATCGGCGAAATCGAATTGGATCTGGTCCCTCGGCGTGACCTGAACCCTGGCGATGGCGGCGCCAAACAGGAGACGGCTCGCCACATCCGAGCCGGCGGGCGCGAGCGGAACCGTTTGCGAAGACCATTGGCCGGCGAAGGAGGCGAACCAGTCGATGCGGCGGCCGATGGGGCCGCCTCCTTGAACCCGGCCGTTCGAAAAGCGGTTGTATTTTCCGGCCTGCTGGAGAAGCCCGCGCGTCGCGGGGGCCGGCAAATTGTCGGACGCCAAAGCGGACCCCGTGCCGCTGCTGGCGGCTGCGCCGTGCCAGGCCGAAGGGGGAGCGGCGGCAAATGCGGCGACTTCGGAGCCGAAGGCCCGCGAGATCCCCAGGTCGAAGCCGGTGCGCACCGCGACCTCGCCGAAGCCGGACGCATCGAGCGGCGTGTCCAGCCGTCCCGGCTGATAGGGGTCGGTGACATCCACTCCCTGCGCCGTGTAACGCGTATCGGTCCACGAGAAAGCCCGCCCGGAGAGGAGGGCCAGAGGCGTTGAGACCGGACCCGAGAAATCGAGCGGCTCGGCGACCGCGGCGGGGTTCAGGAACAACAGGAGGGTGGAGACCGAACCGGCGAGCGCGCCGCCGGGCGTCGCGAGGCGGGCGGCCCAAGGCCGATCGCCGGAAGCGGGCGGCTCGGGGCAGGAGACCGCGGCGCCATCAAGCACGATTCTCAGACACGCCGTCCGCAGCGGCGGGACGGCGACTTCGACGGAATTTCGGCCGGGAAGGCCCACGCGGTACTCGCCGTACGGCAGCGCGATCTCGAACTCCCCGTCGGAGCGCGTGGTCGCTTCGGCGGCAAAAGCGGCCGGGCCGCCCTGAACCACCACGCTTGCGCCGCCGACCGGACGCGCCTGCGCGTCGACGACCGTGCCGCGAAGGACGCCCGTGTTCACCTGGCCGCGGAGGGCCGGCGCAAGCGCGGCCAGGATGGCGAGGGCGATGGCGAAAGCCCACGTGGGGCGAGGCTTTTCAGCCTGCCGCCGGCTTTTCAGCCGGCGTTCTTCGGGCTGTCGCGGAACGCCGGGCAGAAGCCCGGCGGCAGGCTGAAAGCCTGGCCCCACCGCGCTCACTGACGGAGCACCACAAAGCGGGCGATGGAGTAGCCAAGCACGCCGCCTACGACGACGTCCGACGGAAAGTGGGCGCAGAGAGTCAACCTGGAAAACCCCACCAGCGCGGCGAGGGGATAGGCCACGTACGGAATCCAGCGCTGGCGCGGATACCGGCGCGCGAACACGGTCGCCAGGGAGAACGCCGCGATGGTGTGACCGGAGGGAAAACTGCCGTTGCCGCGGATCCAACTGCCCTGGCTCGAGAACCAGCTATCCGTCATATGGGTGTACGGCGCATAGACGGCTGGCCTTTCCCGGCGATCGATGTCTTTCGCAATCACCGTCAGGATCTCCGAGTCGCCGACGGCTTCGCCGGCCAGAAGAACAGTCTTGCGAAGGTAGGGACTCTTGAAAACCCAGCCCGCGGCGTAAAGCGACGCCGGCGCCACCAGCATGCCCATGTCCGTGCCCTTCGAGGTGAATACGGAATTGAACCCGTTGAACGTTGTGGTGTTCCGGAAGTGCGGCGCCGTGTGGGCGTCGGTGCGAATCAGGACGGCGGTGGTTGCGAGCACCGCCAGCGCCGGCCAGATATGGCGTCCGCGCGCAACCTGGGTGGGAAACAACCAGATGCGTTTCTGGTCGCTCAGGAGGTTCGGCGCCATGCGCGCCCAGCTCACCGGGCGGCCCTCGCCGTTCGCCGGCGCGGCGGAGGGCGGCGGAGGCGGTTGCGGCGCGCCGGCATCGGGAGCCGCGGGGGCCTGCCCGCGGACCATTCCAGCCAGGCTCAAAACCGCGACGAGAAAGTACGCTGGGCGCGCCATCATGACTAAGAACCTCCTCCCCGGCACCACGTGAGCGTGACTTTGTAATGATAACCCATATAGGATGACATGCTCACGTACCTGCTCTTAGGCGCCACTTTCGCTTTTGCCGCCGTCGCGCAGCCGGGACCGTTGCAGGCGTACCTCGTCTCGCAGGCCGCGAGTCATGGGTGGCGGCGCACTCTTCCCGCCGCGTTCTCGCCCCTGCTCAGCGACGGGCCGATCATCGTGCTGGCGGTGCTCGTCTTGAGCCGGCTGCCGGCATGGCTCACGCAATGGCTGAGGGCGGCGGGCGGCATCTTCGTCCTTTATCTGGCTTACGGCGCTCTCAAGGCGTGGCGAGCGTGGGACGGCAGGGCCGAAGCGCCGGCGCCGTCGGCGGGCCGGAGCCTTCTCAGCGCGGCAACCGTGAATCTGCTGAATCCGAACCCGTGGATGAACTGGAGCCTCGTTATGGGTCCGCTGCTGTTGAAGGGCTGGCGCGAGGCGCCGGCGGACGGCGTCGCGCTGCTGGCCGGGTTCTATGGCGTCATGGTTCTCGGGTTGGCGGGCACGATCGCGGTGTTCGGGATGGCGGGCAAGCTCGGCGCCGGGGCGGGCCGCGCGTTGAGGGGCCTATCCGCCGCGGCGCTGGCTGTGTTCGGGGGCTATCTTGTGTGGACAGCGGCGCGGGGGGGACGATGATCAGAGCCCGTACCGCACCAGGACGGGCACGCGATTCGGATCGACGGCCTTGACTCCGGTGGCGGCTTCGAGCGCGCTGACGAAGGCGCCGTACTCACTCTTGGCGATCCTCAGCAGGACTTCCGTTGGCCGGCCGGTTCGCGAGCTGTCGGTCCAGGTAACGCCGATGTAATAGTCTTCGCTCGCGCCGTAGTGCACCAAAGGAAGGACGCCCAGCAGGGCGGCTCCCGGACGGCTGTGAACCTGGCTGCCGCACGAAATTCCGGTGATGTTCCTGACCGGAACCACGACCCGATGGCGGCTCTGCGCGAAGACCATCTCGTCCTTGCCCAACGTGGCCGTGGCCTTGGCATGGCTGAGCGGCAGGTTTCCACCTTCAAACGTGACGGGGTAGGCGACACCGGCGTTGACAGCGGCGCGAGCGGCGCCCGGGTTGGGGGTGAGCAAAGCCGCCGAAAAACAAAGGAAAATCGACAAGTATCGCATAAGAATCGTATCGGGACCCGCTTGTTCTATTGGACGCGGGCCGGGCGCCGCGGGTTACCCGGACCGCGGGGCCGTGCGAGAATGGAGCCATGGAGAAGCCCCTGGCCAGCGGGCCGGCCGAGTTGTTCGCGCGGATCGACAATTTCGCCGTGAATCACGCCGCGGCCGCCGCTTCGGAGGGCCTGTTGCTCACCACGCTGGACCGCGCGGTGAATTGGGCCCGCAAGAACTCCATCTGGCCGATGACGTTCGGGCTGGCCTGCTGCGCCATCGAAATGATGTCGATGAGCGCTTCGCGGTTCGATATCGCGCGCTTCGGCGCCGAAGTTTTCCGCGGCTCGCCCCGGCAATCGGACCTGATCATTATCGCCGGGCGGGTCTCCAACAAGATGGCTCCCGTGATCCGCCACTTGTATCAGCAGATGCCGGAGCCTAAGTGGGCCATTTCGATGGGCGCCTGCGCCACCTCCACTGGCGTGTTCAACAACTATGCGCTGATTCCCGTGAACCAGGTTATTCCCGTCGACGTATTCGTGCCCGGCTGCCCTCCGCGCCCCGAACAGCTTATCCACGCCCTCATGATGTTGCAGCGGAAGATTCAGGATGACAGCGGCACGATCAAGCAGATTCTCAACCTGGCGTAGAGGGCTCCGCTATACTTCTCGTATGTTGAAATTGCGCGCACGGTACGTCTTTGCCCTCGTGCTTCTGGCGCCGCTCCATGCGCAGGGGCCGCGGAAGCCCGCCGCGGACGGGTTGGTCTTCGGCGAGGCGGACGGCCAAAAGCTCACCATGGACTACTACGCCCCCAAGGGGCCGGGCGTCCATCCGATAGCCATCATTATTCACGGAGGCGGCTACCAGCGCGGCGACAGCAAGAGCGGCAGCGAGGCCTATTGCGCGGACTTCCTGGCGCCGGCGGGTTACGCGGTGTTTTCCGTGAACTACCGGCTTGCGCCGAAATACCCGTACCCGTACATGGTTTACGACGTGCAACGCGCGGTGCGATACCTGCGGCACAACGCCAGGAACTGGAGCGCCGATCCCGAGAAGATCGCGCTACTGGGCGGTTCGGCGGGCGGATTCCTCAGTAACATGGTGGGGTTGCTAGCGGCGGGCGGCGATCCCAAGGCGCAGGACCCGGTGGAGCGGGAAAGCGCCAGGGCGCAGGCCGTCGTCACGCTCTTCGCGCAAAGCAGTTTCGCCACGGTCCCGTTGAATGCGGACGTGCACGCCCTGCTCGATCCGCTAATCCGCCAGAAGGGCGAAGCTGCGGCTCTGAAGGAAGCGTCTCCGATTACTTACGTGAGTAAGAACGCGCCGCCGTTTCTTCTGATACAGGGCGACAAGGACGAGTACATTCCGTTTTCCGAATCGACCAATCTGCAAACTGCGTTGAGGAACGTCGGAGTAAAGTGCGATATCATTCGCATTCCGAACGGCGCGCACGGCACGGGCGCCTGGCATACCATTCCGGGCGCGCCGGATTGGGAACGCCAGATGACCGAATGGCTCAACGCCACGCTCGGTCACAAGGGAGCGGTGGGAGAAGGCATTCGCGAGCGTCAACCGAGGCGGTAGAATGTGGGGCGGACCTCCCGGTCTGCCTTCTTGTTGCGTTTTTCGAAGGCATGTCGCGGAAGGAAGGCAGACCAGGAGGTCCGCCCCACTAAGGCAGGAGGAATGATGCGGCACGGCAGGCAGTATCTTCGGCGCGCGGGATGCGCGGTTCCCTTGGCGGCGATATTCGGAGTTCAGGTTATGGCGGCCCAACAGGTAAGCTACGTGCAGTTGCGTACGGCCAACGGGGTTCTGGAAGGCGTGGTCAGCCCCGATGGCAAGGTCCGGACGTTCAAAGGCATCCCTTACGCCGCGCCGCCGGTCGGTCCATTGCGCTGGAAGGCGCCGCAGCCCGCGCCGGCCTGGACCGGCGTCCGCAAAGCCGCCGACTATCCGCCGCGCTGCATGCAAGGGCGGATTTACGCGGACATGATTTTCAACGATAAAGGGCCTAGCGAAGACTGCCTGTATCTCAACTTATGGATGCCGGCGGCTCGCACCGTGGCGAAGCTGCCGGTGATGGTCTGGATGCACGGCGGCGGCTTCGCGGCGGGCGCGACTTCGGAACCGCGCCAGGACGCCGGGAACCTCTCGAAAAAGGGAGTCATGGTGGTCAGCATGAACTACCGCCTGGGCATCTTCGGGTTCTTTTCGCACCCGGATCTCGCCAAGGAATCGCGCCACAAGGCGTCGGGCAACTACGGACTGCTGGACCAGATAGCCGCCCTCAAATGGGTCAAGGACAACATCGCCACGTTCGGGGGCGATCCGGACAACGTGACGATCTTCGGCGAATCGGCCGGATCTTTTTCGGTCAGCGCCCTGATGGCGTCCCCGCTGGCGCAGGGCCTGTTCAAACGCGCGATCGGCGAGAGCGGCGCGTTCTTCGGCGACACGCTGCCGCTGAAGCCGCGCGCCCAGACGGAAAAGGCGGACGTGGAATTCGCGAAGTCGGCGCTGGGAACCGAGTCGCTCGCGGCGCTGCGGGCCAAGCCGGCGGACGAGATCCTGCAAGCGGCGCTGAAGCAGCAGGGTCTCCGTTTCACGCCGAATATCGACGGGTACTTCCTGCCCGACGACGTGCCCGCGATCTACTTCAAGGGGAAGCAGAGTCACGTTCCGCTGTTAGCCGGATGGAACGCCGACGAAGCGGGCTACCAGGCGATTCTCGGAAAGGACGATCCGACCCGGGAGAACTTCGCGGCGCATGTCCGCACCCTGTATGGAAACAAGGCCGACTCCGTCCTGAACCTCTATGCCGCGGCCACGGACGCGCAAGCCAGGCGCTCGGCGCAGGACCTGGCCAGCGACCGGTTCATCGCCTACGGAACCTGGAAATGGATGGAGGCGCACCTTGAGACCGGCAAGTCGCCGGTCTACCGCTACGAGTTCGATCAGGCGCTGCCTATGTCCGCGGCGGACGCGAAGAATCCCGCGGCGATGCCTTCGGCGCCGCATGCGTCGGAGATCGAGTTCGTCTTCCAGGTACTTTCGTCCCGCAAGCTGCCGTGGCGGCCCGAAGACCGCAAGGTCTCCGATGTCATGGGTACTTATTGGACTAACTTCGCGAAGACAGGAGATCCGAACGGGGTGGGCGAACCGGCGTGGCCTACTTACAAGAGCGATACCCAGTACCAAGTCATGCATCTGACGGCGGAGCCGAGCGCGGCGCCGGACGGGCATAGGGCAAGGTATTTGTTCCTCGACGGAAGCCGGTAGGGGACGGGGTGGAGCAAGGCGCCCGGCTGATTTGACGCCGGGAGGGGCGGCAAGGTAGGGTGGGTTTACAGGGAAAGAACAGCGCCTTGAGAGAGGATGCGCATGACGATTGACCTGAAACCCGAACAGCAGAGCGTCATCGACCTGGCGGTCCGGTCCGGCGCGTATCGGAACCCCGGCGAGGTTCTCGATCAGGCCTTTGAGATCATCCGCGGGCAACTCGATTTTGAAGACTGGACGGGGGAACAGCGCGAAGCCATCGCCGCCCATATCGAGAAAGGCTTCGCTCAGGCCGAGCGCGGCGAATTGATCGACGGCGACGCGGCGGTTGAGATGTTGCGGCAACAGCGGGCCGAGCGGCTGAAGCAGCAGGGATGAGCGCGCCGTTTCAGCTCACGCCGCAGGCGGCTGAAGACCTCGATGCCATCTGGTGGTTTATCGCCGAACGGAGCCGGGACGCTGCCGGCCGGGTGGAAATGGAAATCGTCGCGACCTGCCGGCGGCTGGCCAAACACCCCCTGATGGGAACCAAGCGGCAGGACATCACGCCTCTCGAGGTGCGCTTCTGGACCGTCACGAAATTCCCCAATTATCTGATCGTCTACCGGCCCGAAACAGTTCCGTTGCAGGTGGTCGCCGTGCTGCACGCCAAGCGCGACTTGATAGAGGTCCTGGAACGGCGGTCCTGACGAACGCCCGGGCAACGGCGCTCGCGCCGGCAATACCTTCCAAGGCGCTCGTGCCAGCCGGAGCGGGGCGCGGCGCCTTCGGTTGAGGTAAAATGAACGCGCCGATCTTCATGCCCAACCTGCTCCACCTGTCGGATCTGCATTTCGGCTACGACAAAGACGCCACAGCCGGGCTCCAACGCGCCGAGTCGCTCGATCTGCTGGTGAGGACGCTCCGCAAACTTGCGGCGGATTGGAAACCCCATATCCTGGTGATTTCGGGCGATTTGACCTGGCAGGGCAGGGCGTCCGGGTACCCGGAGCTGGCCGAGTGGCTCAGGGGAAAGTTGTTTCCAGCCACCGGTCTTACGGCTGCGGATTGCATCATCTGTCCGGGCAATCACGATATCGATCACGAGGCGGCTTTCTCCCTTACCGACCGCACGCAGGACGCGAGGCGGGCGGACGCGCTCCTCCGTCCCGAGCGGCTGGACGGGGGATTTGCGGCGCCGTTCGCAGCCTTTGTGAACTTCGCCGACGGCTTCGGCATACCCGCGCCAGTGCTGAACGGCCAGCCCAACCACCTCGCCGGAGTCCGCGAGCTGCGCGGTCTCCGTTTCCTTTGCGCCAACTCGGCGTGGTTCTGCCGGGACAGCAAAACCGACCGCGGCCAGTTATGGCTGGGCCTGCCGCAGCTTCAATCGATGCACCTCATGGATCCGGACGACTACGATACGGCGCCGATCACGGTGGTGGTGCTGCACCATCCGCAAGAATGGCTGGCGGACGCCGAATGCGCTTCCTACGGCGACCGTCC
Organism: uncultured Acidobacteriia bacterium; assembly: GCA_903882645.1. GTDB lineage: Bacteria > Acidobacteriota > Terriglobia > Bryobacterales > Bryobacteraceae > BOG-224. The sequence goes on along the minus strand of CAIRXZ010000313.1, from coordinate 11,537 downwards.
GGGCAGCTATGGCTACCTCGCCGCGCGCGCGCACGTCATTCTCTCCGGGCACACGCACGGCGCCATCGGACGGGCGATGCGGTGCTACGACCGGGCACGTCTGTTTGTGGGGGGAGCCGCTTACGCAAATCACCAATACCGCAATAACTTCTCGATCCTGAAGATGGACCCTGGCTCTCGCACGGTCATACGCCGGCCGTGGGAACTGGACCCCCGCGTGCCAAGGTGGGAAGAGAAGGGCGAGCAGGAGTATTCGCTGTGCATCGAAAAGCACGGGCGGAATCACTTCGATGCCAAGCAGGCGGACCCGGCGAAGTACATCGCGTGGCTGCAAGACAAGACCCGCTCGATTGAGTTGGGCCAGCTTCATGTCGCCCCCCAGGAGGTGCCCCCACCCGGGATCGACACATTGTTCATCAAGCTGACGACGGCCGGCGCGGCGAAGGACGCAAGCGCGCCGGGAAGACCCACGCCTATTCACTTAGAGGAAGCGTTGCGAAACAACCGGAGGCTGGTGATTGAGGGCAAGCCGGGCTGCGGCAAGACCACGTTCGTCCGCTGGTTGGCGTGGATGCTGTGCCGGCCCGGCGGCGCGCCGGCCGAACTGCTGTGGTTGAAGGGATTGCCGATCTGGGTGCGCATCAGCGAACTCGACCAGCACATCGCCAACACGCTGGAGCGCCGCGAGCCGGGAGACCCCGCAACCGCGGTGCACGCCCGCTGGATCGCGCACTTTCTGGCTTCCCACAAGGGCTGGGACCTCGACGAGGCGTTTTTCGCGGACAAGCTCCGCAAGGCGGATACCGTGCTGCTGCTGGACGGCCTGGACGAAGCGGCGGGCCAGGAACGCCGGGTGGACACGGTGAAGGCCATCCAGGAGGCGGCGGGGCAATTCGGATGCCGCATCGTGGTCACTACGCGCCCAGGCGTGCATGAAGGCCGCGCGACGCTCAACGAGTTCGTCGTGACGATGATCGACGAGCTGGACGACTCCGGAATCGACGGGTTCCTGTTGCAGTGGTGCCGCTGGCTCAAGCGAGGCGACGAGACTGCCGCGCAAGCCTACTACGCCGATTTGCGCCCGGCCGTGGCGGTTCCCGGGATCCGCCATCTGGCGCGCAACCCGCTGATGCTCACGTCGCTGGCGGTGCTGCACTTCCGGCGAAACCGGTTGCCGGAGCAGCGCGTGAAGCTCTACGAACAGATTCTGGACTGGCTGGCGGAGCAAGCCGTGGAGAAGTATCGGGAACACAAGTATCAGAAGGATGTGCTCCTGGAGCGGTTCGGCTTCCTCGCGCTGGGCATGCAGGAGTGGAAGGGCGGGCAAAAGCTGTCGATCGGCGTCGACGACGCGGCCGCGCTGTTGACGCCGAAGACGGACTCGCTGGCGCCGATGCGCCGGTTTCTGGAGCAGGCGCAGATCGATAGTGGCATTGTCACCCTGCGCGGCGGAGAGATCGCGTTCTGGCACCGCAGCTTCCAGGAGTACCTGGCCGCGCGAACGATGGCGGATCTGCCCGATGCGCAGATCCCTTTGCGCGCGCGAGAGATGCTCTATTCGGCGGAAGGGCGGGAGGTGCTGCCCTTGGTGGCCGGTTGCATGGCAGAGAAAGCCAAACAACGGCTGACCCTGCTGTTCGAAGACCTGACGCGCCACGCCGTGTCCCAAGAGCTCCTCGACCGCAAGGCGCACGCGGCGGGCGTGCTGGGCAATATGCTGGCGGACGTGGCTCCATTCGAATACAAGCTGAGCGAACCCGCCGCAAAACAATACGGCGAGCTGCGGGATGCCGTTGAGGCTATCTTCGAGAAAGGCAAGGCCAGGGGCGTTGGTTTGAAGACCCGTGTGGCGGCCGCGGAGGCGCTGGACCAAGCGAGCCAGGCGCGGCTGCATACGCCGCGCGAAGCGGCGTACTGGAAGGAGATTCGCGGGGGCAGGTTTACCCTTGGCGGGGATTCAAAAGCATATCAGAGCCTGCCGAAGAAGTCCGTGACGGTTGGAGGATTTCGAATCGGCCGGTTTCCCGTGACGGTGTGGGAGTACGGCAAGTATCTGGAGGAAACGGGGGCCAAGGCGCCGCCAGAATGGGAAGAGCAAAGCGGGCATCCCGGCCGCCCGGTGGTGAGGGTGACGTGGCATGAGGCGCAAGGCTACTGCGCATGGGCAAAGTGCCAACTGCCCACCGAAGAGCAATGGGAGGCCGCCGCCCGCGGCGCCGAGGGCCGCATTTTCCCGTGGGGCGGGCCCGATCCCGACGAGTACCGGGCGAACTTCAACATGATGGTTGGTAAGCCGACGCCCGTGGGCATGTTCCCGGAAGGCGACACCCCGGAGGGAGTGGCCGATATGGCGGGCAACGTTTGGGAATGGACGCGGAGCGATTTCGGTGAGGACACAAAGTGCGTGCGGGGGGCGTCCTTCGGCCATTGGAGCGATCGTCCTGCGCGCCGCCAGCCGGGGCAGGGTCGGACCTGACGTCAGGAGCGGCGTCATCGGGTGTCGGTGCGTCCGGGAATGACTTCGCTTGATGCTTGTTTTTTTTTCCTTGACCGAGGCGGAGCCTCGGTCGAAAACTTTTTTGGGGAGCGTATGTATGAAGAAGCTGGATGAAGGCGCACCGGTGGTGGTAGGAAAGGCCTACGATTTCGTGCTGTGGCTGTTGCCAAAGGTGGAGAATTTTCCCAAAGCTCACCGGTTCACTGTCGGTGAGCGGCTGACCACCCACGGGCTGGATCTGCTGACGTCGCTGGTGGAGGCGGCCTATTCGCGCGAGAAAGCCGGGTTGCTCGATCAGGCCAGCCGGAAGGTCAACTCCACGCGGCTTTTGCTGCGTATGGCAAAGGACTTGAAACTGATGTCCATCGAAGCCTATGGGTTCAGCGCGGAGAAACTGGACGAGATCGGGCGGATGGTGGGCGGATGGAGCAAAGCGGCGGCCAGAGCATGAAGCGAGTGGGCGGCCTCTGGCCGGAACTGACCAGCTTCGCGAACTTGCTGGCGGCGGCGGAGGCAGCCGCGGCGGGGAAACGGAAGCGGCCGGATGTGGCTGCGTTTCGGATTGACCTGGAACCCAAGTTGCTGCAACTGCGGCGCGAATTGCTGGAAGGGAGCTATCAACCGGGGCGCTACCGGACGTTCACGATTCTCGATCCGAAGCCCCGGCGGATCTCCGCGGCGCCGTTCCGGGACCGGGTGGTGCACCATGCGCTCACGCGGATGCTGGAACCGGTCTTTGAGCGCCGCTTCTCGCGCAATTCGTTTGCCTGCCGCGCCGGGATGGGCACGCACAAGGCCCTGGAGCGGGCGCGCGAGGGGATCCGAAGGTTCGCTTACGTGCTCAAGTGCGACGTGCGGAAGTATTTCGCATCCATCGACCACGAGATTCTGAACCGGCAACTGGCGCGGGTAATCAAGTGCAAGCCGACTCTGGAGCTGGCGGCGCGAATCATTGCCGGCTCGAATCCCCAGGAAGAAGTGATCCAGTACTTCGCGGGCGACGACCTTTTCACGCCCTTCGCCCGGAGACGAGGGCTGCCTCTGGGGAACCAAACATCGCAGTTTTTCGCGAACGTCTACCTGAGCGGGTTGGACCGGCTGATCGACCAGAAGCTGCGGCCGAACGTGTGGGCGCGCTATGTGGACGACTTGGTGTTGTTCGACGGGGACAAGCAGCGATTGCGCGCGATGCGCGAGGCGATGGAACAGCAGTTGGGCGAAGTGCGGCTGACGCTGCATCCGGGCAAGTCCCGGATCCACTGCTGCGCCGAAGGCGTGACGTTCCTGGGCTGGCGTCTGTTTCCCGGCCGGGCGCGGTTGGTGCGCGGCAACGTGGTGCGGTCCGGGCGCCGGATGAAGCGTCTGCAGCGGGACTTTGCCGCCGGGGTTATCGAGTGGGAAGAGGTGAAACAGAGTGTTCGGGCGTGGATCGCTCACGCATCATTCGGCAACACCTGGTTGTTGCGCGAGAGGATGCTGGGGCGCTTTGCGTTCGGCAGAGGCGCGCGGCCACCGCGTGCGGGGGGCGTCCTTCAACAATGAAGCGATCAACCTGCGCGCCGCCAACCGAAACAGGAACGAACCTGACAACAGGAACGACAACATCGGGTTTCGGTGCGTCCGGGATGTGGAACGGAGAGGCTCGAAAGCCCTTCCGGGCGGCGAGAGCCGGCGAGGTCACGGCCGAGCCGGGAGTGCCTTTCCACTTCCGGGCCGCGCGGCTGACGCGGACTCCATGATGCGGAGACGGCGTCGAACAGCAGGGAAATGTCCGGCCCCGTGGTAGCTTTTCAAGCGAAGCGGGGTTGGGCATGGCACAGATACTCCGCAGCGCCTTCCATAGCCCTGTCGCCATGGCTCCCACCCAATGTGCCTCCCGCCATTGGCCCCGAAGCGTTGTACCATTATTGCGATCCGCTATTCTGAAATTGAAGCCATATGACAAACTCGGACTTTCCTCTTCAGCGAGAACGGCTGGTCGCGGCGCACGAGCGGCTGCTCGGGCGGCGCAACGAAGCTTTGGCCGAATCGAACGGGTGGTTCCAGCGGTTCCGCTATCCGGTCCTGACGGCGGAACACACGCCGCTCTACTGGCGGTACGATTTCGACCCGGATGCCAACCCGTTTCTGATGGAGCGGCTCGGCATCAACGGCGTGTTCAACGTCGGGGCCATGGAGTGGAACGGCAACGTGGTCCTGATGGCGCGCGTGGAAGGCGTGGACCGGAAATCGTTCTTCGCGGTGGCGGAGAGCGCCAACGGCATCGACGGGTTTCGGTTCTGGGACTACCCCGTGGTGATGCCCGAGACGGACGACCCGGAGACCAATGTCTACGACATGCGACTGGTGGCGCACGAGGACGGCTGGATCTACGGCCTGTTCTGCGCGGAGCGGAAGGACCCCGCCGCGGCGCCGGGCGATCTCTCGTCGGCGGTGGCGCAGTGCGGCATCGCGCGAACGCACGACCTGAAGAAATGGGAGCGGCTGGACGACTTGCGCACGCGGTCGGCGCAGCAGCGCAACGTCGTCCTGCATCCCGAGTTCGTCAACGGCAAGTATGCGCTTTACACGCGGCCGCAGGATAGCTTTATCGAAGCGGGGCGCGGGGGCGGCATCGGATGGGGGCTGGCGGCGAACATGGAGCACGCCGTGATCGAAGAGGACGAAACGATCATGGACCGCCGCGAGTACCACACCATCAACGAAGTGAAGAACGGGCTGGGACCGGCGCCGATCAAGACGCCGAAGGGCTGGCTGCACCTGGCCCACGGGGTGCGCAACACGGCGGCGGGGCTGCGTTACGTCCTCTATTGCTTCCTCTGCGACTTGGCGGCGCCGCAGAAAGTGATCGCCAAGCCGGGCGGCTATTTCCTGGGGCCGCAAGGCGAGGAGCGGGTCGGCGACGTCTCGAACGTGACGTTCTCGAACGGCTGGGTGCGGCGCGGCGACGACGCGCTGATCTACTACGGCGCGTCCGACACGCGCACGAACGTCGTCCAAACGACCGTGGAACGGCTCCTCGACTATGTTCTCAACACGCCTCCCGACCCGCTGCGCAGCGCGGCGTGCGTGCGGCAGCGGATCGCGCTGATCGAGAAGAACCTGCGGCTGCCGGGCGGAGGGGAGTCGTGATGGACCCGGCCGTCAAGCGGCATTGGGAATGGCGCATCCGTAAAGAACTGGTGGACGATATCCTGCCGTTCTGGATGCGTTACGCGGTGGACGCGGAGCGCGGCGGGTTCCATGGCAAGGTCGATTGCGATTTGAAGATCGACGCCGAGGCGCCGCGTTCGGCGGTGTTGAATACGCGTATTCTGTGGACCTACTCGGCGGCGTGCCGGCTGCTCGGGGCCGAATACCGCGCGATGGCGGACCGCGCCTGGAATTACATAGTCGAGAAGTTCTGGGACAAGGAGCACGGCGGCATTTATTGGATGCTCGATGCGCGCGGCAACCCCGTCTCCGACCGCAAGCAGATCTATGCGCAGGCCTTCTGCGCCTATGCGATGGCCGAGTACTACCGTGCGACCGGCGAGGCGGAAAGCCTGGCGCGGGCGCGGCGGCTTTTCCGGCTGATCGAGGAGCACAGCTACGAGCCGGTCCACAAGGGTTATCTGGAAGCGTGCAGCCGCGATTGGGGCGCGCTAGAGGATCTGCGGTTGAGCGAGAAGGACCTGAACAGCCCGAAATCCATGAACACGCATTTGCACGTGCTGGAGGCTTACACCAACCTGCTGCGCGTGTGGCGCGACCCGGAGTTGCTGGCCCGGCAGAAGGAACTGCTCGAAGTGACCATGAGCCACATTGTCGATGGCGCCACGGGCCATTTCCGGATGTTCTTCGACAACCAGTGGAATTCGCTTACCGATCATCGCTCCTTCGGGCACGACATCGAAGGCAGTTGGCTGATGGTCGAAGCGGCTGAGGTTGTGGGCGACCGGGCGTTGCTCGAAGCCGTGCGGAAGCTGGCCGTCAAGATGGCCCAGGCGGTGTACGACGAGGCCCTGGACCAAGACGGCAGCATTTTCTACGAGGCCGATTCCAAGGGCCGCCTGATCGACGCGAACAAGCATTGGTGGGCGCAGGCGGAAGCGGTAGTAGGTTTCTACAACGCGTGGCAGATATCCGGGAAGGCGCATTTCCTCGACGCGTCGTATCGCGCCTGGGAGTACATCGAAGAGAAGGTTGTGGATCGGACGCACGGCGAATGGCACGCGAAGCTGAGGCCGGACGGGACGCCCTACAAAGAGGAAGAGGACGCCGATGCGTGCCTGGCGGGCCCGTGGAAATGCCCATACCACAACAGCCGCGCGTGTTACGAGATGATGGAGCGATTGAAGGAGTAGGGGGCCTGATACGAAGACCGCTCCCTTACGGTCGCGGCTCTGATTGCAGCCGCGCGTGTTACGAGATGATGGAGCGATTAGGAAGCCGTTAGCCATTAGCCTTCAGCCGTCAGCCAAAGCTGGCTTGGCTGACGGCTGAAGGCTGATGGCTGAAAGCTGTTCTTATGCAATACGGTTACTTCGACGACGAGAATCGGGAATACGTGATCACGCGGCCGGATACGCCGCTGCCATGGATCAATTACCTGGGGTGCCAGGATTACTTCGGAATCATCTCCAATACCGCCGGCGGGTATTCGTTCTACCGTGACGCGCGCCTGCGCCGCATTACGCGGTACCGCTACAACAACGCGCCGTTCGACCTGGGCGGCCGGTATGTTTACATCCGCGACGACGCCAGCGGCCAGTACTGGTCGCCCTCGTGGCAGCCCACCGGGGGCGAGTTGGAGCGGTACACGTGCCGGCACGGCATGGGCTACACCACCATCGGCTCCGAGCGCCTGGGCGTGGCCGCGAGCACGCGGTATTTCGTGCCGCTCGACGAGAACCTGGAGATCTGGCAGCTCACGGTGACGAACCGGCGCCTCGCGCCCGCCGCGCTTTCGGTTTTCTCCTGCGTCGAATTCTGTCTTTGGGACGCCCAGGACGACGCCGCCAATTTCCAGCGCAACTTCAGCATCGGGCAGGTGGAAATCGAGGACGGCGTCATTTATCACAAGACGGAGTACCGCGAGCGGCGCGATCATTTCGCGTGGTTCGCCTGCTCGGCCCCGCTCGCGGGGTTCGACACCCAGCGCGAGGCGTTCCTCGGACCTTACCGCGGCTGGGACAAGCCCGTGGCGGTGGAGCGCGGCGCGTCGTCGAACTCGGTGGCCCACGGATGGGCGCCGATCGGCTCGCACCATGTGCGCATGGTCCTTCAGCCGGGCGAGACGCGGCAGGTTCTTTTCGTTCTGGGATACCAGGAGAATCCGAAGGACCGGAAATTCGATCCGCCGGATTCGCAGACCATCAATAAGGACGCCGTAAGGCCCGTGATCGCGCGGTATCGCGACGCGGCCAACGTGGATGCGGCGTTTGGGAAGCTGCGCGCTTTCTGGGACGGCCTTCTGAGCGTGTGCCAGACGCGGACCCCGGACATCCACACCGACCGCATGGTCAACGCCTGGAACGCCTACCAGTGCATGGCCACGTTCAACATGTCGCGCTCGGCGTCGTTCTACGAATCCGGCATCGGGCGCGGCCTGGGCTTCCGCGACTCGAACCAGGATCTTCTCGGCTTCGTGCAGATGGTTCCGGGGCGCGCCCGCGAGCGCATCCTCGACCTGGCGGCGACCCAGCTTCCGAGCGGCGGCGCGTACCACCAGTATCAGCCGCTGACCAAGAAGGGCAACAACGATGTCGGCGGCGGCTTCAACGACGATCCGCACTGGCTCATCGTCGGCGCGGCGGCCTATCTCAAGGAGACCGGCGACTGGAGCATCCTGGACGAGGCCGCGCCGTACGACAACGAACCCGGCACGGAGCAACCGCTCTACGAGCACCTCCAGCGCAGCTTCCGCTACACGCTCGAACGGCTGGGGCCGCACGGGCTGCCGCTTATCGGCCGCGCGGACTGGAACGACTGCCTGAACCTGAACTGCTTCTCCGATACTCCCGGCCAGTCGTTCCAGACCACCACCAACAAGGATGGCAAGGTGGCCGAGTCCGTGTTCATCGCCGGCCTGTTCGTGCTGGCCGCGAAGGAACTGGCGGAGATCGCCGCCCGGCGCGGCCTGGGTGAAGAGACCAAGACGTGCCTGGCCGAAGCCGCGCGCATGGAGGACACGGTCCGCCGCCACGGCTGGGACGGAGATTGGTTCCTGCGCGCGTACGACGACTTCGGCGCCAAGATCGGCTCCAAGGAATGCGCGGAGGGCAAGATCTTCATTGAGACGCAGGGCTTTTGCGTGATGGCCGGCATCGGCCTGCAGGACGGGCTGGCGCGCAGGGCGCTCGATTCCGTGCGGCAGCAACTGGCCACGCCGCACGGCATCATTCTCCAGCAGCCGGCCTACTCGCGCTACTACTTGAATCTTGGCGAGATCTCTTCTTACCCGCCCGGCTACAAGGAGAACGCCGGCATTTTCTGCCACAACAATCCGTGGGTGATCATCGCCGAGGCGATGGCCGGCGATGGCGACGCGGCGCACGACTATTATTCGCGCATTAACCCGTCGGCGCGAGAGCCGATCAGCGACCTGCACCGGTGCGAGCCTTACGTTTACGCGCAGATGATCGCCGGCCGCGATGCGCCCACGCACGGCGAAGCCAAGAATTCCTGGCTGACCGGCACGGCGTCGTGGAACTACTACGCCATCACGCAATGGATCCTGGGCATTCGTCCGGAGTACGAGGGCCTGCGGGTGGCGCCGGTAATTCCGCAACGGTGGCCGGGCTTTGAGGCGACCCGGAAATTCCGCGGCGTGACGTACAACATCGTGGTGAAACGCGCCGGTCCCGGGAACGCCGTGACGCTGACCGTGGACGGGCGCACCGTGGAAGGCAACATCGTCCCGCCGCCGGCGGACGGGCGAGCGGAAGTGGCGGTTGAGGCGAGGATCGGGTAGGAGTGGGTTCAAAGACCGCTCCCTGACGGTCGCGGCTCTGACTCGGGCAGCCGAGACGGCCCGGGTCAGAGCCGCGACCGTCAGGGAGCGGTCTTGTAAGACAGAAGGAGCACATCTTGTACACTCCGGACGAGAAGCGTTACGAGAGAATGCCATATCGCCGTTGCGGGAACAGCGGTCTGCGGCTGCCGGCGATCTCGCTGGGTCTGTGGCACAACTTTGGCGGCGTCGACGCTTTTGAGAACATGCGCGCCATGCTGCGGCGCGCGTTCGACCTGGGCGTGACGCATTTCGATCTCGCCAACAATTACGGCCCGCCGCCCGGCTCGGCCGAAGAGAATTTCGGCCGCGCGCTGAGAGCCGACCTCGGCGCCTGGCGAGACGAAATGATCGTTTCGACCAAGGCGGGCTACGACATGTGGCCCGGCCCGTACGGCGATTGGGGATCCCGCAAATACCTTCTGGCGAGCCTCGACCAGAGCCTGCGCCGCATGGGGTTGGAGTACGTGGACATCTTTTATTCGCACCGGCCCGATCCCGAGACGCCGATCGAGGAGACCATGTCCGCGCTGGACCGGGCGGTCCGCGCCGGGAAGGCGCTCTACGCCGGCATCTCCAACTACGGCCCGGAACAGACGGCGCGAGCGGCGGCGGAGTTGCGGCGGCTGGGCACGCCCTGCCTGATCCATCAGATGAAATACTCGATGTTCGTGCGGAACCCGGAGCAAGGCTTGTTCGACGCGCTGGCGGCGGAGGGAATCGGCGGCATGGCGTTCTCGCCACTGGCGCAGGGCCTGCTGACCGACCGCTACCTGGAGGGCATCCCCGGCGACTCGCGGGCGGGAAAACCCAACACATTCCTTAAAAAGACCGACGTCAGCGCGGATCGTCTAGCCCAGGTGCGCGCGCTGAATGCAATCGCTCGACGGCGCGGACAAAGTCTGGCCCAGATGGCCCTTGCCTGGGTGCTCCGCCAGAAGACGATGGCCAGCGCACTGGTCGGCGCAAGCCGACCGGGCCAGATCGAGGATTGCGTGGCGGCCGCGCAAGGCGCGGAGCTTTCAGGCGAGGAACTGGCCCGGATCGAAGAAACTCTCGGGTGAGCCTGGAATTCGCCGCGATTTCCGACACCGTGGTCGGATTCTACGACACGCTGTCCAACTCGCTCATTTCATGCAGCCCCATGGTGTTTCTCGACAGATGCACTGTTGTTATTTTCAACATCGCCTGCGACTATCAAAACTCCTCCCTTGTATCTGCATCAATTCACAACAGATAAAAATGTCAAAAACGCCGAGGTTTGGCATCTCCCGTGCCCTTGATAGAAACGAAAGGATTGGCACACGACAATGACACCTCTTTTGGTATTAGCTTTGTTCACGGTTTTCATCGCTGTCGACTACTTCCTGAATCGCCGCAAGGCGATGGCCACGGTTCCGGTAGAAGCGCCGCAAGCGGCTCCAGCCCATTTGGGTGGGGACTATGTCGATGGATTCCTTACCCCTGAGCGCGTGTCCTACCACCCGGGCCATAGCTGGCTCATGCGGGAGCGCAAGAACGTAGTCCGCGTCGGCGCCGATGAGTTCGCCGCGGCCCTGGCCGGCAAGGTGGAGAAGATCGAGCTTCCCAAAGCCGGCCAATGGATTCGCCAGGGACAGAAGATCGTGACTTTTTATCGGGATGGGCAAAAGACCGACATGGTATCGCCGACCGAAGGCGAAGTTTTGGAAACCAACGTGGAAGTTCTCGTCAACCCCTCGATCCTTCGCCAGGATCCCTACGGCAAGGGCTGGATGGTTACGGTCCATGTGCCGGATGAGGAGAGCACGGGACGCAACTTGGTCCCTAAAGGCTTGGTGCGTCAGTGGATGCGGGAATCCGTCGAACGTCTCTACGCCCGTCAACCCGCGCTGGCTGGAGCAGTGGCGGCCGATGGCGGACGCCCCGCCGAGGACCTGCTCGCGGCCCTGCCCGATGCCGGTTGGAAAGAGGTAACCGGCGAATTCTTCCTCACGGCATAAGCACGCCCTGTAAAGATTTGCTACACATTGGTGTGAAACTCTGCTAAAAATGAGTAGAGGGCCT
>CAIRXZ010000312.1 GCA_903882645.1 uncultured Acidobacteriia bacterium | reverse complement strand
CATGGGCTAAGAACAGGATGCCATACTGGGGCCGGTCTGTCAATAGAACTCAATATAGACAGACTCACTTTGGGGACCGCGGATCTCCGCTGGGGGCAATCGAATCAAAACAAACCGCGGGGAAAATGTAGAAACTCCAGCTCTGCGCTCCGTAAGGAGCGCAGATGCCCAGATCATCCACTCGCCGCGATCTCATGAAACTCGCCTCGGCCGGCATGGCGGCCCTGGCGGCCCCAGCACAGGCGCAGACTCCAGCCGCCGGGCGTCCTTCCGGCGAGATTTCCGTCCGGCTGACGGCGGGCGCCCAGCGGTTCGCACAGGCGCCGGCCATCCGGTGGCAGCCGGAGCGCGGCTTGCCGGCCGACTCCATCGTTCTCGATCCTTCGCGGACATTTCAGGAAGCGCTCGGGTTTGGGGCGTCCCTTACGGATGCCTCCTGCTACATGTTCAACCAGCTTTCGGCGGATGCGCGCGGGCGCCTGTTCCACGAGCTTTTCGATCCCTCCGAGATGGGTTTCGGCGTCTGCCGCATCTGCATCGGGTCGAGCGACTACGCCGTCAAGATGTACAGTTTCGACGAGGGCGAACCGGATCCGGATATGCGGCGCTTCTCGATCGACCATGACAGGGAGTACATCATCCCGATGCTGAAACAGGCGCGGAGCGTAAACCCCGATCTCTTTCTGCTCGGTTCGCCGTGGAGCCCGCCGGGATGGATGAAGCCGAACAATTCGATGTTGGGCGGCTGCATGCGGAACACGTCCTTCGCGCCGTACGCGAAGTACTTCGTGAAGTTCCTCCAGGGCTACGCCGAAGCGGGCGTTCCGGTGAACGCCGTAACGGTGCAGAACGAGGTGGATGCCGAGCAGGACGGGCGCATGCCGGCGTGTCTGTGGGCGCAGGAGCAGGAGCGGCAATTCGTTTCCGGCCATCTCGGGCCGCAGATCGCGAGCGGCAAGCTGGACGCCAAGATTTGGATTTTGGACCACAATTACGACCTGTGGGGGCGCGCGCTGGCGGAGTTGGACGACCCCCAGGCGAACCGCTACATCGACGGCGTGGCCTGGCACGGCTATGTGGGACAACCTTCGTCGATGACGCGCGTGCACGAAGCGCATCCGGACAAGCACGCCTACTGGACCGAAGGCGGCCCGGACATTCGCGAAGCGCGATACCTCACCAACTGGACGCAGTGGAGCGCGAACTTCACGGGCATCCTGCGCAACTGGGCGCGCTCGATCACCGCCTGGAACCTGGCGCTGGACGAGGCGGGGAAGCCGAACATCGGCCCGTTTTCGTGCGGCGGGCTGGTGACCATCCATTCCCGGACCAAGGAGATCGCGCGGAGCGGCCAGTACTGGGCCTTCGCCCACTACTCGCGCGCGATCCGCCGTGGCGCGCGGCGGATCGAGTCCTCGGGCAATCCGGAACGCGTGTCGCACGTGGCTTTCGCCAACCCGGATGGAAGCAAAGCAGTGGTTCTGACCAACGCCGGAGCGGAGAAGAGAGTGCTGTTGCGCCTGGCCGGGATGGAAGCCGAGGTCAATCTGCCCAACGACTCGGTCACGACGCTGACATGGGGGGGCTAGGGCCGGACTTTGACGCGGCGACGCGGAGGAAACCAAGAAATCACCGCCGAGGCGCGGAGAAAACCGTTCACAACGGTCCGGTCCGGTGTTCGGACATGCGCTCATCTCGGGGGGAGCGTGGAGGGAGCGGAGGAATGGGCCAACTCCGCGTTTGACGCCGAGGCAGACGACATAAGAGATCGTCCGCACCACCTTACGCGAAGAAGGCAGACGACGAAAAACGATCGTCTGCCCCACGTTACCCCCGAGTGGGGGTATCCCCTGTAACCCCGCATAATCGTCGTTGAAAAAAACTACAAATCCGGTTAAATTCGATACGGGGATGGCCAAGAAACCTGTCTGTATGACCTGCAGGAACACGGGATGCGTCGCGAAATGCCGCCTTGTTGGCGGCCAGGCGCCGGCCGCTCGACCTCCGGTACAGCCTAAGAAAGCAGCCTGACAATGCGTAAACTGTACAGAAGCACACTGCACCAGAATTCCTGGGTAGCTTATGTTGGCGGTTACGGCTGGGTGGTGTTTCCAGCCCGCGAGAATGGATGGGAAATGCGCCAACCGGCTCGCGGGTTGGATCCGTTGCACCTGCGCGAGGCGCCGGCGAGGCTCGCCCAGGAAGCCGGTTTCCCCCAAGGCGAGGCGGCGCGGGAACTTTTGAGCGTCGCGTGAGTGTGTGGGGGCCGTTGCCGCAGGGCCGGGCATGCCCGACCCCTCCAGCGGCGGTTGACAACCGCGGCGCGGGATGTCATCCTGCCCCACGAGTATGAACAACGACCGCCGAGGGTTTCTGAATGGCATGATCGCCGCCGCCGGGCTGACCGCCGCGTCACCCGCCAATGCTCCCGCCCAGAGCGCCGCTCCATCCGGCCAACTCGTTCTACCCGCTTACGCCCGCGCCCAGAACTGCAAGTCGCTCAAGCAATCCAGCTTCGACCGCACGGGGGGCAACCGCGATTTCTGGAGTATCCCCGCCGGGGAAACGCTGGAAGTGTTCAAGGCCGATGGCCCCGGAGTGATCACCCACATCTGGTTCACGATCAACGCGCGCAGCAGCGATCATCTGAAGGAACTCGTCCTGCGGGCGTATTGGGACGGGAACGCCAAGCCCAGCGTGGAAGCGCCCATCGGCGATTTCTTCGGACTGAACCTGAACTCGTATTGCATTTACGAGTCCGAGTACCTGAAGTGTTCGCCGGGCAAGTCGCTCAACTGCTACTTCGCCATGCCCTACCGCGGGCCGGCGCGAATCGTGGTGGCCAACGAAGGCCGGCAGGAAGTGGGCTCGTTCTACTCGAATATCGACTACATCGCCGCCGCGAGACTGCCGGACGACGCCATGTACTTTCACGCGCAATACCGGCAGGCCGCGCCCTGCACGCCTTCGGCGGGCGACGCCGCAAGGCTCAACCCCGACGGCCGGCTCAATTACGTCTACCTCGAGACGCGCGGACGCGGCCACCTGATGGGCGTCACGCTAGGGGTGTTGCAGAACGCTCCCGGCTGGTGGGGCGAAGGCGACGACATGATCTTCATCGACGACGAGTCGAAGCCGGTCATCAACGGCACGGGTTCGGAGGATTATTTTCTGGGGAGCTGGGATTTCGGGGGCCGCGACGGCGCGCAGCCGTTCGCCCACTCGATGTACGGGGCCCCGCTGATCGTCGCGCCGGAGCGAACCGGCGGGCGCTATTGCTGTTACCGCTGGCACGGCGACAACCCGGTAACCTTCGAGCGCTACCTCAAGCACACCATGGAGCACGGCCACGCCAACGACCGGGGCGACAATTTCTTCTCGGTCGGCTACTGGTATCAAGCCACGCCGTACACGGATTTTCCCCCGCTGCCCCCAGTACAAGCGCGCATCCCGCAAGTGAAGACCGCATAGGCGGACACCGGGGCGCGCGCGCGGCCGTCAGCAGGAGGCCGATTGGGTGAATGTCCTCGCCGCGGAGCGGGCGCGCTCGATGGCCGCGCGCGTGCGGTTCAAGCGCGCTTCGATTTCGCAGCGCTCCCCGTCCGGCGCCCGCGCGACGTCCAGAAGGGTCTTAGCCTGGACGTACATGGCTTCGGCCTCCGCGAAGGCGCGCCGGCCGGCGAGGTCCAGCGCGCGTTCGATTTCACGGGTCGCCAGGACGATCAGTTGCCGGTCGGTCTTCTCGCGCAGGTCCGGCAGCGACGACCGCGCCTGCCTTCCATTCATGAGGCCTCCCGCATCGGCGATTACTCTCATATATTAGACGTTTGCGCCGGGCGTTTCGGTCACTTTATCTAAGGCCCTTGGATTGCCCGCTGTAAGGGTTTGTACGAAAGCGTTCAACGTGAGACGATTTTATCCACGGCCTTGGCGAGCTTCTCGAATTCCGCGTGAGCGGGCGAATCCGGCGCATACTCACGCACGGTGAGGCCCTCGGCCACCGCTTCCGCCACCGCGACGCGCTGGCCGATGGGCGGCAGCACCTTCTTGCCTATGTCCTTGAGCGAAGAGGACAGACTTCGTCCCAGATTCGTGTTCATGAGGACCTTGGACGGAACAAAACGGATGCGCGGCCTTTTGGAGCGCCTTTCGGCGCGCGCCTTCAGGGCCAGAGCCAGCGCGTCCTTGAGCGCGAGCAGGTCCAAGGGGGAAGGGCCGCAGGGCAGCAGTACCAGGTCGGCCGCGAGGGCGGCCTGGTAGGTCGTGGCGGGCGTTCCGGGGGGCGTATCGATGAGCACGATATCGGCTGTCTTCTCAGCTCTGCGGGCCCTGGCCGGCAGCGCTTCGGAGGCTTCCACCTTCTCGACGCACCGCGCGAGCATTCCCCGTCCTTGAGCCGCCCAAGCCGCCAGGCTGTGCTGCGGATCGGCGTCCAGCGCGACCACGGTCCGTCCCATGGCGGCGAACTCCGAGGCGAGGTTGCCCGCGATCGTCGATTTCCCGACGCCGCCCTTTCGTCCGGCTACCGCGATGATGGCCATAAAACGTACTATAGACGAAAGCGCGGGTGCCGGCGGCGGAACGGAAGGGCCGGGCATGCCCGGCCCCTACGGCGGGGCGGCGGGCGCCGGCGGCGGCGGAACGGAAGGGGGCCCCTACGGCGGCGCGGCGGGAGCTGGCGGCGGAAGCGGACTGTCACAAAAGGGTTACAATAACGTAGATCGGCTGGGGCACGGTCCCTGGGCATGGCGGAGATGACATCGAGGGAGCAGTTCGCCGCCGCGCAGGCGGAAAGACTGCTTGGCCGCCTGGCGGTTCAAATCGCGCGTACGGTCAAGCACACGGGCGCGGGCGAGGCGCACGACCTGAGAGTCGCCATTCGAAGGTTCCTGCAGGTTCTCGCGGTCCTGAAGGCCTGTTTTCCCGCGGGCGAATCGCGGCGAATCCGGCGGCGATTGAAGAAAATCATGACCCAGGCCGGGGAAGTGAGGAACTGCGACGTCGCCTTGCGGCTGCTGGGGAACCTGTCTTCCAGCGCGGCCGGCCCGCTGATCGGACATTTCCGGACGCAACGGGAGCACGCCGCGCGGACGCTGGGGGCCTCGCTGAAGCGCTGGGTGCGCCGGGGCGCCTCCTCCAAATGGCGGTCGGGCCTGGAACGCGGAACCGTTTCCGAGGGCCTCTCCGCCGAAGAGACCGCGAGACGCGCGCTGCCGCCCATGGCCAAGGAGTATTTCGAGCGCGGCAAGCAGGCCGCCGGCGCCAATGCATCGGCGGAAGAACTTCACGCCTTCCGGATCGCCGCAAAGCGCCTCCGCTACACGCTCGATCTGTTCGCTCCGCTATATGGCGCTTCGCTGAACGGTCTGCGGCAACAGCTCAGGGGCGTGCAAGCGCTGCTGGGCGCCATCAGCGACTGCGCCACGGTCCGGCGGATGGTGGCGCGGCGCGGGGAGAGCAGGGAGGTCCGTTCCGCGCTCGCCAGAAGACAACACGCGAAGACCGCGGAGTTCCGCCGGCGCTGGTCGGGCGTGTTCTCAAGCGCGGCCACGGTGCGGCTTTGGGTGGATCGCCTGGATCGTACGGGGACCGGCGCGCCAGTTTCCAGGAAGCCCGCGGCCCGCAGCGGGGCGGCGCGGCGGGCGGCGCGGCGGGCGGCCGGCTAGCAAAAAGGGGACAGACGCAATTTTCGCCGCTTTTGCGAAAATTGCGTCTGTCCCCTTTTACTGCGGGTAGCGGTCGCGGCATTCCTTGGAGCAGAAATGGATCACCTGGCCGTTAACGCTGCGCGTGAAGCTTCCGGCGGCCGAGACGTACGTGCCGCATACCGGGTCCTTCTTTAGCTCGCCGCCGGACTGAATAGGTTCCGGGGGCCGGACGGGGCGGGCGCGGCGGCGATCGGCCAGGAACCCTCTTACCGCCGCTCTCACGATGAGAAAGAGCAGCAGGTAGGGAACAAGTTCTAGAAGATCCCGGAGCATGAGATCGGGGCGGCCGGTCCAAGGCTGCCGCCCCGGAATCGGTCTACTTCTTCTTCGTCGTCTTGGGCGCGGTCTTCTTATTGGGGTCGCTATAGGACGTGTCGATGGTCGAGTTGAGCCCGGCTATGGCGTCCTTGGCCTCCTGCAGGTGCGCGCACTTGGTATCGAAGCTCACGCACTTCTGGAACGCTTCGATGGTGCCGGGAACCGGCGTAATCTTGCCGTCCGCGCCGAGGGTCGCCCTGGCCAACAGCGAAGAACCGTAGTAATAGTAAGCGTCCGCGTAGTTCGGGTCGGCGTCAATCGCCTTCTTGAATGCCTCTTCCGCCGGGCCGGGCTGTCCGATGTTCGTCAGAATCGCGCCGAGGTTGTAATAGTATTTGCCGGCGCCGGGCGGGTCGAGCTGCGCGGCCTTATTCATCTCAGCCTGCGCTTCGGGGTACTTTCTGGCGGCCGCCAGCGCGCGTCCGTAGTTGTTGTGGATGGCGGCGTCGTCCGGCTTCAGTTCGATGGCCTTGTTATAAGCGTCGATGCCCTTCTGCACTTCGGCGTCGCGCTCCGCGCCAGTCTTGGTATCGGCGTTGCCCAGATGCGCGTCGGCCAGGTTGACCCAAATGGCGGTCTGAGCGGGATCGAGCTCGGCGGCCTTCTCGAACCCGGCGATCGCATCGGGCCACTGCTTGGCCTCCAGGGCAGTCGTAGCCGCGCCGTAAGCGTCGTTGCGATCCTTGTTCTTCTTGATAGTTTCCGCCTGCTGTTTCAGGGTTTTTTCGAGCGCTTCCTTCTGTTCGGACGTCAGGCCGCGCTCCATCTCGCTGGTGATCTGGCCACCGGACTGAACGGCCTGGGCCAAGGCTCTATTGGCGATGTCCTTGGCGGCCTTGGATTTCTGCAGGTCGAAGAGTACGGGCTTGGGATCGACAAGAGTCGCCTTTCCGGGCTGACTGTCGACTTCTTTGCCGTCTACCTCGACGCCGATCCTAAACGTCGAGCCGGGTTGAAAGCCCATGCGAAGAAAGTGGCCCTTCTTGTCCGTTTTCGCTTCCAATTCCTGCTTGATGTCGGTGCGGTGGAACTTGATCACAGCCCCCACCAGCGGCTTGCCATCGAAGCCGATGACGTCCCCTTCGATCGTAGCCGTCTGGGCGAACGAAGCGCCGGCGAGGAAAAGCGTCCCCACTGCAGCCGCGGCCAAGTAACGGAACTTCATAGAACCTCCATGAAAGATACTTCAACTGAAAGCTCAGTATATCGTATTTCAGGCCGTTTCTTACCGGAATAGCGGCGGCCCGGGAAGCCCCAGTTTCGCGGGCCTTAATCTCGCGCCGGCAACTCTCTTACGTTCGCGGCTCGTCGTCGAACAGACCGATCTGCTCCTTCGGAACCGGCTTGGCCCGGCGCCTCTTGAGCGGGCTGCCGACCACGCCCAATACCTCGGCCGCGCGCAAGGCCTGCCGCGGCGCGAAAACCCGCTGGTTGTTGCTGTACGGGTCCGGGGGGATCACCGTAAAGCCGTAGCGCTCCACTTGGAGGAGATTGTTCGGAAGAATGCCCTCCATGACCTCGCCGTCCCGGAATTCCAGGCTCAGCCAGAGGCCTTCCATCTTCGGGCGGCTGTGGAAAACCCGCTGGCCGGCATCGCCGGCATCTTCAAAATCGCGCACAAAGGAGACGGTCTTGATCTCGCCGTAGGGGACCAAGGTGACGCGGCCCAGGGCCGAGAGCACTTCCACGCCCTCGGGCTGTAGAAAAGAAAGGGGATTGACGTATCCGGCCAGCGGCTCCTTCTCAAAGCGCCGGAGAATCGCTTTTTTGGTGGTGGACCCGGCCAAATGTCACCTCTTTGCGACACTCATGTTTCAAACATTCGGCGCCTATTGTATCATTGGCACGATGCCTGGAGCCTCGACGGCGAGCTTGCGCAACCGTATGACGGCGTTCCTCAACTTCTGCCGGCTGGAAAAGGGGCTGTCCGCCAACTCGCTCCTGGCCTATTCCGCCGATCTTTCCAACTTCAGCGCATTCATGGGGGAAGCCGGCGAGTTTCCCGGAGCGGAAGATCTCGACCGCTACCTCGAACAGTTGCGCCAATCCGGCTTGGGGGACCGATCCATCGCGCGGCGCCTGGCCACGCTTCGGAACTTCTACGCGTTTCTGCTGCGGGAGGGTCTGATCGACACCGATCCTTCCGACCGCCTGCGCGCGTCCCGGCAGTGGCGCACGATTCCTAAGTTCTTGAATTTAGAGGAAATAGAACGAATTATCGAAGCTCCGGACGCATCCCGGCCGACCGGTTCGCGGGACCGCGCCATGCTGGAATTGCTGTATGCCTGCGGGCTGCGCGTCTCGGAGTTGTGCCGCCTGGGAAAGGGAGACATCGAGTTGGATTTGGGCGTCTTGCGGGTCACGGGCAAAGGGAACAAGCAACGGCTGGTCCCGGCGGGCAAGGACGCTCTCAAAGCTGTCGGGGAGTACCTGGAAGGCCCCCGAGACAAGCTGCTGAAAGGCCGGGCCAGCCGGTATCTTTTTGTCACCGCGCGCGGCGGCTGCCTGACCCGGCAAGGGTTTTGGAAGCTGTTGCGCGGCTATGGAAAGAAAGCGGGCATTTTCCGGGATCTGACGCCGCACGTGCTTCGCCATAGTTTCGCCACACACCTGTTGGAGGGTGGGGCGGATCTGCGCAGCGTGCAGGTCATGCTGGGGCATGCCGACATTTCCACCACGCAGATTTATACCCATGTCATGCGATCGAGGCTGCGGGACACAGTTGAAAAACATCACCCCCGGGCTTGAGAGGCCGTTGCGGCCGCGGCCGTCCGGCCGCCAAGTCCGGGGACCGAATCGAGAGCGGGTGCGATGAGCGACTACATCTACATGCTGGAAAACCGCCTGAGTCCGGACCAGAACCGGGTGTTGGGCGAGGTCCAAACGGCCGCCGGAAGCGCCGGCGTCACCCTGTTCCTCACCGGCGGCGCCATGCGCGACATGCTGGCGGGGTTTCGGATTCGCGACCTGGATTTCGTGGTCGAGGGCAACGCGCTGAAGGTGGCGCAGATGGTCCGCGACGCCGCCGGCGCCACGCTGACCTGGGCGGAGGGGAGCCGCGCGGCCGCCGAGCTGGCGTTCCCCAACGGAGTTACGGCCAGCATCGCCATGTCCCGGCAGGAGAAGCGCGCGCGCCCGGGCGCGCGCACGCAGGCCGTTCCCGCCACGATCCAGGAAGATCTTCGCGGGCGCGATTTCACCTGCAACGCCATCGCGCTTTCGCTCAACAAGGCTTCGCGCGGTCTGCTGCTGGACCCCATGAACGGGCTGGCCGACATCGGGCGCCGCGAGCTGCGCGGCGTCAGCGCGTACGGCTTCTACGACGATCCTTCACGTCTGCTGCGGCTGGTCCGGTTCCGCGTGCGCCTGGAATTCGCCGTCGAAGAGCGGACCCGGATGCAGGTTGCCAACGCGCGCGAGGCGGAGGTCGAGAAGTCGATCCCGGCGGGCGTTCTGGGGGAAGAGTTGCGATGCATCGCCGCCGAAGACAGCCCCGCCGAGATTCTCCGCGAGTTGGCGGAAGCCGGACTGACGACTCTGTTTTCGCCCGCGCTGACCGGCGCCAAGCTCAACCTGGCGGGACTGGCCAAGCTCGAGAAGATCATTCGCGCGTGCCCCGACGAGCCGCGATGGCGCGAGGCGCGGCTGGGTCCGTTCCTGTACGCCCTGACCGAGAAGTTGTCGCCCAGGGAAGAACAATCGCTGGTCAAAACGGCAGGGCTGGCCAAACCCGGGGCGGACTTGTGGCGGAAGCTCGAGGCGCGCGCCGGGAAGCTCGAAACAGCCCTCCGGGCGGCGCGCGTCAAGAAGGCCTCGCAGGTTTACCACATCGTATCCGGGGCCGCGCCCGACGAGATCCTCTTCCTCCTCTATCATTCCAGTCTCAGGCCGGTTCAGGAACGGCTCAAGAACCACTTCCAGAAGTATCTCCCGGCCGTTCGGGAGATCACCGCGGAAGAATGGGCGGCGGTGGAAGGCAAGCCCGGCACGCCCCGGTACAACAAAGCGCGGGAAGCCCTGGTCGCCATCCGGCTCGACCGCCGCGTGAAAAAGGTCCCGGTTCCCGAGGAGCCGCCGGTCCCGGCTCCGGTGGAGGTGGATCCGGCGGCTGCGCGGAGAGGACGGCCGCCCACGGGCTGAGCGCCCCAAGAAGGCAGGCCGGAAGGCCCACCCGAACTTTTCCGGCGCTCACCGGCAGGCGGGCGGCGTCCGCCGAATCATTGCGGCGGGCCCTGGCCGTCCCGCCTTAATCTGGGGTCATGCAACCAACCGACAATCGTACGGAACGCAATTGGGACTCGCCGGGCCGCCTGGTCCCGGCGGTCATCTTGATCGCGATCGGGGCGCTGTTTCTGCTCAGCAACCTGCGCATCATCCCCAACACCAACTGGTTCGATTTCTGGCCGGTGATCCTGATCGTCATCGGAGCTTCCAAGCTGGCGGACGCCCCACGCACGGGCGGATACACCGGAGGCGTGGTCCTAGTGGGCATCGGCGGGCTGTTTCTGGTGAGCAATCTCGGCCTGTTGCCGAATGGCTGGTCGGTGTGGGATTTTTGGCCGGTGGCTTTGATCGCCGTGGGCATTATGCTGCTCTTGGAACGGGTTGCCTGGCCCGACAGTCTCGGGCGCACCTGGGCCCGCCGGGTCAATCCGGCGGATGCATCCGAAACCTCGGGAGACGTTAATCTGACGGCGGTGTTCAGCGGCGGCAAGCGCAGAGTCTCGGGCGAGGATTTCCGCGGCGGCGTCATCTCCGCTGTGTTCGGCGGCTTCGAACTGGACCTCCGGCAGGCGTTTATGACCGCGAATTCGGCGGTGCTCAAAATCGACGTGGTGTTCGGCGGCGCGGAAATCAAGATTCCCACGAACTGGTGCGCCGTCGTCAAGGGCGCCGGCATTTTCGGAGGCTACTCCGACGAGACCCTGCACCCGCAGATGACGCCGGAAACCAAGAGGCTCATCGTCAAAGGCGGGGCCGTATTCGGCGGCGTGGTGGTGAAGAACTAAAGCAGCCTTCAGCCATCAGCTTTCAGCTATCGGCTTTGGCGCCGCTTCGCGGCTGGCGCTTGGGTCTTGGCTTTTAGCTGACGGCTGATGGCTGACGGCTATTCCCAATGCACCCCATCCTGGCATCGCCGCGGCGCCTGCTGCCGTACCTGGCGGCTTGGACGCCCGTGCTCGCCCTCCTGGTCCTGGTGACGTGGAGATCGGGCACGGCGCCCTGGTATCAGGTGGCGGCGGCGCTGGCGCCCGCCTGCGTGGTGTATGCCTTCGTGTGCCTCTCGCCCTTGTATGTCTGCCGCTCACACCCGCTCGGTTCCGCGCCCGCGTCGAGCCTGCTGGGCGCCTTTGGCGCGGCCGCCGCGGCGGGCGGCCTGCTGTTTGCTTCGAGCGCATGGCTGGCGGCGGCGGCGCTGGACCGGGCGGGGACTTTCCCCGCTCTTGGTTCGCGCATCGAACCCTACTTGATCTATTGGTTTGGGATGGGAGTGGTTCTCTACTTCCTCTCCGCCGGGCTGCACTACGCCTGGCTGGCCGTGGAGGCGTCGCGCGACGCCGAACGCCGCGCCTCGGAAGCCCGCACCCTGGCGCGCGAAGCCGAGTTGCAGGCGCTCCGCATGCAGATCAACCCGCATTTCCTGTTCAACTGCCTGCATTCCATCTCGGCCCTGGCGACCCAGGATGGCGCGCGCGCCCGCGAGATGTGCGTGCGGCTGGCCGGCTTTCTGCGAAGCAGCCTGGGCCTGGGCGGCCGCGAGTGCATCCCCCTGAGCGAGGAACTGGCGCTGGCCAGGAGCTACCTGGAAGTGGAGCACGTGCGGTACGGCGAGCGCTTGCGGGTGGAAGAGGAAATCGAGCCGGGATGCGAGGCCTGCGGGGCGCCGGCCCTGCTGTTGCAGCCGCTCATCGAGAACGCCGTCAAGCACGGCATCGCCGGGCTGCTCGAAGGCGGGACCATCCGGATCGCCGCGGTTCGCCAGGGTCCGCTGGTCTCCATCACCATCGAGAACGCCTTCGACCCGGAGGCGGCCGCGGGGGCCAAAATGGGAATCGGACTCGCGCACGTTCGCCGCCGGCTCCAAGTCCGCTACGGGGACCGCGCGGCGCTCGAAGCCGGCCCGAGCGAAGGCCTCTACCGCGTGGTCCTGCGATTCCCCTGCGAATCGCCCATGGCTTCGAGCAGCCGCGCGTAACCGGAGCGGCTCACCGGCAGGCGCGCGCCGTCCGTCAGGATGGCGATCCGGCTTTCCTTTCCGTAGGGCTCGATGCGCGCCAGGCGCTCCAGGTTCACGATCGCCGACCGGTGGACGCGCACGAAGCGCGCCGGGTCGAGGGCCGCCTCCAGGCTGGCGATAGGCTGCTGTTTGAGATACTGCTTGCCGCCGCTGTGCAGCGCCACGTAATCGTCCTGCGCCTCCACGTAGTCCAGCTTCTCGAGCGGGATCACGTGGACGCGCGTCCCATCCTTCACCACGATGCGGTCCGGCCTCTGCCCGGGCGGCCGCGCGGCGGCCATGTCCGGCGCGGCACAGCGCTCTCCCAGCCGGGTTTTGGCGCGTTCCAGCGCGCGTTCGAAGCGCTCCTGGCCAAACGGCTTCAAGAGATAATCGGCGGCGTGCGCGTCGAAGGCGCGGATGGCGTATTCGTCGTAGGCGGTAGTGAAAATGACGGCCGGCCCCGGCTCGATCAGCTCCAGCACTTCGAACCCGTCGAGCTTGGGCATCTGCACATCCAGGAAGAGGAGGTCGGGAGGGTTCTCGGCGACGGCCTTGACGGCCTCAAAGCCATTAGCGCATTCGGCCGCAATCTCGATTTCCGGATGCCCGCGCAGCAGCTCGCGAAGAAACCCCCGCGCCAGCTCCTCGTCGTCGACGATGACCGCCCGCAGCGTCCGCTGTTCCACGCTTCTATGATAGCTGTCGGCTATCGGCTTTCAGCGCCCCGCGGTGGGGCGAACGCCCTCGTCCGCGCGCGACCCCCTGGTCGCGCTCTTGCTGGGCCACCCGCCGCTCCAGCTCCAGCAACCGTTTCTTGAGCGCCAAGCCTCCGCCGTATCCCACCAGCCTGCCTCCCGAGCCGATGACGCGGTGGCACGGAACCACGATGGGAATCGGGTTGACGCCGTTTGCGGCTCCAACCGCGCGCACGCCCCGCGGCGACCCGATGGCGGCCGCGACCGCGGCGTAACTGCGCGTCTCGCCATAGGGGATGGCCAGCAACTCCCGCCACACGCGCTTCTGAAAATCCGTCCCAATCATGTCCAGCGGCAGGGAAAAATCGCGCGCCGACCCGTCGAAGTAAGCCCGGAGCTGGCGCGCCGCTTCCACCAGAAGCGGGTTAGCGTCGTTCCTTTCGCCGTCCGCCGGGCCGCCGTTTCTGCCAAACCGGATCGCGCGGATCCCCGCGGGCCCCGCCACAAGGCGCAGCGCCAGGTCCCCCTCGATCTCTATTTCGGTCCATTCCAACATGGTTTCAGCGTACCGCGGCGAAAGGCCGGAGCGCCGGCCGGCGTGGTTGTTACCTAACGAGCGCTGAGCAGCCGTTTTTGCCCTACATACATTTCGCGCCGATTTGACTATAATGAGGTCCGAACCAAGGTGCGCGCCATGCGCGAGGGCCATATCTCGCACTACCACCTCCTCGAGAAGCTCGGCGAGGGCGCCATGGGCGAGGTCTACCGCGCCGAGGACACGCGCTTGAAGCGCACGGTGGCCCTGAAGTTCCTGGCCGCCGACATGGTGGCGGACGCCTCCTTGCGCCAGCGCTTCCTCCATGAGGCGCAAGCCGCGGCCGCACTCGATCATCCCAGCATCTGCACGGTTCACGAAATCGACGAGCGGGACGGCGAGATCTTCCTCGCCATGGCCTACATCGACGGTCCCACCTTGCAGAAGAAGATCGATCAGCGCCCCCTGAAGCTGGAGGAGGCCGTCGAGATCGCCATCCAGACCGGCGAAGGGCTGGAAGCGGCGCACGAGCGTGGAATCGTACACCGCGACATCAAGAGTTCCAACATTCTGCTGACCTCGCGCGGGCAGGCCAAGATCAGCGACTTCGGGCTGGCCATGCTGGCCGGCCAGACGCGGTTGACGCAGGCCGGGGCGATCGTCGGCACGCCGGCGTACATGTCGCCCGAGCAGGCGCGGGGCGAGGCTGCCGACGCGCGCAGCGACCTCTGGTCGCTGGGCGTGGTCTTGTACGAGATGGTGAGCGGCCAGTTGCCCTTCGGGGGGGACGCTGCGCCGGCTGTCATCTTCGGAATCCTTTACAGGGAGCCGGAGCCGCTGACGGCGCTACGCAGCGGCGTGCCTCTGGAGATGGACCGCATCGTGGCCAAGGCGCTGGCCAAGAACGCCGCGGAACGCTATCAGCACGCGGCCGACATTGTGGTGGACCTGCGCGCGGTGAAGAAACTGCTGGAATCGCGCTCGCAGGCGAGCGCTCCACGCGCCGCGCCGCAAACCCCCGCGGTCACGCGCCTGATTGTGCTGCCATTTCGCGTGCTCCGGAAAGACGAGGAGACGGACTTCCTGGCCTACAGCCTGCCCGACGCCATCGGCGCTTCGCTCGCCGGCATCGACAGCCTGATCGTCCGCTCCAGCATGGTGGCCGCGCGGTTCGAAGGACAGGCGCCGGATCCCAAGACGATCGCGGCCGAAGCGGACGTGGACGCCATTCTGGCGGGCTCCTTGATGCGCGTGGGCGGGCGGCTCCGGCTCTCCTGCCAGCTTCTGGCCGCGCCCAGCGGGACCCTGGTCTGGTCGGACGCGGTGGACGTGTCCATGAACGATCTTTTCGAACTCCAGGATGGCCTGGCACGCCGCATCGTGGAGTCCCTGATGCTGCCCCTCACGGAGCGGGAACGGCGGGCGCTCCGGCACGATGTGCCCGCCAGCGCCTCCGCCTACGAGTACTACCTTCGCGCGAACCAGCTCTCGCGTCACCGGAGCCTGGACAACATGAGGCTCGCGCGCGATCTTTACATTCAGTGCCTGAAAGAAGACCCGGACTACGCGCCGGCTTGGGCGCGGCTGGGCAGGGTCCACCGCTTCATGGAGAAGTTCGGCCAGGAGGCCGATGAGAATCTGAAGCTCGCCGAGGAGGCGTTTCAGCGAGCTTTCAGCTTGAATCCCGACCTTGCCCTGGCGCACCACCTGTACACCTCCATCGAATGCGACCAGGGGCGCGCGCGGCAAGCCATGGTCCGGCTGCTCGGGCGGGCTCGTCTCCAGCGGCACGACCCCGACCTGTTGGCGGGGCTGGTGCAGTCCTGCCGCTACTGCGGCGAGCTCGAAGCATCCATCGCCGCCCACGATTGCGCGCGGCGGCTCGATCCGCGCGTCGCAACCAGCGTGGAGCACACGTACTTCCTGCTGGGCGATTACCGGAAGACGCTCGAATTCTACTACTCCAAGGCCGGCTACTACCTGGATGCCGCCGCGCTGGCCGCCCTGGACCGGAACGAGGAAGCGCTAGCGTTGCTCCGCGGGCGGCGTGCGGGGATCGGAAGCGTGACCAGCGTGTTCGACGGCATCATGCGCTCCCTGCTCGCTTACCTGGAAGGCGACTTCGCGGAATGCCGGAAAGCCCTTGAGGAGGGACAGGTCTGGACCCGCGCGGACCCGGAAGCCCTTTTCTACGCCGCGCGTCACTTGGCCCGCATCAACGAAACGGAACGGGCCTTGGCGACTCTTTCGGACGTGATCGATGCAGGCTTCGTGTGCGCGTCGTCTCTGGCTTCAGATCCGTGGATGGAATCGCTCCGCCCGGCGCCGGGGTTCGATGAACTTACCCGGAAGGCGGAAAGCCGCCGGCGGGAAATCCACGCCGCATTCCTCGAAGCGGGCGGCGAGCGTATTCTCGGCGGCGGATGAGCTGGAACCGCGGTTTCAGCCCGGCATGGGGGCGTCCACGCCGGCCCAAAGATTCATCGTGTTCAGTTCCTCGCAGCCGCAGGCCTTCAGATAGAGGAACAACTGCGTCCGATAGGCCGCGTGCGCGCAAAGCACCAGGTTTACGACGATCGAACCGCGGCTGGCTTTCCGGCCCAAGAACTCGATCTCGCCGCGAAACTCGTCTTCGGACCATCCTTGGAGCAGTTCGGCGTACCCGCTCCTTTGCTTTTCGATCGCCGAAAGAACCTGGTCGAAGTTCGCGCCGCCGGCCGCCGCAAACGCGGCCTGCCAAGCCGCCCCATCGAACACCCCGGCCCTGATGAACGGGATCATGGTCGGTCCCATGGCGCTCAGATACTGGAGCAGCTCGAGTGTGCTCCGCTGCTTGGGCGCCGGCCGGTAGTCCAGTCGAGCGCGGTCGATCTTGCCGGCCAGGTGGAGAAGGATTCGAACCTCATTTTGGAGCGATGCGATCAGTTCCTCTCTTGTGAGTACCATACGGGTTCTCCATTCTTACTGCCGATCGCCAGTCAGTATATACCCGATTGCCTCCGGTGGAGTTCTCGTTGCAACATCTCGTTGCAACATTGTTGTTGCGACATTGAGCGAGATGTAACGATTGCCCCGGCGCACGACGGGGAGTAGATCTGTGAGACCCTAAACATGACCTGCATTTCCGGATGGCGCCCATGACCGGCCGCACGATCTCGCACTACGAAATCACGGAGAAGCTCGGCGAAGGCGGGATGGGAGTGGTCTACAAGGCCCGCGACAGCCGTCTCAAGCGCTTCGTCGCCCTCAAGGTACTGCCTCCGGAGAAAGTGGCCGACCCGGAGCGCAAGCAACGTTTCGTCCAGGAAGCCCAGTCAGCCTCCGCCCTGAACCACCCCAACATCGTTACGGTCCACGATATCGGCCAGTCGGATGGCGTAGATTTCATCGCCATGGAGTACGTCGAGGGCAAGACGCTCGACGCGTTGATCGGCCGCAAGGGGCTGAAGCTGAACGAGGCCCTGAAGTGCGCCATCCAGATCGCCGATGCGCTGGCCACGGCGCACGCGGCCGGGATTGTTCACCGGGACCTCAAGCCCGGCAACGTGATGGTGACCCCCGACGGCCGGGTGAAGGTGCTGGATTTCGGCCTGGCGAAACTGACCGAGACCGCCCCGGCAAGCCCCGAAGACCCGACCCTGATCGAGCGACACTCGACGGAACTGGGCCTGATCGTGGGCACGGCCGCCTACATGTCCCCAGAGCAGGCCGAGGGAAAGAAAGTAGACGCCCGGAGCGACATCTTCAGCTTCGGATCGTTGCTGTACGAGATGCTGACCGGGCGGCGGCCGTTCCGGCGCGATACGCCCGCCCTGACGCTGGCGGCGATCATGCACCTGGAGCCTCCTCCGCTTCCCGCTTCCCGCCGGGACGCCGCACGACCTGGAGAGGGTCGTCGCGCGTTGTCTGCGAAAAGACGTCGCGCGCCGCTACCAGCACATGGACGACGTGAAGTTCGCGCTGGAGGAACTGAAGGAGGAATCTGATTCCGGCAAGATGGCGCGTGCGGCGCCAGGCCCGGCAAAGCGGCGCCGCTGGCTATGGGCGGCCGGCTTCGCCACGCTCGTAGTACTGGCGGTGTTTGCGGTGTACCGCTGGCTGGCGGAGCGTCCCGCGGGGCCTTTCGCGCGAATGGAGTTCGCCAGGCTGACCGACTCCGGGAAAGCCAGCGCGGCGGCCATCTCGCCCGATGGCAAGTACGTGGCCCATGTCGTCTCGGAGGGCGGCATGAGCAGCCTCTCCCTGCGCAACGCGGCTACCGGGAGCAACGTGCCGATGCTGCCCCCCACCCAAGGAACGCTCGCCAATCTGGAGTTTTCGCGCGATGGCAATTTCCTCTACTACGTGTTCGACGCGGGCACGCCTCCGCCGGCGCTGTACATGATGCCGGTGCCGAGCGGCAACGCCAGGAAGCTGGCTGCGTTCGCCAACATAGGGTACACCGGGACTGCGCGCCTCTCGCCGGACGAGAAACGACTCGTCTTCATCAGGAACGTGGGTCCGGCTACCTCCCTGTTCATTGCTAATGTGGATGGCAGCGGCGAGCGGCAACTGGCTGCGCGGAAGTTTCCGGAGTCGTTCTCCGCGCCGGATTGGTCCCCGGACGGCAAGACCATAGCGTATATCGCCAGTTCCGCTCGGGGCGGAGTATCTCGTCGCCTGGCCGCCATGCCTGCGGAGGGCGGCGCCGAGAAGCGCATTGGTACGCGCACATGGAACGGCATTTCGAACTTGGAATGGATGCCGGACGGCCGTGGGCTTATGATCCTGGCTTCCGAACAGCGCGGCGACCCCGCCCAACTCTGGTATGTCTCCTATCCGGGAGGCGACGCGCGCAGGATCACGAATGACTTGAACAATTACAGCGGCCTGAGCCTGACTGCGGATTCCAGCGCATTGGTCACGGTGCAGAGCGAGAGCGCTACTGGCATCTGGGTGGTTTCGGGCGGTGACGCAGCGAGCGCCCGCGAGATCGCCGGCTCGTTGCGCACTTCCAGCGCCGGGTTGGATTGGATTGGCGATAGCGACATCGTTTTCAGCGCCCCGGATAGCAAGCAACGGTCGCGCATTTGGATCGCCGCGGCGGATGGTACGAGCCAGCGGCAGCTTACCGAGGAAGGCCCTTACGATGGGCAGCCGAGTGCTTGTGGCGATGGCCGCCGGATTGTATTCCTCTCGTACCGTGCGGCAGGCGGGCACATTTGGCGGGTGGATCTGGATGGTGGCAACGCCCGGCAGTTGACCAGCGGCGCAGGCGAAGCCGGTCCGTCCTGTTCGCCGGGCGGGACTTGGATAACTTATGGCTCGATGGATCCGAAGACCTACGGCGTGTGGAGAATGCCGACCGACGGCGGCGCCCCGGTTCGTATCTGGAACGAGTACGGGTGGTCGTCTATCTCTCCGGACGGGACATTAGTCCTCGTGGACGAATGGTTCGCCGTACCGAGAAAAGTGAGTGTCATCCCGGCCGCCGGGGGACAGTCCATCAGGACCTTCGAGATCGGAACGATCGCCCCCCGGCGATGGTCCGCAGACAGCCGGTCTCTGTTGTACCAGAAGACCAGCGGGGGCGTATCGAACGTCTGGCGGCAGCCCCTGGACGGCGGCGAGGCGAAACAGGTGACCAGCTTCCAGAGCGATCGGATCAGCGACGTCGCCGAGTCGCGCGACGGCAAGAAGCTGGCCGTAGCGCGCTATTCCACCACCAGCGACGTGGTGGTGATTCGGGATCTGAAGTGAGGCGCCGAGCTCGCCGCATGGTGTGTTTGTTGCGCCCGCACGACCCTGGGTACTCCTATTCGCAGATACAGTGACGTATCTTTCCACCGGACCAGCGGGCGAGGCATGCCTGGCCCGGCTCCCGAGCCGCCAGGCTTCCGCCGCCAGAATGCGTCACCGTAATTCCGCTTGCAGAACGCGGCGAAGTCCTTCGGCATTCGCCACCCCCGCGCTTCCACGCCGCGCACGCCGCCGGACCGGATCCAAGACGCTAAAGCTAGTATTCTGGTCGGATGGCGGATCTCTTGTCCCAAGTGGCTTTGCTGGCTGACCGATACCTGCGGGGGCTGGACGGACGCCCGGTGGCGCCGTCCCGGCAGGCATTGGACAACCTGGCGGCGCTGGACGAGCCCCTGGCCGAAGGCCCGACCGCTCAGGAAGCCGTGATCGATCGCATCCAGCGGGAAGGCACTTGCTGGTGCGGCGGCACGACGTGGCAGGGGCGCACGGCGATGCGCATCAGCGTGGCCTCGTGGGCGACCACCGCGGAGGACGTGGAACGGAGCCTCGAAGCCATCGTTCGAGCATGGCGGGAGGAGTAGAGCGGGAAAACCGGCGGCCTTTTTGCCCATACGGCGGCCGCCGGATGCGTGGTACAACGTCCGTATGCCTTCCTTTCGCGTGGAGACTCCTCACGGAAGCTACTCCGCCGTGGTGGAGCGCGGCATCATCGCGCGCGTGGCCGAACACCTTCCGCCCAGGCGGGGCAAAGCGTTCGTGGTTTCGACCGAGGATGTGTGGAAACACCAGGGCGAGGCGCTCGAGCGCGGCCTGGCGGACGCGGATTACGAACGGATCTGGCTGCCGGGCGGGGAAGAGCGGAAGCGGCTGGCCCAGGTCGAGGCCGCGGCGGACGAGTTGGTGCGGCGCGGCGCGGACCGCTCCAGTTTCCTGCTCGCCTTCGGCGGCGGCATTGTCACCGACATGGCCGGATTTCTGGCCGCGATCTTCATGCGCGGCATACCGGTGGTCCAAGTCCCCACGACGCTGCTGGCGCAGGTGGACGCGGCCATCGGCGGCAAGACGGGAGTCAACCTCGTGGCGGGCAAGAACCTGATAGGGAGCTTCCATCAGCCGCTGGCGGTGTTGATCGATCCCGCGGCGCTCGAGACTCTTCCCGCGCGCGAGTACCGGGCGGGGCTCTTCGAGATCGTCAAGGCCGGGGTGATTCGCGACGCAAGCCTGTTCCAGTTTCTGGCGGAGCGTAGCGCGGACGTGCTGGCGCGCCGGCCGGAGGCGGTGGACCGCATCATCGCGGACGCGGTTCGCATCAAGGCCGAGGTGGTTTCCGCCGACGAGCGCGAGAGCGGCCTCCGCCGCATCCTCAACTTCGGCCACACCTTCGGACACGCGCTCGAAGCGGAAACCGGCTACACGCGGTTCCTGCACGGCGAGGCGGTGGCGTTCGGCATGCGCGCGGCGACGTTCCTGGCCGAAAGAACCGGGTATCTTTCGGCGCAGGACAGCGTGGAGATCCTCGAGACCCTGGATCTCTACGGCCCCATCCCGCCGCTTGGCGGGATCGCGGCCGGGAGTCTTCTAGCGCGCCTCACGCACGACAAGAAGACCATCCGCGGCGACGTGCATTTCGTGCTGCCCGCGCGGATCGGCGAGGCGGAGGTTGTTTCGGGCGTGGACGAGCGGCTGGCGCTGGAGGCCATCCGGTTCGCCCTGTTATGAACGGCACGGCCCCGCCGGGCGCGAACGGCGAGCGGGAGGCCGCCGCGTGGGTGCGCGACATGTTCGGCCGCGTGGCGCGCCGCTACGACCTGGCCAATCGCCTGCTCTCCTTCAACATCGACCGCCGCTGGCGGGCGCGCGCGGTCCAGCGTCTGAAAAGCGTGCTGGACCGGCCCGACGCGCAGGTTCTGGATATCTGCTGCGGAACCGGCGACCTGCTTCTGGCGCTGGCGAAGGAAAGGGAGGGATTGGCAGTCGAAAGCGCCTGCCCCACCTTGCAGCCACCTCTCGCGTTCGGTTCCGATTTCTGCCATCCCATGCTGACCGCCGCGCACGCGAAGATCGAACGCCGGGGCGCGCGCGCGGCATTGTTTGAGGCCGATGCGTTGCGCCTTCCGCTGCGCGATGGGTCGCTCGACCTGATCGCGGCCGCGTTTGGCTTTCGCAACCTGGCCAATTACACGGCCGGTCTGGCAGAGATGCGCCGCGTCCTGCGCCCCGGCGGGATGGCGGCGATTCTGGAGTTCTCGCAGCCGCCCAACCGCGCCTTCGGAGCGCTCTACGCTTTTTACTCGCGGCGCATTCTGCCGTGGATCGGCGGCGCCCTTTCCGGCTCGCGCGACGCCTACGAGTACCTGCCCGAGTCGGTGAGGCGATTCCCCGGCCCGGCCGAGCTGGCGGAGGGCATGCGCCGCGCGGGCTTCCGCGAGGCGTCCTACGAGCTGATGACGGGAGGGATTGTGGCGTTGCACGTGGGAGAGCGATAGGCCGGCGCGCGGCAGGGAAACACGCGGTCTTACTTGAAAGGTACGTCCACTTCGGCGTAGCTGCCCGGAGTGGCCGCATTCACGGCTGCAACGACCCTTTCAACGTATCGGCGCAAGACGGGCCACTGCGCATTGCCCAGAGCGACGATTGAGATTCTCCGGCTCGTTAAGTTCTGCTGATACCGGATGTTCTTGTCGGCAGTCACAAACAGTTCGAAGCCCGCCGTCTCGGCTGCATCGATCAGAGCGCCGTTGGCAAGCCTCTCCCATCCGCGTTCCACCGCTTCGACGACCACATGACCTTTCAGGGCGTAGCGTAGCGGGGCTGGCGTGCTGTGGTCAAGCAGGATAAGCATTTACAGTCGATGCGGCGCCATGCTGCGGAGGCGGGAACGGGTCGAGACTTCGAGCGGCAAATTCAAGAACGGTCACAATCTGCTCCCGCGTGAGGTGGAACCACTCCATGATTTCGTCGATGGTAGCCCCCGCTTCGAGGTTTTCAAACACAATGGAGACCGGCATCCGCGTGTCCTTGAACACCCATGCGCCGCTGACCTTGCCGGGGATGCTCTCCACGGCCGGGCATTGTGACCAATCGAGACTCGCCACGATCTGCGCTCCTTCTTTGATGGTACGTCAAAAGGCACAGGAAAGAGGACAGCTTGTGACGTGACAGGCGGGTTCCGGCACGGCAGACAAAGTGTCTGCGCCACAGCCTCAGGCCGGTGAAGCTCCCGCTTTCTCGAAAGCCGCCTCCAGATCTTCCTTGCTCAAATCCGTGCTGACGAAGAGTTCCTGGCGCGCGCCGGCGCTCAACGCGATGGCCTTCCAGCCGTTCTGGGTGGGTACGGTCACGCGCACTTTCATCTTGCCCCGCGCGTCGCGCACGGGGCGGATGACGCCTGGGATCACCGAGCGGATGGCGGGATTCGAGGCCAGCAGATCCTCGAGGATGGCGCGTACGCCATCGATGATGCTGTGCTCGACTTTGAGCCGGTTCTGGGCGGTGCGCAGACGCATCTACCGCCATCCTTCGCTGCCGCGGAGCGGCACGAAGCGGCACATGGCCGCTACCCGCTCATCGACGGCGCCGCCACGCTTGACCACGACGCGCAACTCCTGGTCGTCCCACTCGCCGACCGGAATCACCAGGCGGCCGGGATCGTTCAACTGGCCGAGCAGCGCGGGGGGCAGATCCGGCGCGCCGGCGGCCACGGAGATGGCATCGTAGGGCGCCAAGTCGGGGTACCCCAGCGAGCCGTCGCCGCAAACCACGGTGACGTTGCCATCGCGCCCCGCGCGCCGGAGATTCTCGCGAGCCATGCCGGCCAGGGCGGGCACGATCTCGATGGTCACCACGCGCGCGGCCAGCGCGCCCAGCACGGCCGCGGCGTATCCGGAGCCGGCGCCGATTTCCAGCACGGTCTCTCTGCCGGAGAGCTCGAGCGACTCGGCCATCAGCGCGGTCATGTAGGGCTGGGAGATGGTCTGGCCCCAGCCAATGGGGACGGGGCCATCGTCGTAGGAGTAGAGGCGCGCTTCGGGAGGCACGAACCGCTCGCGGGGAATCTCCAGCATCGCGGCGAGCACGCGCTCGTCCCGGATGGCCCGCCGGCGCAGTTGGGATTCGACCATTTTGCGGCGTTCGACATCCCAATGCGGAATCAAGTTCGCCTCCAACCCTATAATAGCGGTGATGGCGCATCAGGTTACGCTTATCCCCCGAGGGCGCGCGCCCCGCCAGGAAGGAAGACCGGGAGGTCCGCCCCACCGGGCTTGTTAGGCGATCTGCTCCAGCTCCCCTTCGAGGAGGGCCACGTGCTCTTCTTCTTCGGCGGCCAGCTCGGCGCAGACGTCGCGCTCGAGTCCCTCGGGGAGCTCGCGGGCCAGCTTGCGGAAATGGTCGCGGGTGCGGCGCTCCATCTCCAGGGCGGTCCGGTAGAGGTCCTTCATGCCGGAATCCTCGGTCACGCTCAGGCCGCGGAAAAGCCAGTTGGAGAGCAGCTTGTCCTGGCCGGCGGATAACTCCACCACCGAGCGGTCGAGATGGGCGTGGTACTTCTCCTCGAGCTCGTGCAGGTGATCCAGCTCGGCTTCGTAGAGCCGCTCCAGGATGGCGCGCTGATCCGGATTGACGGCCTTGTCGCGCGCCAGCTTATAAAAATGGAACGAGTCCAGCTCGAACTGCACGGCGTCGCGGATGGCGCTGAAGCGCATGGAATCGCCGAGGTCGCGCCCCGGGATCACCTCCAGTTCGCCGCCGCACAGAAAGCACTTGCCGTACGGGACGGCAAAGCCGCTGGTGAGCTTGAAACAGCTCTTGCATCGCCAGGTGTAGCGAACCTGCGCGCAGCAGATCTCGTCTTCTTCGAGAGTGCGATGACACTTGGGACAGGAACTGGGCATAGTTTGAGGGCCTCGTTTTAATAGCCGTCAGCCATCAGCCGTCAGCCTTCAGCTTTTTCAACAGCGCGGCTAGCATTCGCTTCACCTCGGTAACTTGTTCGGCGACCTTCTTGAACTCTTCTGGTTTGATCAGGTTCAGATCCTTCGCCAGTAATAAATGGTACTCGGTTTCGGTGGCGGATCCCATCGCAATCGAACAAAAACGAGCGAACTCGCCATCGCCGCCACGCCCGCGTCCCTCGGCCAGATTCGCTGGAATGGAGGAACTCGATCGCCGGAGCTGCGTCGTCAAGCCATACAACTCCGCGCGGGGGAAAGATGCCGTAAGGCGATACACTGCCAATGTCAACTCGTGCGCCTTCTGCCATACTTTCAGCTCGTGGAAATCCTGCATGTTTCGACAAGCTCTCAGCTATCAGCCGATTCAAGCTGATGGCTGACGGCTGATGGCTGATGGCTATTTACTCCCATATATTCCATCATCCCCCTTGCCGCGCGCATCCCCGCGCCCATGGCCAGGATCACGGTGGCGGCGCCGGTTACGATGTCGCCGCCCGCGAACACGCCGGGGAGCGAGGTCATCCCGGTGCGTTCGTCCACTTCGATGTAGCCCCACTTATTGGTCTTCAGCCCCGGGGTGGTCTGGGCGATGATGGGGTTCGCGGTGGTGCCCAGCGCGTAGACGACGGTGTCCACGTCGAGCAGAAACTCCGACCCTTCCACGGGCACGGGGCGCCGCCGGCCGGAGGAATCCGGTTCACCCAACTCCATTTTCTGGACCCTCATCCCGGTGACCCAGCCCGAGGAATCGCCCAGGATCTCGACGGGGTTGTTGAGCCAGAGAAAGTCGATGCCCTCCTCGATGGCGTGCTCGAGCTCCTCGGCGCGCGCCGGAGATTCGCGCCGCGAGCGCCGGTAGACGATGGAAACCGACTCCGCGCCCATGCGCAAGGACACGCGCGCGGCATCCATGGCGGTGTTTCCGGCGCCCACCACCGCGACGCGTTTCCCCATGCCCACCGGGGTGTCGTAGAGCGGCTGCCGGTAGCCGCGCATCAGGTTTACGCGGGTGAGGAATTCGTTGGCCGAGAAAACGCCGTTGAACGCTTCGCCGGGAATGCCCATGAACTTGGGAGACCCCGCGCCGGTTCCCACGAACGCCGCATCGTAACCCATCCGGGCGAGCAACTGCGGAATGGTGAACAGCTTTCCGATGATGGTGTCCACCCGGATCTCCACGCCGGACTTCTTGAGGTTCTCGATTTCCGCGTCGATAATCATGTCCGGCAGGCGGAACTCGGGAATGCCGTACTTAAGTACGCCGCCGGCCACGTGCAGCGCCTCGAAGACCGTGACCTTGACCCCGTTGCGCGCCAACTCGCCCGCGCACGCCAGGCCGGCCGGCCCCGAGCCGATGATGGCAGCCTTCTTCCGGGCCGTGGCCGGGATCTCCACCGGCTGGTCCCAGCCGCGCCCCAGCGCGCAATCGGCGACGAACCGCTCCAGCCGGCCGATCGCCACCGGCTGGAACTTCGCGCCCACCACGCAGGTGATCTCGCACTGCGTTTCCTGCGGGCAGACGCGCCCGCACACCGCCGGCAGCGCGTTGGTGCTTTTCAGAATCTGGTAGGAACGCTGGATGTCCTTTTGCGCCAGCGCCGCAATGAAACCGGGGATATCGATTCCCACCGGGCAGCCCGGCACGCAGCGCGGCTTCTTGCAGCGGATACAGCGCTCGGCTTCATGCAAGGCGCCTTGGAGGTCGAGACCGAGCGCCACTTCCTTGAAATTATGCCGCCGCTCTTCGGCGCTCTGGTGCGGCATGGGCGCGCGCTCGGGCGGAATGGTCTTGATGTTCTTGGGCAGGCGCGCTTCCGGGCCGGCCGGCGCCGGCTCCGGCAGGTCGCACAGCGCCGGCATCGCCGTCCCGCCGCCGTTCCTGCCCCGCATGGAAGCCAGCTTCGCCGACTCGTTGCGGAACCTTTCGAGCGACGCCTTTTCCTCGCGCTCGAAGCGCTTCTGGCGGAGGGCCAACTCGTCGAAGTTGACCAGATGGCCGTCGAAATCCGCGCCGTCCACGCAGGCGAACTTCATCTTGCCGTCCACCGTCACGCGGCAGGATCCGCACATGCCGGTGCCGTCCACCATGATCGAGTTCAGGCTGACGATGGTCGGGACGCCGAACGGCCGGGTAGTCTCCGCGCAGGCCTTCATCATGGGGATGGGGCCGATGGCCACGGCTTCGCGGACGTCCTTTTCCTTGGCGAGCACGTCCGCCAGCGCGTGCGTGACGAAGCCGCGGCGGCCGTAGCTGCCGTCGTCGGTGGTGACGATCAGCTCGTCGCTGAATTCGCGGAAGCGGTCTTCCCAGAACACCAGGTCCCGGGTGCGGAAGCCCAGCACCGATACGGTGCGGTTGCCCATGGCCTTGTACTCGCGCAATTGGGGGAACACGGGCGCCACGCCGAGGCCGCCCCCCACCAGCACGACCGTGCCTTCGAGCTTGCGGATCTGGCTGGGCAGGCCGAGCGGCCCGATGAAGTCCAGCAGGAAATCGCCCTGGCGAAGGGTCATCATCTCGAAGGTGGTTTTCCCAACCGCCTGGATGACCACGGTGACGGTCCCCCGGGCGGCGTCGAAATCCGCCACGGTCAGCGGAATCCGCTCTCCACGCTCGTCGATGCGAACCATGACGAAATGTCCGGGACGGGCCGCGCGCGCCACATCGGGCGCTTCCACGTCCCAAAGGAAGGTCGTTGGACCCAGTTGCAGTCTATGAGTGATGAGAAACACTACACCCCCGCCAGATGCTTTATCGTATCAGATCGCACAGCACACTACGCCGATCAAGGCCTGCGGCAGGCCGGGAGACCGGCCCGGCGGGGACGTTCTTCATGGCCTCGCTTCCATGCCACTGCCGGCGGGCATGGCATAATCGAGCAATGCCGCGATCCTTACGGGTGGGCCTTCTGGCGGCAGCCCTGGCCGCCTTGGCTGCCTCCGGTTGCGGGCACAAGAAACGCGCCCGCCTGCCTGCGCCCTCGGTCGTTCCGCGCCCCGGCTACAGCGAAACCGGCGTGGCCAGTTGGTACGGGCATCCCTACCACGGCCGGCCGGCCGCGAACGGCGAGATCTATGACATGGAGAAGATGACCGCGGCCCACCGCACGCTGCCCTTCGACACTTGGCTGCGGGTGGTGGTGAACCTGACGAACGAGAAGAGCGTCGAGGTGCGAATCATCGACCGCGGTCCGTTCGCCCGCGGGCGCATCATAGACCTCTCCCACGCCGCCGCCCGCGCCATCGACATGATCGGCCCCGGAATCGCGCGCGTCCGCCTGGAGGTGATCCGTTCGCCCGGAATCGCCGCGCCCGCGCGTTTCGCAGTCCAGGTTGGCGCCTTCGCGCAGCGCTCGAATGCGGATCGCCTGCGCGCGCAAATGGCCGCGCGCTACGGCGCGGCGCGCCTCGTCCAGCGCGCCGACAACCTGTGGCATGTTCTGGTGGGGGCCGAGAGCACAGAAGACGGAGCTGCGGCCCTGGCGGAGCGCATCCGCGAAGATTCTTCTGAGAAAACTGCCGGCTTCGTTGTACGAATTGATTCTATGCAGTAATAAGCCGGTGGGGCGGACCCCCATAAGCGCTAAGATAATGATTGACTTCTATTCATTTTTTGCGTACTCTGATTTCAGGGTGCGGAAGCATGGAAAACGCGGCCGACGAAAGTTGGGGATTACTGCTGAGTTTGTTGCCTTTGGGCT